>NZ_JAHLDL010000002.1 GCF_018861315.1 Clostridium bowmanii | reverse complement strand
TCACCCTCTCAGGTCGGCTACGCATCGTTGCCTTGGTGAGCCGTTACCTCACCAACTAGCTAATGCGCCGCGGGTCCATCTCAAAGTGGAATCTCCGAAGAGAATCCTTTGATATTCTGATCATGCGATCAAAACATATTATGCGGTATTAATCTCCCTTTCGGGAGGCTATTCCCCTCTTTGAGGCAGGTTACCCACGTGTTACTCACCCGTCCGCCGCTAATTCACCCCGAAAGGTTTCATCGCTCGACTTGCATGTGTTAGGCACGCCGCCAGCGTTCGTCCTGAGCCAGGATCAAACTCTCAATTTAAAAGTTTGCACTTTTTATTTGAAATGAATAATCTGAGACAACTGTTAAGTTGTTACTCAAGCTCATTACATACTTTTTAGTCTTACGACTAAAATTACTTCTTTATCTAAAGTAATTAACTGGTCTAGCGAAATATTATTTCGCTATTTTACCTATTTCTCTGTTTAATTTTCAAAGACCAACTGTTTATTTTGTATTAATCGCCAACCGACGACTTCTACTATACTACTAGGTATTGCTTGTTTTGTCAACAACTTCTTTAATTTATTTTTTTAAAAAAAATTAAAATTAGCAATTAACTTTTAACATAATGTGCCACTGTTTCGTGACGACAAGGATTATTCTATCATATAAATAGGTGTACAATTCCATCTTATATGTAACCTAACTAGATTATCTTCATAATACTACATATAAGTATGAGTAATTATGATTTTCGTATCCTGATACACATGGCTAAGTTTTATAAAGACACTTTCGTCTACCATTTTAAAAGCTTCCGTCATTTATAAATAGCAACCTTATAATATTATGTCTTAAGTCTAACCCCAGCCTGTATATTATTTATAATTCTCTCCAATTTTATAATCTACATACCCCTTAGTTTTACTTTTAATTATTAGTAAAAGGTTTATAAAATGGAATGGCAAAAATCCTGCTATAAAAAATATATTATTAAGATTAAATATTATTATTAATATTCCATATATAAAAAGATATATAGAATTAAATATTGAAACTTTTAATTGTAACATTAAAAATTCACTTGATTTTACAACCTTCATTTCGCTTGTTCTACGGTATTCCCTACTAAAATAAGTAACTTTATCTCTACGTAAAATAGAATATATTAAATAAACTACTCCCATTAATACATATACTATACCCATCCATATCATGCAAATCCACCTTTAAAATAAATCACAGTTGTTTTCAAAATGCTTTCTATTATGAGATACCATTTATTTAGAAAATAATCGTATTGCTACTTTAGCTATTTCCGCATTAAATTGTTTACCCATTTCCTTTTCTATAATTTCAAGTGCCTCATTTATAGAAAGTGCTTTTCTATAAGCTCTATCGGAAGTCATTGCATCATATGCATCAGCTACTTGTATTATCTGTGACTCAAATGGTATTTCATCACCTTTTAACCCTTGAGGATATCCAGTACCATCATAATTTTCATGATGACTATATGCAATATTTGAAATGTTAGAAAAATTGCTTATCTTATCTAGGATAGTTTTAGTATGTATAGGATGTAATTTGATAATATTATACTCATCCTCAGTCAGTTTACCTGGTTTGTTTAATATTTCTGTTGGAACTCCAATTTTCCCAATGTCATGTAATAAAGATGCAGTACTAATATCTATCATTTGAGTTTTTGTTAGTCCAAGTTCCTTAGCAATCATACAACTATATTCTCTTACTCTCTGCGCATGTCCTTCTGTATATTTATCTTTGACTTCAATAGCAGATACTAACGATGTTACAATATCATCATACATTTTAGTCTCTCTATCATGAAAAACCTTCTGAGAATAAAAATTTGATATAATTTGCGCATAAAATTTCAATATTTTCTTAGAATTTTTGGAAAACTCAGTTCCGTTAAAACATTCAAGACTAAGTAACCCTACATTTATACCCTCAACTTGAACTGGTGCATATAATGATATAAAATTAGCATAAGTTCCAAGTTCTTTAAAGGTCTCAATCACTTCCTTGGTAAACTTTGTATCATCACGTTTCTCAATATATATTTGATATGCATCAATATTAGAAACATCTGAGCATTCATAGTCAATAAAAGCATCACTTCTATTAAAGACTAATTTCTGAAGAGTTTTAAAATCATAGCCATTTGTAAATATAGGTATGTATTTATCTCCTGAAAGCTCATAAAAAGATCCCTTTTCTGCTTCAGGTATCAATTTAAAAGCACTAACAAAAACTTTTTCTAAAAATTCATCTTTGCTCATATTGTTCATGTTAACAAAAGATTCAAATATATTCATTACTTTATCATAACTAGTGACTTCAGTATTATCTTCCTGGCCCATATTTGTTTTATATAATGGATTTAACAATTCTGATATTTTTGTTTTCATTAGTATTACCTCCATAAAATAGCAAGTACTATCATTATATAGTTAAGTGAATTTATCATAATATTACTTATATAATTCAATATTATTCTACGGTTTCCCTTTAAAATTTGTAGAAAAAAGTAAAATTGCTGCCTTTTGCTCAATTTCTCCTCTTCATAATTTAATAGCCTTTAAAATTTTAGAACTTTCCTTAAACAAAAATCCACACTAAATGTAATTCATTATGAATCCCCCACATTGACTAAAAACTTAATTTTAAATATAATATATATAACTCAAAGGGAAAGGAGAACTAATGTATGTCACAAACTACAAAAGAATCTTTAGCACAATCATTGAAAAAGCTAATGAACACAATACCCTTAGCAAAAATTACAATTAATGATATTGTTAGGGACTGTGAAGTTAATCGCCGTACATTTTACTATCACTTTCAAGATATCTACGCACTCTTAGAATGGATTTTCAGAACTGAAGTTGCTAGTGCCATGGCAGAAAATACAACATCTCAAACCTGGCAGCAAGGATTTTTGAATATATTAATTTATTTGGATAAAAATCGTAAAATGGTTTTAAATACCTATAATTCCATTGGACGTGAACACTTGGAAACCCATTTATACAATGCTGTATATTGGCTTGTGGTCCACGTTGTAGATGAGATTGCAGTGGACATGAACGTGTCAAAAGAAAAAAAAGAATTTGTGGTTAATTTTTATAAATTTGCTTTTGTAGGATTACTACTTGAATGGATAAAAACCAATATGACTAAGAACTCTGAGCAAATTATTGATAATCTAGATCAAATAATTAGTGGCGATATACATAGAGCCCTATTAAAATGTGAAATACAGTGATACCAAATTTGCTGCTATTATAAAAAGATATACAACAATAAAAGGAACAAGAAAGCACATACTTTCTTGTTCCTTTTATTTAAATATTTAAATTAATCCTTCAAGTGTTGTATTCTTCAAAAGCTTGCGAACAATCGCCTCAGCTGGGAGAGGACGTCCACTGTATAATGCCTTTGCTGCCGCTGCAACTACACGTATATCATATTTAGTAGGATATACTTCTGGCACTTTTTTATCAAGATTAAGCAAGTTATAAACTGCCATCATAGCTGAACGAATAGAGTATTCAACTGTGAATACACAATCATCTTCAACTTCTGCAAATTGTCCTAAAAAGGCAAGATTGGTACTACCTTTTGGAATAACATTAGGACGATCATCCTTAACACGTGGCATAAATTGACTAGTGGTATAAGGCATCATACAAGGGATAACATTAACGTTTTTAAGAATCTCTGATGTCTCCTCTTTCATGCCTAAATGATATAAAAGCTCTGTCATCATTTCTTCACCAGTGCAATCACTCATTCTTTTTTTAACAAAATCACCAATGTTATCAGGGAAAAGACCATAAGCCCATATTACTAAAACATTTTTAGGTTGATCACTAAAATGAGGTTGTCTGTTGCAAGTTAAGCTTAAAAGCCAACTTGAGTCCTTCATAGTTATAATACCACCTGTAACAGTTTTACCAGAGTATGGATCTCTTCCAGTAAGCTTCTTAAGTAATTCAGCTATTTTAGAACTTGTACTAGTTATAGTGAAAGATTCCCACTTACTTTTGTCGATATCACTACAGAAGACTTCTGGTTTTCCAAAGGAATCATCTTTCTTTGCAATGTTTTTCCAAAGGTTCCAGCAGCCTCCTACACCACGATTAGTTACTGCAGGTTTGTGCATACTTCCAATAGTAGAGTTTTCTGTCATAGATCCATTAGTAACAAATACTAAATCATTCACAGTTGTATGAATTGTTTCATCTTTATCATTGTGCAACAGATGAATGGCAGTAACAGTTTTCTTATCTGATTCTATATCAATGTCTAAATCTGTAACTTGCGAATTTAAGTTAATGACTACATTTTTAGATAGTAACCATTTTTCTAGAGGAAGAATCATAGACTCATACTGATTATACTTTGGAAACATGATGTTTTTCATATGGCTCATGCCAGGAAGAAGATGCATAAAGCGCTGCATATATCTTTTCATTTCCACAACACTATGCCAATTTTCAAATGCAAACATAGAGCGCCAGAAACACCACATATTAGTTTCTAAAAATGATGGATCAAAATACTGTTCAACAGTTGTAGCGCCTAAATCTTCTTCTGTTGCAAGAAAAAGCATAGTAAGTTGCTTAATGTGAGAATCCTTAAGTCCTAGAGAAGAGAAATCCGCCTTTTCGCCACAATTATGAAGTAAACGACAAGTTGACTCATTAGGGTCTGAATTATTCAGCTGCCTAAATTCATCTAAAACAGTTTGACTCGGAGTACTTAGCGATGGAATCTTGCTAAATAAATCCCAACAACATTCATAGTGTTCTTCCATTTCTCTTCCGCCTCGGACAATATAACCATCCTTTGCATTTCCGGACCCGTCCATACTACCACCAATAATGTGTGATTGTTCTAAAATAGTGATGTTTTTACCATCCATATGACCATCTCGTATTAAATATGCGGCAGCCGCAAGAGAGGCAATACCCCCTCCAATTAAATACGCTTTTTTATTTTCAATGCCCACTGGTTTTAATGTATTAATGTTTTGATAATTTCCCATAAATATTCACCTTCCTAAATGTTGATTAGTATATCTGTCTACTTTAGGGTAATTCATTTATAGGAAAAATGAAATCATCAATCTTCATCAAATGTGCAACTTTGCAATAAATATCAGATTTTTTTAGATTTATATCTATCAATATCCAATACTAAAAAAATAAGAATACCAATTTGGTATCCTTATTTTTCAGATTTTCCTATAACGGTGGATATAGATACTGTTAATTGAGAGATAGATTTATTGAGATCCTCAATTTTCTTCTCAAATCTTACTAGCAAATATATACTCACACCTATAGGGAAGCCAACTGTATTAATCAGTTTAACAAATGCATCATACATGAAGCTTTACCTCCCTCACCGTTATAGATAATATATATGCTTATTAAAAATGTTTTGCATAATTTTAAAATATATATTGAGCAATACCATTACCTACTAAAGCTTATACTCCAAATTATATGCAGTTTATCAGTACTAATACAAGTAGAACTGTACAAATAATTACACAAATTGTTATCAAATTAAGGTTGTATGCATTTTTGACTTTAATATATGTATTTAATTCTTCTAAATTTATATCCTCACATTCTACCTTAGTATATTCTCCAGTCACCTTATTATAATGTATGTTATCAGGTAGATTTTTCTTATCTATTTCTCTTTTGGAAATTTTAGCTCCTTCAAGAAACTTTAATTTCCATAAATAAAAGTTATAGCTACTTTTTTTTCATTTTACCGCCTCCACTTTGAATTCAAAGTATAATATTTGTACATTAAATTATAGATTATTCATGTGAAATTAAAACATTGATTTCTACATAATAGATATCAATTTACCTTTTACATAAACCTCTTATAAAAGTAAAATGTTTTTTTATGAAAAGTTTTTTGACGATAGTTTACAATGCAACTCTCCCTAAGAATTTCGTATAAGTAGTGCTACCATTATTAATTGATTCTTTTATACCCACCACTCAAAGTTATGATCTTCAGACTTTGAATAGCTAAAATTTAATCTAAAACATTCTCGTACTAATATTCCCCTTTCTAAAGAAAAATCCACTACTTCTTCTAGAATTCCAGCTATCTTTTCCTTATCTGAATTTGTAACACTTAATTTTACTCCGTATCTATATTTATTTTCTTCAGTTTTTATTCTCCAGAGCGCATATCCTTTAGCATAGATTTTTCTATCAGAAATAATAATTTTAAATTCTAAAATTGTATCTTCATCCATTGGTACTTCATCGTCAGTAATAAATTGAATACCGTCTTGTGAAATATCATCTATTAATATACTGGTCCACTGAGAGCTGGCAAATTCATTACTAATTTTGTCCACTTTCATTTTCCCAACAAAATTATTATTAAGTTTATATCTTTTACATATTCTTTTATTAAATTTACCTGTGTATTTTCTAATACAATCTATTACATTACATTCACAAAGTTCAGAATTGTTTAAAATGCCATGCTCATTTAACTCCTCTAGCTTCCTTATGAACTTTTGATGATCCTCATCACACTTATTAATAAATTTAACTCCATATCTATATATTCCACTATCAATTTCTTCTTTCCTCACAATATTACCATAAAAAGCAGTAGTCATATCTTCAATAATCACTTTAAACTCAATAATCATAATATCACTTACCGGTAGATTTAAACTGTACAAAAACTTAAGACCACCAGAACTTATATTTTCCACACAAATATTTCCCTTTCCAGTAGTGACCATTTTATTATTAAATTTAACAATAGAAATTTGTGTGCAAATTGGTATTTTACACTCAATTCTAAAAGATTTTCTATTATCTACTTTTTCCATAAAAAAACCTTCCTCTCATAATGGAAATATATATGGTCTCAATTTTTATGTAAGAGTATTATTAATTTGGAGCTTTTGTATAAAATAATATTATAAGTTTAATCTATTTTATTATCGTACACTTTAGCCAAGTTCTGAATAGTAAATGTATTTTTATTCTATTATTGTAACATTTTATAAAATTAAATTCAACCTGGGTATCAATTAAACAAAAATATATAAGCATATCCATAAAACAAATATAACCTTTATGACTTTTGCCTGAGTTAAGCAAGTACCATAAAGGTTATATTAATAATGGGATACCGGGACATGAATTCGGATAAAATATATATTGGGTATATTTATTTTATCCTTGAAGTTTTATAATACGTGTCTACTTTTTCCAAAGAAGAACTGCTTTAGATGGAATCTCTTGTAATTCTTTAGTGGACATTTTTGAATCCTTATAATTGAGATAATACACTGCTGATATATCTTTTTTTACTTCTATAAGGCCATTACCGTCATCAAAATCAAAGGATGCTTTATTGTTAATTGAATATTTATATTGTTTATCCGTTTGTGGCTTGGAAAAATTTCTTGTCCATATAGTATCAGTGTAATAAATATATACCACATATTTTTTTATACCATCTTTTTCAATTGGCATGATCCATTGATATGAGCAGTAGTAATCATCCCCGTTAAATGAGACGTCAACCATTCCATTATCTCCCATTTTAACATTCACTAGTCCATTATCATAGGGAATTGGTGTCTGGTAGTGAAATACAAGTGAAAATCCTCCAAATAATACAGTAATTGCACAGATAACTGAAATAACTGATATCATAACATTTTTTCTAAGTAGCTTCTTTTTTATTCCTTTTAATATATTAGACTTTGCTTGCTCTGCTGTTTTCTCACCATTAGTTTGAATAAAATCGCCGCTCATGCTATCAAGATATTTTTTACAGGTATCACATTCTAATAAGTGTTCATCGACTGTGGTACGGCTTTCGCTGCTGCAAACATCATCGTAGTAGAGTGGTAGTAAATCTCTAACTATTTCACATGAAACTTTCATTTTAATCCTCCTTTAGTTTAATCTTTGCACGATGAAATGTGACTCTTGCCCAGCTTTCTGTTTTCCCCAAAAGCTCCGCAATCTGTAAAAATGGTAATTCACCAAACACTCTTAAGGTGAAAACCTCTTTATATGGTTCATCTAAAAAGTGAAGTTTTTTATGTATTTCCCATGCTGTTTCACTATTTATCAACTTTTGCTCAATACATTCACATCCATTTTCTTCACGAGCTTCATAGATAATATGCTTGTTTTTTTGGCATAGTGAAAAATAAGTGTTTTTCACTATTTGACACAGCCAAACTCTTATTTTGCAGTCTCCTTTAAACTTTCCTATATTTTTCAAAGCTTTAAAAAACGTTTCTTGAGTTATTTCCTCTGCCAAAGTTTCATTACGGCATAGCGACAGGGCATATTTATAGACATCAGCAAAATATTTAGAATATACAGCTTAAAAAGGGAACCTTTGATTTTGTTGCCATATTAACTAATGTATCATATCCATTAAATGTTTCGTTGTTACCTACTGCTATAGCATCATAACCTGCATACTCTAATAACTCTATAGCTGCGACCCCATCTGTTCCTTGAAGTTCTAACCTTTTAAAATCTGCAAAATCACCAGCATCCAATATTATTGTGTTTTCATCTTTTAATTCTTTTATTTTACTTACTATCTTAGAAAAACTCTCATAATTACTGTGAATATCGTTGGTATGAAGTATATATAGTTTCATTTTACATCCCCCATTTTTATGCAATATTTATTACTCATAATTTTTTGTTATTGAGCCAACCGCAAAGCTGTCTAAATTTTACCCTATTAGCATCTATGCCATATGATATTTTCGACATATTACAGTAATTTTCCTTTTTTTAATATTATCTCATAAAATGTAACTCTAAGTTACATCTTTGGCAATAATATTTATTATTTAAAAATAATTCTTTACAAACACATACTATTATGCTATTATATATTTATAAACAAAGAAACAAAATTTAAATCACTAAAGAAGTGGAAGTAATTCCACTTATATATTAACTTTCATTAGATAAACTATAAAATTCGCTAATAGAAAGGGGATAGTCCAATGGTTCAAATTAAATTTTCAGAGTTTTTAGAGGATAGTACGATTTTATAAGTAAGAGGTCTTTAATATATGTAAAAGACAAAGAAAAATACTTTAATTAACAAATAATGGCTATGCTCTACTTAAATTAAAATTAAATATATTATATTTTAGAAGGGAGTTCACATTGTGAACTCCCTTTAGTCTTTTAAATCACTTGTAAATTTAATAAGAAATATTTTTTAAATATTGGGCTTATCTAGTACTTTTTCAATAAATACCTTTACTAGTTCTTTATCGAATTGAGAACCTGAATTTTTTTGCAATTCTTCTATGGCAGCTTCAGTTGGTAGTGCACTTCTATAACTTCTCTCACTAGTCATAGCATCATAAGCATCTGCTATGGCTATAATCCTTGATATGAATGGTATCTCGTCACCCTTCAAGCCTTTTGGATACCCTTTTCCATCCCATCTCTCGTGGTGATACAATGAGTACTTTGCCATGTCAGCCATATCATTTACTGTATTAAGTATTCTATAACCTATTTCTGGATGACGCTTAACTTCATTCCATTCTACACCTGTGAGTTTGCCTGCTTTATTAAGTATATTTTCATCTATGGCTATTTTTCCTATATCATGAAATAATCCTATATTTTTAAGTTCCTGAATTTCATATTCTGAAAGTCTAAGAGCTTCTCCCATGCTTTTACATAATGCTGAAACTCTTTGAGAATGTTGTTCTTCCCTCTTGTTTTTTTCATGAAGTGTTCTGATGATAGTTCCGATTGCTTTTCCTCTCATACTTGGACTTTCAAAAAGTTTTTTCTTATACATATGATCTTCTGCTTTTTTGAATATTTCTTCGATTATTTCTTTCTCCGTATTCTTAGTTTCATAACCAAAGGAAATGGAAATATCAATGAATTCTATTTTTTCCTTTGCTGATAAATCACTTATACGCCTAATGATCTGATCTGCTTCAAATCCATCGGTTTTAGGTAATATGATAACAAATTCATCCCCGCCAAGTCTTGCGATAATATCATCCTCTCTGCATGCTAGTTTCATTACCCTTGCAACTTTCTTAAGAAGCTCGTCGCCCTTAACATGGCCAAACGAATCATTAACAATCTTCAAACCATTTACATCCCCCATAACAATGGTGAGAGGCAAGTTTCTAGGCGAATCCAGTCTCTTTAATTCTTCTTCATAAAATCTACGATTATATAAGCCAGTAAGCTGATCATAATAACTTAAGTGTTCTATTTCCTCTTGCTTTTGTTTAATCTCGGTGATGTCATTAATAGCAATAAAGCAATATTTCTTATCTTTAACATAAATATTTTCTGATGATAACAGAACATGCTTGATGTCTCCGTTCTTAGCTTTTAAATCTACTTCTACAGACCTTATATTTCCATTACTATCTGCTTTTAATAATACCTTATTTCTTGTTTGCGTGGTCATTATATCTAATTCTGCAGCTGTTTTGCCAATAACTTCATTTTTATCAAATCCTAATAAATCATAAAATGCTTCATTTACTTCAATGTATTTATGGTCTTCCAAATCACTTAAACCACAAGCAGAAGGATTGATGTGAAATAATTTTGAAAACTTCTCTTCACTTTCCATTAAGAGCCCTTCTGCCACTTTCCCTTCGGTGATATCTATAAGCAAGTAACTTACAAATCCTCTTTTTATATCAAATTTACTTTTTTTAACATCGAACCACTTAATTCCACTGTTAGTTTCAAAAAAAATCTGCTTTCTGTTTATCTCGCTATCACATAAATTTCCAATTATATAATCAATGCTTTTCGCTTGATTATGAAATAAAGTCTTTGCAATAATATTTGAGCAAACTATGTTTTCTGCTTTATCAATCAAAAATGCTGGTTCACCAATATTCTCATAGGTACCCTTCCACATTTTTTTTTGCACTTCAAGCATGTTATTTTTAATTTCATTAATAGCAAACAAACCAGCTAATATCATTATAGTTATTTCAACTGGTTCAACATATGTATCTAACTTTAGTAAAACAATTATTATTGCAACCCAAGGAATGTAAAATGATCTTTTTAAAAAAAGAACACTATTTTTTTTATTAGATTCCTCTACCATTTTATATGACTTTGTTAATGCAATAATTGAAAATAGCAACAACACTATATAGTATGTCAACATGGAATAGAAAGCATGTCCTCGTAGGGCATGAACTATACCAAATCCCCTCACAACTCGTAAATCAATGCTTTTATAAATTAAGTGATGAATCGGATTTGATATAAATAGTAACCATAAGAATGTGGAAACTGTAAATAAAACACTCTTTACTTTTTTCGATATTTTAATTTCTGTTAACTCTGCAATAAATAGAATTCCCAAAGTTGGGATAAACGTAGACCCTAGAAACTCAAAATTACGTACAAGTAAAAAAGTATTTAGATCTTCACAATTAAGTTCCAAGAAATATCCAAAAGAATAGACTGCAGCGGCAAACATAAGAAAAGAAAAATAATTAACGTTGATTTTCGCTATTTGCCTAAATAATCTAATTCCCACTACAATATAAACAATAGATAATATGGGGATAATATTTACCATTAAATTAACTATAATATTTTGAACATTCATCTCAATCCCTCATTTTTAATTTATTCCATTTTATAATTCTACAACCAATTACAAAATTCCTCTTTTTTAAACAAACTTCAATATAAAATCAAAGAAAATTTAAATGTGCTCCCACCTTATTCCCCATAATGATTTACAGTTGATTTATAACATTAAATATATATTATTAATTCAAGGAAGTGAACATATGAGAGTAATAAAAATTTTGCCATGTTTCGAAATCCTATTTGCATATAAAAAAGAGGCTGTCTCTTCAAATGATTTTTTAATCATTTTGAGACAGCCCACTTTAAGTATTAGTTGCTAAATAAACTTATTAATGTATCTAAATCAGAACTTATTTTTTGTAATACAGGTGTCTTGCTTGTTTGTAATGGTGCTATCTTATTAAGATCATTTACTAAAGTTGCATAATCTTTATTAGCAATATCAGTTTTATTAGTGTTTCTATTAGCTTTTAAATTTATGTTGATACCTTCTAATATATCTCTATCTGCTTTTATAACAACTCTTTGAGCTGTTATAGCCTCCTTCTTAGATTTCAAAGTTTTGTTAGCCTTATCTTGTGCTATTAATGTTTTTACTTGTGCAATTTCCCCTTTTATATCATCTTTAATTACCTGATTTGTATCATGGTTTTTCTTGATTGTTTCTCTTTCTAATTTTATCTGACTTACATAAGGTGCTTTAGGTGATTTTTTTTGAGTTGTTACTGCCTTAGCATCTGGTTCCGTTTTAGTTGTTAATGTTTGAGCACTTACACCAATTGGTATCAACATTGATAGTACTAATACACATAGTATGTTTTTCTTTAACATAATTTTAAGCCTCCATTATTTAAATTTGTATTACAATATTAATTATATATTTAAAATATGATGTAATTATTGAATTATCATGTTAAATTATGTGAAATTATGCCCTACATTTTAATACAAACCGCTTAAAGACTTACCACATAAAGCCCCCACATCCTTATAGAATGTAGGGGCTTTATTTACTATTCCTAACTTTTATTACATCTGCTTTAATGTACGCTGTAAAAATTCCTTGGTACGTTCCTCTGTAGGATTATTAAAAATTTGCTCTGGACTTCCTTCCTCTGCTATGACCCCTTTGTCCATAAATATTACGCGGTCAGACACTTCTTTTGCAAATGCCATTTCATGAGTTACTATTATCATAGTAAGACCAGACTGCGCAAGTTCCTTCATAACTTTAAGAACTTCTCCTACCATCTCAGGATCAAGGGCTGATGTAGGTTCATCAAAGAGCATTACATCCGGCTCCATAGAAAGTGCTCTTGCAATAGCCACACGTTGTTTTTGACCACCTGATAATTGTTTTGGCTTTGCGTTAACATATTGCTCCATTCCAACCACCATCAAATATTTCATAGCTACTTTTTCTGCCTCTTCTTTGGAACGTTTTAACACTTTCATTTGTCCCACCACACAGTTGCTTAGGACATTATAATTATTAAATAAGTTGAATTGTTGAAACACCATACCAAGCTTTGTACGGTACGCGAAGATATCATGTTTATCATCTAGTATATTTTCTCCTTTATAGATGATTTCACCACCACTTGGTTTTTCTAAAAGGTTAACACACCGAAGAAGAGTTGATTTCCCAGATCCAGAGGAACCTATGACGCAGACTACTTCTCCAGTATTTACTGAAAAATCAATATCTTTTAACACTTCATGAGTTCCAAAGGATTTACTTAAATGCTGTATATTAATTACTTTTTCCATATTTCCTACTCCCTCGCCTAATATTTATTTCCACCACTATTTTTGCTCTATGCAAAACATCTTAGTGAGTCTATACCTGCATTTGATTAGCATTCATAATATAATCTTCAGGACCATCTATCTTATTTTCAATATAACGCAAAATTCTTGTTACTGTGAAGGTCATTAAAAAATACAAAACACATGCAACAAAAAATGTATCAAAATAATTGAAATTATTTCCTGCAATTGATTTTGTTTGGAAATATAATTCTGTTACGGAAATTACATTAAGTACCGATGTATCTTTTATATTGATTACAAATTCATTACCCGTTGCTGGCAGAATATTACGAATCACTTGTGGTATTACTACATTAATCATAGTTTGAATATGATTCATACCTATAGCATGAGCTGCTTCAAATTGTCCTTTATCGATAGAAACAATACCGCCACGTATGATTTCTGACATGTAAGCCCCTGTATTAATTGAAACTATAAAGATTGCTGCATATAACCTGTTCATATTTATACCAAATGCTAAAGCAGATCCATAATAAATTACCATTGCTTGTACAATCATAGGAGTTCCACGGAATACCTCTATATAAACAAAAAGAATAGCATTAACCGTTTTAAGCATGACCTTTTTTATTCCTCGGTCAGCTACTGGAATAGTGCGTACAACTCCTATTAATAAACCGATTATGGAACCTATAACAGTACCAACCATGGAAATTAAGAGTGTCACACCTGCTCCACGTAGGAACATTGGCCAGTTATTTAAAATTATTTTTACTATCGATTCAATACTCATCTTTCTCCTCCTAACAGTCGAATATAAATACTATTTAGCTGATGGTTGGTTCTTTATAGCAGTATCCATAATGTTTTTACGATCTGCCTGTGATATACCAGCTAATGTTTTATTGATTTTTACAGTTAAATCACTACCTTTTGCAAGACCTACAGCAATTGACGTATCCGAGTCTGTTGTAGTAAATCCACTTTTAAATTCTACCATTTTAAAGTTAGTATTTGCAGCCTGCGAACTAATACCTTCAGGACGTTCTGATACGTAACCATCAATCATTCCTGATTGAAGAGCAACTCTCATGGTAGGAAAGTTGTCCATAGCTGTTTGCTTCTTTACACCTTTAATTTGATCTATTACTGAATAATGGAAAGTATTTAATTGAGCAGTTATCTTTGCTCCCTTAAAGTCCACAATAGAAGTAGCTGCATCATATTTTCCACCCTTTTTAACAACCATAACTAAATCTGATTTATAGTAGTTATCCGAGAAATCAATCACCTCCGCACGTTTTGCTGTGGGTGACATACCTGCAATAATTGCATCCACTTTGCCTGAAGCTAATGCTGGTACAAGACCATCCCATTCAGTTTTAGTAATAACCAATTCTTTTCCTAAATCTTTAGCAATTTTTTTAGCAATTTCTACATCATATCCGCCTGCATATTCTGCGCTGCCTTCAATTTTAACACCATCATTAGAAGCATCTATTTGAGTCCAGTTAAATGGCGCATATCCAGCTTCAAGACCTACTTTAAATGTTCCACCCGCCTCTTCTGCTTTTACCTCTTTTGAACTACTGCTTGACCCACATCCTGTTAAAAGCATAACTACTGATAGAGATACTGCTATTAATAATAATAATTTCTTTTTCATGATTACCTCTCCCCTTTTTTTACAAAATTTATATAATATATTCAAATTAAAAATGCCACCCTTACATGAAGGTGGCGCTATTAAGCCTCTTAGGAATTTTCCAAAACAAAAAAGACCTGAGATAAACTCAGGTCTCAACATGCATAGTTGTCCCTAAACCTCTTCTTTTCCCGAGTGAGATAGCACAACTCAATAAACTGGGAAGTTTATTGAGACAGTCCTATAGCTATTAACTACAGACCCAGCAAATATTCTTAAGATTATATTTACTTCGGCGACCTTTCCTTCTCTTTAGTATCAATGCTTCTCAAACTCCACTAAAGACTGTTAAATGTCGCGCCTCTACCCCACATATAAAAGTGAGGTCTTATTAAATTATACTTTTTACTTTACAACAATATATTACATTTGTCAACCTAATAAACCAAAATACGAATGCAGTATGTTTTAGATTTTATAATTTATGGTAGGAAAGTACCAATTAAGATAAAATATGGACTTGCATCACATATACATATATTTATAGTCCTCAATACATATGTAGCATATCTAATGATATATTAACAAAAAATATTGCTAGTACTATTATAATAATAGGTCGCGCTATTTTCATTCCATTTTTCGTAAAATAAATGGTACCAATGTAATTTCCCGCAATACTGAAAACTCCTGCAGTCAATCCCAAAATAAAAAATATTTTTCCGTTAATTATGAAGGTAATTAATGCTGCCACATTTGAAGATAAGTTAATAACTTTTGTCGTTCCTGCAGATATATTTAAATCTAAGTGAGCGATGCCTGTCAATAACAATAATAAAAATGTTCCCGTCCCAGGTCCATAAAAGCCATCATAAACTCCCACAATAAATGCGATTAGCATACAAATTATATAGGTCTTAGTGGGTGTTAATGTTTTAATGTCTTGATTGGCCTCAAGATTAGACTTGCGCAAAACATAGTAAGAAGTAATGGGTAAAATGAGTAACATTAAAATCTTAAAGTAGAAATCATCAATTTTTAAGGAAAGCATGGCACCAAGTGGTGATCCTATCAATGCACATACCGCACTACAAGCTGCCAATTTGAACTTAATATATCCGTTTTTGGCATAGCGATATGTAGCTAAAGCTGTTCCCATACTTGAACTCAATTTATTTGTACCAATAGCAAAGTGAACCGGCATTCCAGAAAGCATAAATGCCGGAAGTGATATAAGCCCTCCACCACCTGCAATTGCATCTATGAAGCCAGCAAGAAAAACCAATGGACATACAATAATGTATTCAATCATATTAAATCTCCTCTTAAACTCTTTAATGAATTGATATTATCATTGATTTGTTGTATAATCAAATTTATATATTTTATCTAATGTATAAATTTAATTTATAGAGGTGAAGAAATTGTTTGAAATCATGAATTATGTTTATGAGGTCTACAAGTCTGGGAGTTTCTCAAAAGCATCAAGAAACTTGTATATGACACAACCAGCCTTAAGTATTGCAATTAGTAAATTAGAAAAGAAAATTGGTCAGACTTTATTTGAACGAAAAACATCCCCACTTAAGTTAACGAATGCTGGATACATGTACATAGAGAAAGCGGAAAAAATTATATCAATGGAACAAGAATGCGCTGATTACTTTCAAAATTTGAATGAAGTCAAAGTTGGAAAAATTACAATTGGGGGTGCTATCATATCAATGACCTATTTGCTCCCTGAACTTATTGTTGGATTTTCAAATCAATATCCAGGAATTGAAATTGCTGCACAAGAAGCCTCTCTTCCTGTGCTAAAAAGTATGCTAGCAGATGGAAGCATTGACTTAATTTTAGATACTGATTGGTTTGAAGACGAAATCTTTCAATCTGTTCCTTTATTTACAAACCAAATTTTATTGGGCATACCTCTGAATCTTCCTGTAGATACGAACTTTTTTGCTTGTGGTATGACGTCTGAAGAAATCAGAGCAGATAAACATATTTCTCAGAGCCAGCCAGCTATTGACCTATATGGTATGGATGGATTCCCTTTTCTTTTGCTAGATACAACGAGTGAAATTTTTGGAAGATCAAAATCAATTTTTAATTATTATAATATTGAACCATTGGTAAAGATGTCATTTAATCAGCAGATGACTTCCTTCGAATTTGCTTCAAAAGGACTTGGAGCTGTTTTTATTTCAGATACCCTTGTCAAGTGTTCCCCAAGCGAAAATAATCTTCGCTTTTACAAACTCAATTGCCCTATGCCAAAACGAGGAGTGTCCATTGCTTATAAAAAGAAAAAGTATATTACCAAAGCAACTCAGTGTTTTATTGATTACACTACTGAATTTTATAAAAAGAAAGCACCTTACGTGACGTAATCATTTATACTTAAATTTAATTTAAGCATTAGGGTTAAAGGTTCAAACTGTTTAATCTGTATTTTATCAGTGGAGCTCTATTGTTCTATTTGTAAATAGTTTATTTTCTTATAACTCTAATTCTTAAATAAATAAGAAAAAGTTAAAGCAACCATAATTCCCATAATCAAGACAAAAACAAGGAAAATTTCAGATTTAAATGCAGCACTATATTTTCCTTTATTTAGACCATGTTCTTCCTTATATTTGTTTCTAAGGTCTATGAAGGTTGTTTTAAATCTCTTGTCTATTAACATAATAGCTAAGCATATAATGCACATACACAGGTAGAATAACACTGCTCTAATGCTTGTTTTTAATACTAGTTTTTCAAAATAAATTGCTCCTAAATTATATAGTGCATGAAGTGCAATAGGTGCTATTATGCTATCTGATATAACATACAGCAGCCCAAAAAATAAACCAGGAATCATGGTGAAAAATCTAGCCCCATGGGCAATTCCAAATATAATAGAAGAGACTACCACTGCAAACAAATCTCCATGCTTTCTCAATTTATTAAGTAATATTCCTCTATAAAGTAGTTCTTCTACAACCAAAGCAAATATAAAAACCAATAGTTGTACAATTTGACACAAAAAACATTAATGGTTCTCTGTATATCTTCTCTCATATTTGCCTCCTTGATTTTCTACTTTTAAATTCTTTTTTTATTAAAATATGCTTTCATAGCTAAAATAATAATTAATACTGACCCAAATAGAATTATAATGGATACTTTTACTTGAGTTGAAAATATTATCCTACAAACAGAATATCCCCCATATGCTATATCACAAATAGCTACAAATACCAATATTTTGCTTGGACGTTCAATATTAATATATTGGTAAAAAGCTATAGATCCTATAATCCATGAAACAATAAAAAACAAATATGAACTATTTTCAAGCATACTATTGGCGGAATTTTCATAATACATATTAATTCCAGTAAAAATTAGACCGATTATAAAAATACCAATTGCTACTTTTACCATCAATAAAGTATAATCAGTTTTCTTTTTCCATACGGTGCTCATTTCCGAAATAACATCATTTTCTTGTCCAAAATTCTTCAATGCTATTTTTATACTTTCATCTTCACTAAGACCTTGTTTTTCAAGCTCATGGGCTTCATCATAAAGACTCGCTTTTAATTCTTCCCTAAGTATCTGTATGTCCTTAGCAGACTCATTAAATTCATCACAAATACTATCTACATACCTATCTATTTCATTCATTAATACTCACCTCCAAAAATTGATTTAATAATTCTCTAAGAACAAGCCACTCTTGAACCTTCTCGCCAAAAAAGTTCAAACCTTCTTGAGTAATTTTGTAATAACGTCTTCTCCCTCCACCAGTATTTTCATCATCATTCCAATATCCCTCCAGATAATCTTTCTTTTCGAGTCTTTTTAAGGATACATATAAGGTTGCTTCCTTCATTTCAAAACTTTTATTTGTTTGCTTTATGGTTTTTCCAATTTCATAACCATACATATCTTTATGCTTTAAAACTGATAGAATAATTATATCAACATAGCCTTTTAATATTTCTTTTTCAAATTCCACTAGAATTTCGCTCCTAACTATTAGTATTTTATAATGTACTTGATAATATATAGTAGTTCTGTATTTAATTATATATGAACTACTATATAACATCAAGTAGTTTAGTGAAAATATTTTAATTTTCTGAATATATTTTAAATTTGTAAAGTTAAAGAAAAAATGTCTTTAACTTTCTATGTAATCAATTGATATACATAAATAATTAAAGACATTAATTATCAGATGGAAATGAAGTATCTTTTATCGTCCTTCGCATACAAAACTTGGTTTATTAAATGCTATGTCTAATATCCCATTAGTTAGAAGTCCTGTTTTAGAATCTATCTTACTCAAAATCACCTGATTACTACCTTGATTTGCTATAGCTAAAAAGTTATCCATATTTACTAATGATATATGTCTAGGCCATTCCCCAAAGCAAGAACAATCTCCCATCTTTTTAAGATTTCCATATTCAAACACACTAAAAACTGCAATGGTATTAGCACCACGATTAGCCGCATAAATATATTTACCATCAGCTGTCATACAAAGTGTGGAACAATAACTCTTTTCACAAAAATTCTCTGGAAGCGTGCTTACACTATCAAGCAATGTCATTTTTCCATTGTCATTATTAATAATAAATATTTTATTTGAATACTCTGAAATAACATATATGGTTTCTTCATTATGACTTAAAAGAATATGCCTTGGTCCTTCGCCCCTCGGAAGTTGCAAATAACCATTTTCAAACAATTTACCTTGTTTTATTTTATAGCTATAAATCATATCAAGAGCAATATTAGCACTATAAAGTATAGTTTCTGATTTATTTGGTACAACACAATGAGCGCGACTTACTTTATCCTTATTACCACCTTGCACTATAAAACTCAACATTTCCTCAAAACCATTTTCCCCTATTTTTATAGAAAAAATCTCACCACCTTCGTAGCAAGCTCCTACCAGCACTCTATTCTTAGGCAAATATGTTATATAGCATAATAAACCACCCTTTATCAGCTTTGTATCGATAAGAAAATATTCCTCCAAGTTCTTTTTAAACATATGAATATAACTATTACCTTCAAGCTCACTTATACCAATAATGTATTCCTCAAATACACTTAAATAGGATGAGCTTTCTGCATCCCTTATCAATTGATTTTCTAATATATTTCCATTCTCTATTTTAAAAATGCCAATAGATGTTGTAGCCCCTGACCCATATCCTGAAATATATAGCTTCAAATTAGTTACCTCCTCTCTATACTTTTTTATATTTTTTAATTTGGTTTAATTTCTTGCCTCGATCCCCTGTCTATTAATCGTTGAACTTTAATCACATAATTTTACCGAATCCGTCAAAATTAATATCTTCCAAAAACACATTTTCCTTTTTAGCTTCGTCTTTTGAACGATATACCATAAAATCCGATGGATTTTTGAGATTTGTTATAAGTAGTTTAATGGATTTAGGATTTTGAACAAGTTTAAGTTGTTCTGAAATCTCATGCTGATATTCAAAAAATTGTGAATGCTTTTTTCTCTGATTCTTCACTATATCAGATATATTATAAGGTAACTGCATTTGTTCATACTCAACTATGTCTCTCCAGTACGGATAAAAAATGAGAAGCTCCAGAAACTCTTTAAAACTGCCCGCTATTTTTCCATGCTTTCCTTCCTTATTTATATATCCAACTGGGTAATCATCATCACTCCCAAGTGCACCCATTCCACCGATTGTCCCGAAATATGTTCCATTACTATCAGCAGCGAAAATTGCTAACATGGGCACTGGATAAAATTCAAAGTTCCTCAATTTATCTGTGGTACAGAAAATCAAATCACAATTATCTTCCAGTAGTTTATAGATTTTGTTTTTATACTCATTCCCATCAACTGGAATAATCATTTTTCCTGATGCAATCATTTTAATTTCCTTACCATCTTCAGAACGAATAAAGTATCCACTCAAATTATTAGTCTTTTCAACGTCTATTAAAAGTTTTTCAGGTATATACATTATCTCTCATACTCCTTTATATCAAAACTTATCTTCGCATTATTCGTATAAAATAAAATTACTACATAAAATGCATAAAAAGAATCCAATAGTATTTAGAATAATATCATTTATATCAAATATTCCGCTGTGGGAAACATGCTGTATTGCTCCAATCATCAATATGTATACTACTGTTCTTATTTTTTTCTCTAATCCAATAGTAGCACCTATTAAGATAATAAAATATAACAATTATATATATATTTGTTATTAATATAAAAAAGTGCGAGAATGTCTCGCACTTTTTAAATTTATAGAGATTTATGAAATATACTGATTTAGTATCCTCGTGAAATCTTATAAAAAGATGATACTACAGTATACTTGTTATTACTGCGGAACCTTTGCTGTCACTTTAAGAGTTTCAGATAATAACTTAGCATCTGCCCAGTCACCATGGTCTTCGCTTATAATTCCACTTCCACCATCTGATACAATTAGCTTAAGTTCACTCTTTTTAGTAACATCAAGATTTATTAATTTAGCTGGTGCATCTTTTGTCATAGTTCCGCTATCAAAGGCCTTTAGACCATCTAAATATATTTGGAATCCTACTCCATCATAAGCTCCTCCTATTTCTTGATCTTGACCTACATAACATTGGAAGTTTTTGTAGGTGCCACCTGCTAAATTGTATACTACTTCAGAAACTGCATGAGTTCCTAGTCCTTTTGCAAAGGCCATTGGACCAGAAACACCTGCTAAAGTTATTACATTTTCATCAATTGATTTATCCTTCTGTACAGTTTTCCATCCAGAAATAGCACTCTTCCAATTCATATCACTTAAGTAAGTACACTGAGCAGTTACAAGTACATTGGCTTTGGCCATTCCAGGTACAACTGCTCCATTTGATGCTATTTCCCCATTTACCGAGAAGTTGCCCTCTTTTTCATATTTTAATGGATCAATCTTATCCCAAGTTACTGTTGCCTCTTCTGTGGACCCATCGCTATATTTTGCAGTAACAGACTGTGGTAAAATCGGTGCTACTTTAAGTCCAGTAGAAATATTAACAGTTATTGCACTTGTGATTTCTCTAACTGAAACATTAGCTATTGCTTTTAAATTAGAGCCCTCTATAACTCCCTCTACAGTGAATTTTTCTATTGCTGAATATTTAGATGCAGCTATAGCATCCCATTTTACTTGTAACTGCCTTGTTGCATCAGCACCTATAGCTGCTGTAACCGTTGAAGGCAGTATTGGTGCTGTGCCTTTATAAGTAGTCACATTTACAGGCTCAATACTCTGTTCATTAGCAGGTAATACCTGTTTGCTTATATCCATAGGACTTGATTTTTTAGATATAGGTTTTAATTTAATGTTATAAGAGTATGTCTTATTAGCTGGCAATGTATATTCTGCATGAGTCCGTGCACCCCAGCTGTTGTCTCCGCCTACCCCCATTTGTTTGTAGTTTAAATGGAGCATTGTGTCTTCAATTTTTGTAAGCTGATATGGATGCGCCTGCATAGTTAAATCTTCTGTTGTATAATGAAGGGCACTAGCCTCCATTAAAGGATCCCCAGAAATCATAAGTCCAGTACCCTTTCTGTTTGTAACAGTCATCCATCTTAAATCTGTTTTATTTCCAGTTTCTGATGGCTCAATATATGGTATATATTGGTCTGTTACTGTGCTGTTATAAACTCCTACATATGCTGCTGAATTTCTATCCATATAATTTTCCTGTGGTCCACGACCATAATAAGTTAAATTCTCAAATCCCTTAGGCATTTTCATCTCCATGCCTATTTCAGGTATCTCAGGAAGGGTTTTACTACCTGGTATAAGAGTGTTTGATATATCAACATCCCCGCTACCATATATGGTGTAAGAATATTTATACTGTGATTCAACTGTAGTTGGCAGTGTGGCCGTTACATCAATTTTCACAGCCTTCTCACTCAATTTTGTTACCACCACAGTTTTTATTGTTCTATTTTGCCCTGCATTACGCCAAGTGGCAGTTCTAGTAGGTCCACCATTTCCCTTATCATTATCTGTGGGAGCTCGCCAGAAATTAGGTGCAAGTTCGCCACTTACAAGTTCTGTTCCTTCAAAGTTTAAGGATGTAACAGAGCCTCTAGTTTTATCGAAATTAAGTTTAAAGTCTTCTCCTACTACGGATACCTTAGTACCTGTCTCTGTAGTTTTAAGTGATGACATTTTTGATACATCTAAGGTCTTCTTAATTGGTATTTCAAAAGGTACTTTATACTGATCTGATGCTATTTCATGACCAGATTTAGCCCAAATGGTGTCTTTAGGATTAGTAAAACTAAAGTTTAACCAATATTCAGCTCCACTTTTTGTTTTTAGTTTAGATTTAGCTATAGGTATTGTTATAATGCTACTAGTTTTGGGTGCTATATTAAGGTCTGAAATCTTACCTTTATTAATAACCTTGTCATCTTCCATAAGGTTCCATGAACCATTAAAGGCGTTTAGATTTGTAAATAAATATTTATTTGTAATCTTAACTTTTCCATTTAATAAATCCACAGGAGTAACCTTTATATTTTGATAAACATGTTTTACTTCAGTTAACTCTGGCTTTGGTGTTCCGTCTGCTAGAAGCTCTCCATTAGCACAAAAATTTCCATCATTAGGATTGTCTCCCCAATCTCCACCATATGCATAGTATTCTGAATTTGTTGGTGTTTTTGCCACTAAAGCTTGATCAACCCAATCCCATATAAATCCGCCTTGTAGATTAGGATATTTTTCTATAACGTCCCAATATTATTGTAAGTTTCCGTTGCTGTTACCCATAGCATGAGCATATTCACACATAAGATAAGGTTTTACATTTCCAGATGCACCATAACTTGCAACGGTATTAACACCTGGGTACATTTGACTTGTCATATCTGAATACTTACTGTCGCCTTCATAGTGCACAAGACGTGTTGAATCCGCCGAGTGTGCATAATCCTGCATGGCTTTGAAGTTAGTTCCAGTTCCAGCTTCGTTGCCAAGCGACCAGATAAGGACAGAGGCGTGATTTTTGTCTCTTTGCACTACACTTTTTATTCTGTCAACACAGGCATCAGTCCAATCTGGATTACTCTTTGGCAGAGTTCCACTTACCCCGTGACTCTCTAGGTTTGCTTCATCGATTACATAAAGTCCATATTCGTCACATAACTCAAGCCATGCTGGGTCATTTGGAAAATGTGAAGTACGAACTGCATTTAAATTATTCTGCTTCATTGTTGTAATATCATAAATCATATCTTTTACAGATAATGTTTTACCTGTTTTAGGATTTGTCTCCACTCTATCAGCACCTTTAAACATTATTGCAGTGCCATTTAATTTCATCTGATTTCCTTTTAATTCAAACTTTCGGAACCCAACCTTGTCCGCATCTGCTTCAATAACCTTTCCAGACTTATCTTTAACTGTTAATACAAGCGAATAAAGATATGGACTTTCTGCAGACCATTTCTTTGGGTTCTTTATAGATTTGCTTAAATTAACTGCTTGTTCAATTCCACTTGAGAAATCGCCAGTGGCAGTAATAGGCTTGTCAAATACAGGCTTTTTATGATCATCATAAAGCATGGCCTCTAGAGTAAATGCTCCACCTGTAGTATTATTTTCATCGTAGTTATGTAGATCTGCTTTTATTGATAGTGTAGCATCTGTATAGGTTGAATCTAAATCTGTTTCAACTTTAAAATCTCTTAAGGTTTCTTTAGGTGTTGAGTACATAAATACATCACGAAATATACCACTGAGCCTTATACCATCTTGATCTTCAAGCCAACTTCCATCTGACCATCTATAAACCTCCATAGAAATTGTATTATCACCAGTTTTTAAATATTTAGTTATATCAAAGTCTTTTGGTGAATAGCTATCTTCAGCATAACCAACCTTTTGTCCATTGATCCATAGATAAAATGCAGAAGATACTCCTTGAAATGACATGAAAGTTTGTCTTTGGTCCCAATTACTAGGTACAGTGAAGGTCTTTTTATAGGATCCCACAGGATTGTATACTGTAGGTGCTTTGGGCGGTGGTGTTTTTGTTAAACTTTCATAGCCTGTCCAAGGATATGTAATGTTTGTATATATTGGATAATCATAACCTTGAGTTTGCCAGTTACCAGGAACCTTTATTGAGCCCCAGTCACTTGTGTTATAGTTGTCCTTGTAGAAATCTACAGGTCTTGCTTCTGGATTTTTAGCAAGATTAAATGCCCAAGTTCCATTAATGTGTTTTAAATAAGTTGAATCAACTCTTATCCCTCTATTAGAAATATCCTTATTTATATCAGTAAGAGCTGCAGCTGCATTTTTAAAAGGAATAGAAGTTGCTGTAGTATGTACAGGTTCTCTATTTACTTGAAAGGTTTTAGGATTGTTATTCCATTCAGGATAATCATTTAAAAGAGTATCTGCTAAAACAGATATTCCACTACTAATAATTACATTACTTAAAACGAAAGTCATTGTCAGTACTGTAGCTAATAAACTTTTATACTTCTTTCTCATTAATATCCCCCCCATTTTTTATATTACTAAAATACTATACTTACAATATTCTTAAAATTCCATCTCCTTTCTTAAATAAATTTTGTATTATTATCATTTTTTTAAATTAATAATAATTTCCATTAAAATTGTTATTAGGAAATATTTCCCATACAAATTATACCATTGTATATAATATTGTCAATATTCTGTCTTTTTTTAAATAAAAACGCATTAATAGTTACTCTATTTCTTTATTTCCCAAGCAATATGTATGATTTTACATTATTTTTAATTTTGATACGTTTCAATTATGTACTAATGTAGACAATATAAGAATATTGTTACATACAATAATAGCGCTTGGCTTATTATCAATAAAAATAGCATGCTAATTATAAAGTTAATTAGCATGCTAAATCTTTGAAAGTGAAACGACATTTTATAAGTGTAAACCCCATACCGCATTTCTACTCTCGTCTATTTCTGCTCAGTCTGTTTTTAATCTTAGGATATATTTTGTTTATTCTTGCTAATTTAGTTACCAATTTGTATACGTAAACTTAGATTGTTTTAATTTAAGTTTTTTAATCACCCGACATACCCGTGGACGGTTATAACGTTGTGCCATAATTGGGTATAAGTTGAAAAATATATTCAGAAAAATTAACCAGATTGTTTCCTTAAAAGAATATGTTATACCTACATATATAGTGACTAACGCAATTATAATAGCGATAATTCCATGTCCAAATTCAGAAGCCCTTGTTCTATACTCATAATATTTTAATAAAGTCAATGATCTTCTAATAGGAGTTTCCTTTTTTCTGCTTTTCTCCCAACCACTAAGTACTAGTAATTTTCTAAAATAATGTACTCCGAGGTACTTGTATATTTTTCCTTCTTCTTCAATAGGATGACTATTAAAATAAGGTGATTTAAATGCTGGTATCAATAATGTTTCCCCTATAGACATCCAAATCATCAGTAAAAAGTTTAGTATAATACTATATGATAAGGAACTCATATTCATAAATGGAAATAGAATGAATACCCCTACTCCACATGTAGCAATGAATACGATAATCCACTTGAGATATGTATTTTTATTTATTTTAATCAAGTTGTTTGCGCCCCTTTATTATATGCATAGATATTCCATGAATTCTTAGTACATCTAGTTTGCTCTACTATAATGGGAGGGCTTTTGTTCAAATACATCAATTATATTAGCTAAATGGCCATATACCATTACTCTATCATTTTTCATAATAACTTCATCCTTTGAAATATCCCCCATTAACAGATCTTCCCTTTTAATATTTAGAACTCTTATTCCATAGTCATTACTAATTCTTGTCTCCAATAAAGTCATATTATTAAGCTTTTCAGGGACCTCAACAATCTTTATCTCCACAATTACAAATCCATGAAAATTATCAAAAATCAGCATAGGATTCGCCTTCTTACTAAAAATTAGCTTTGTTGCTATACGCTTTACGACATTATCAAAGCTTACTCTAAAAAATGGTATCTTTTTCATTATTGTAATAAAAGCCAAAAAAATTAAAAGATATAAAATAGAGTGAACTACATCAAAATCTTTATTTCTTGAAAAAGAAATAACCGTGTTGACCAACAGTGAAACTATTGCCACATTGAAAATATTACCGAAAAGCATAATTGTAATAGCACTTTTCCTCCTTTTTCTAGAACAAACAATAATTTCACTTTCTGTAGTTGTGAACCCACAATTTGTAAGCAGTGAAATAACTTGAAATTTAGCCCTAGTATTAGACACTCCAGTAAGCATCAAAATCACTGTAAATATTTCAATAATGGTAATATATAAGATAATTAAAAATAATAATATTAATAAAGCTAGATTAATAGACATCCTTTCATCCCCTCATAACAAACCTAAAAATACGTTCCTCTGAAAAAATATTTCCTATAAAAGCAAATAAATTTGATAATAGTACCCTCTTGTTGACTTGCATTTTAAGACTTGCTAACAGCTAGTTTTCCAATTTCCAGTACAAGATAATTTATAACATACACTACCAAACTAAGAACTCCGAATAAAAGTGTAAATTTAAGGGTCTTTAAATTTACGATACTTTGTAATATGGTTATTATATTTGTAGGATGGAGAATTATATCCCAGCTATTCCATCTATTAAATCTACCTATGAAAATAGCAAATCCAGTTAGTATATGAACAATTAAAACAAGTATCCAAGAAACCATACTATTATATTTCTTTATCAATGAATGATGAATTATATATAGCGAAATAAAACCAACTACATACCCTATCCATACACCTATACTAATATTCACAAAATCTAACCAAATATTTACATTGTCATTAAATATAATTCTAGCTTCTCTTGTATAAGGTGAATAATTAGGATTAATAAGATGATATTGATTAGAACTGAGATGAATAAAATCTGTAATTATATAGGTGGAGTTTGGATAAAATAATAGCCACAGTATGCCTAAAAAAATAGTTATAATTTTAATCAACCCATTTTTTTTATACTTTGAATTAATATAACATAATAATGATACTATTTCGAGTGGCACCCAGGCTAAAATTACATTCCAAATCATAAAAATGTTTTTTTGCCCTATCCCACCACTAAAAATATTCCAAATAAAATATAATAATGTTACAGCTCCAAGAAGCTTCTTAATCATTCGAAACTTATACTTAATATTACCCACACCATCATCCTCCCTAGTTACCATTCATTCTATCCATTAACGATAGCATATACCTTCTCAGGAATCAATATTTCTTGAATTTATGCCACTTCCTATGAGAATTTCTATCTTGTGTTCTGATTTCTCCACCATTTCTTTTAGAAGCTCTCTACCTTGCGTACAATCGTTTTTCTGACCTGAGGTTAGTTACAATGGGATTATTGGGGTTAGTGATGGGTTTAATACACCTAAAAAGGGTTCTAGCAAAGCTGCTAGAGCCCTTTATTTTGGAGCACATGAAGAGTGCCCCAGATGCTTAGTACGTTTAATAATGCCTGTACAGTTGTTGTCTTCTTAAGTTATCATTATGCATCATGGATATCATCTAATTTCGTTTAGTTTTTAGCAAACAATAAGTTGTCCATTGCAATATTTTGAAGGTTGACGCAGTTAAAAATGCATACAAGAAATTGAAAAATTTAGCTACAGCAATTATAAATTTCAATTATAAAAATGCTGTAGCTAAATTTATTGAAATGCACAGTATAGTAGCAAGCGGCCACTAAGGCAACTGCACCTCGGTAAAATTTGTTAATATTATACATATGAATTATTTAAAATGATTTGTTGCTTTAGCAACAGAATCCTTAAGCTCATTCCAAGCATTCTCAGTTCCTTCTTTCATATCTTTCCATGAGCTTTCACTGGCTTTACTAAGTTGTTCGTATTTTTTCTTCAATCCATCCCTTTTACCTTCAAGCATCTCCACCTGTTTAAGATATTCCAATTTCATGTCAACATTGATCTCAGTAGCTTTACCATGCATCTCCGATATTTTAGCACTATATTGTTCTAACTGCGCCTTAATTTTTTCTAAATACAAATCTCTTTTTTCCATTTCTAATACCTCCTTTTATTTTTTTGCTATCTCCTAAACTTTCTAGTGTCTTCTTCTTCCACCAACAAAATCAAAAATGAATATAATTACAGCAATGACAAGTAATGTGTGTATCATTCCGCCGCCAATATTAAGTACGAGCCCTAACACCCAGAAAATTATCATTATTCCTACGATCCAACGCAAAAATCCCATATATATCACCTCCTTTAATCTGATAGTATTTAGATGTCTTTTCCTTAATAAATTACATTAACCAGGCAATTATTCTTAGTATAATATTTTCTATGTTAATTTTTTTCCTAGAATCATATCCACCAGAAATAGTATTATGGCTAGTACAAGTAAAATATGGACCATACTGCCACCCAGGCTAAATATAAGCCCCGAAACCCAAAAGCATACTAATATTCCGCTTATCCAACGTAAAATTCCCTCATAAATAACTCCTTCATAAACTTCTTTGGGTTCTATAACTTCTTTATTCTTTTCTATTTCTGTGAAAACTTCATCATCTGTCAAGTTTTTATCTTTCTTTTTAAATAACTCAAGTATATATTCTTCCATAAGTGTCCTCATATTATATCTCCCTTTGAAATTATTTAATTTCAAAATATATATTATTTTATAAATTTAATTGTTTTAAATTAAAATAAATAAAAGAAATATAGCTATTCATTACTCCACCTTTGTCTAATCATTTTTAAAATATTTTATTGCCATAAGCCAAAAGTAAATTCTCTTATTTATACTAGCGTATTTATTGAATAACTCATTATTCGAATATTCCTACTAATATTTAAACTTCATTATTTGTAATATTCTACATTTCTACTATAATTCCTTTTTTTGTTAAGAAATATGTAGTTTTTTTTGTTTTTTACAAAAATAGTGTAAATTTAGATTTAAAACTACAAAAAATGATAAAATTCACGGTAACTAAAAAGGATTAAAAGGAAAAATCTATTTTACTGGAGATTTTGTGTTTTGCCTTAATTGTATATCCATTTATGATAGGTTTATAAAGTACTGCAGAGAGCAAAATTTCCACAATAAATTAGGCGATGAATGGATGTCATCGCCTTGCTTGAAATTATTTAGCTGACTTAAATATAGCTACTAATCTACGATACTTTGCAAGAGAATGACTGTGTGCCTGATGAATTTGAAATGTATAATTTTACAAAAGATCCTATAGAATCAATAAATCTTGCAAATCCTGAATTTGCAACAGTTGAATCTTCTGCTATCAGGGTTGTATTGGCTAAATTGTTGGCGGAGCAACGCAAAACAAAAAGACTTTATCCTACTAGTAGTGTTATGACAGGAAAACCTTCTTGTAAAGATTGCATACCTAATCTTGGCATATAATTTTACTTGAGTGGTCGCGTTCCGCAACCTTAACACATGAGCAAAAGTTAACTTGTTTTATACAGATCGAGATAACTGGTCACAAGAATCAGTCCATTATTGTAAATAAACATCATCAGATGTTAAAAAATGGATTACTAAAACTTATAAGCAAAACAAAATAATGCAATTGGTTAATGAGTTAAGCAACTTATTAGAAATAATTAGTCTAAAATTTTAAATATATCCGTTATTTTCTCAATGGTATAATTATAACTATCGACTTTACCAAATCCATAACTAGCAAATACAAATGGTATATCTGCAAACTTGGCGGCATCACAGTCAGTTTGAGCATCTCCAATATAAATTGTAGAATTAAGTTTATGTTTCTTTATAATAATTTTAATATTTTTTCCTTTTGCTAAACCAGTATTACCTGAACATTCAATATCTTTAAAATACTTTCCAATCTTATGATATTGTAGAAAGGCCTCTATATAGCCTTTTGGGCAGTTACTAACTATAAACAATGAATAATTCTGTGATAGAGTTTGTAAAACATCCTCTAGGTGTAAATAAAGTATTCCGCCTTCTTTTAGGAGTAACTTCCTTGCTTCTTCACCGCAAGCATGAATTCTATACATTCAGATTTTTCTAAATATGGAAATAGTCTATTACCCATTTGCTGAATCTACATTCCCATAACACTATGTACCACCTCGAGTGTTAGATGATCTCTAACCTTTTTATTACTATCAATAACCATATCCCAAGCCCTTAGCATTCCATCTGTTGAATCCCATAGAGTTCCATCTAAATCAAAAATAATTGAGTCTATATTCATGTATTATATCTCCTATTCTTTAAAAAACCACACAATGGATTAACTCCATCCTGTGGTCTATTTTTACTAGTTCATTTTTCATATCATGTTTTATTTATGAATAGAGTCCTGATAGAACTCATAAGCCTCTTTATCAGTTGCTTTGTGGTGGACGATCAAACGAATTGATTCTGCCATTGACACTGGTTGTTTACTTTGGAATATGTTACGTCCCATATCAAGTCCATGAGCACCTGCACTAATTGCTCGGTATGCCATTGTAAGAGCCTCATCTTCAGGCAGTTTTTGTCCTCCTGCTACAACAATTGGTACTGGACATGCCGCTACAACTTCTTCGAAATTTTCACAATAATATGTCTTAACAATATTGACACCAATTTCAGCCAAAGTACGTGTAGCAAGTTTGAAATAACGGTCAGTACGTTCCATATCCTTGCCTACTGCGACAACACCCATGGTAGGAATGCTGTAACGAAGACCTTCATTAATCACATTAGATAAGTTACGTATACTTTCCAACTGACCGTCTGCACCAATAAATGCTTGCACAGCCATACAATCTGCATTACAGCGAATCGCATCTTCGATATTAACAGCAACTATTTCATGAGACAAGTCATCGTTTAACATGGATGAACCCGATGAAACACGTAGCACAACTGCTTTATTACCAATTGGAGGTACACATGTACGAAGTGCGCCCCTAGTGCACATCATCACATCAATATGAGGCGCAAGTATAGGAATCAATAAATCCATTCTCTCTAGTCCTGCTACGGAACCCATGAAATATCCGTGATCAAATGCAAACATTACAGTGTTACCACTTTTTGCATCGAAAATGTTAGCAAGATGTTTCTTCATACCCCAATCCAAGTTATTTGCTCCCTTCACATAGAAGCTTTTACTGTTATTTGCAAATGGAACTTCAATTTGATAATCTTTTGCAACTTTGAAACCGTCTTTATCAGCCATAATGCTCATCCTCCTTAAAGTTATGTAATTTAATCCATGCGATGTATATTACTAAATTTAAACCATCATACTACTCTATTTTTTAAGAAATTTTTAAATACTCTTTTTAATGTCACAATTTTCATTATAACCCTTTGTGCTCCCTGTATCTGAAAGGAACACAAAAGGTATGATTCATAATAAATATCAATTACAAAATCTGTTTAAGTGATTATGCATAGACAATAAACTAAAAGTCGAAATTATCCATGTTATCCTTTGTGAATACAGTTCTTTCAGGTAGTAATACAACTCCCGAAGATGTATCAGCATCACTTGCTGCTGGATCAAGTACACTATTCGGCATAACTTCAACCGTACCGATATCAGGTATATTAATCTTATCACCAACTTTTACTTTATTTCCACTAGCTAAGTAGTTTGCAATATAACAACCCATACCACCTTGAACTCCACAATCCCAAAGTCCCCAACGAGTAAGAATACCATCCTTTATATACTGTTTCATGGAGTTAGGTGAAGCAAAACCAGTTATAGTAACATCTTTAGCTTTAAGTCCTTTGTTCTGTGCTGCCTGTGCCTGACCAGGAAGTGAAGTAGAGTCATTGCAAATCACTAAATCAATGTCAGAATGTGCCGCAAGTATAGATTCTCCAACAGAGATAGCTTGCTCAGCATCCTGATTAGAATAATAGTTACTTGGTGCAACATTTACCCATTTAGGATATTTCTGTTTAATGTATTTTTCCCCTTCTACCTGCCAAGAGTTTTGATCAGTAACAGATGCATTTGAATAATGCCAACAATATTTTATAGCATCTACATCCGGATTTTTGCCACGGTCTTTTAACGAATCGTAACTCATCTGAACTAACATCTCTCCTAACTGTTTCGGAGTGCCTTGGGAAACCATAATTTTACGAACGGTTGAATCTACATCTGAGTCCCATGTAGTTACAGTAACACCGGCAGCCGCTGCAGCTTTTAGAGCATCTTTAACGCCGGCAGCATCTACAGATGATAAGCAAATACCATTGGTACCTTTTTCAACTGCCTTATTAATTACAGCTACTTGTGCAGCTGCGGATGCAGTAGCATCACCTTCGTAATCAACCTTGAAACCCCATTTCTTAGCATACTTCTGCGCACCTTTGTTAGCAGATTCAAAGAATGCGTTACCAGTGAGCTTTGGAATGAATGTTATTGTAATATCACTAGCTTTAGTAGTATCAGTTGCTGGAGCAGTTGTTGTTTTTGATGAACTGCAGCCAACTAGGGTCGTAAGAAGCATAGCAAAACTAAGAGTCAATACAAGAGCTTTTTTCATATTAATTCCCCCTATTTCTATTAATTTATTTATGCAGACGTAGATACATCCGCCTGAATACACACATAATATTACTATTAAAAACATAAATGTTTGTTTATACTTAATTAGTGTTTAAAAGCTAAATGACGATGCATAAATGCATAAATCTTTTGATTTTTAGATGCAGTGCTTACCGCAACAACAACTACCAACATAATGCCAACCGGGATATCTAGGTACTGATTTGACAAACCAACCATTGAAAGACCAAATCTTAGAATGCCAATTACAATAGCTGCTAATGCAGTACCAACTACACTTCCTTTTCCACCTAAGGTAGATGCACCACCAAGTACTACAGCTGTAATAAGTGGCATAGTCAAGTCACTTCCAAAATCAGATTTAGATGAGCCAAGGTAACTTGTCATTATGATACCTGCAAAGGAAGCTGCCATACCTGAGAAAATATATGTGCTCATAATAACCAATCTTGTGTTGATACCCGAAAATTCTGCTGCATTTCTGTTAATCCCACAAAGGAATACTTTTCTCCCATATTTTGTACGATGGAGAATGACATATGCGATAATAACAAGCACAAGTAAGATAAAAAACTGTACCGGCACCACTCCGAAAAAACGTGCCTTTGTAAAGCCTGTGAAGTATTTAGGAAATCCGCTGATACCAAGATAAGCGGCCGTATTCGACATATTTGATACTGCAATAGCGAGTCCTGAAAATAGAAATGACCCTCCTAAAGTAACTACCATGGGCTGCACACCAGTAAATGCTATAAAAAATCCACTTAATGCACCACATAAAGCGCCAATAATCGTAGCTATCAGGCAAGCTAAATATATATCAATCCCAGCACTCTTCCAAAGTACACCAATTATGATTGATGTTAAGCCTACAATTGAACCTGCTTGAAGGTCAATGCCACCTGTAATAAACACAAAGCACATAAAAATGGCTATGACACCAATTGAAATAAAGTCATTTACACTGCCGAATAAAACACGAGGTTTTAAAAAATTCGGGTTCAAATTACCAAACAAAGCCACTTCTGCAATAAGGAATAAAAACAGGAAATATTCCCAACGAAACTTAAATTTTGAACAGCTTCCTTTTAACATTCGTTTCATTTCTAGCTCCCCCCTTCCATTTTATTTTCTACTATTGTTTCCGTTCTGGCTGCAAGACGTACACGTCTTGCCTTTTCCGTATTACGTTTCTGCACCACTGCATCTATAACAACGATTGTAATTAGTAGTATTCCTGTAATTGTATTATCATAGTTCGAAGAGAACCCTATGAATACGAGAATACGACTGATGGATGCCATTATTAAAGCACCAAATGTAGCACCGATCATATTTCCGATACCACCAGAAAGACTAATACCTCCGATAACGCAAGCAGCAATGGCTTTCATTTCATAACCATTTCCAGATGTAGGTGTAACAAACCCGATACGGCTTACAAAAATAATAGAAGCAATAGCTGCACACACCGAACATAAAATGAAGCTGATTATCTTAGTTTTATATACTGGAAGCCCTATATGAACAGCCCCCTCCTCATTATCGCCAACCGCTTGAAAATATCGACCGCGCTTTGTTTTCATTAAATAGAAGTGAATTAGAATCATGATAACGATTGAGCATATATATAGCCATGATAATCCTCCCATACCCTTCTGGGAAATTTTCTTAAAACTGCTAGGAACGTTTTCAACCCAAGCACCACCGGTATATACATAAGAAATACCTCGTACGATACCACTAATGCCGATTGTCATTATAATGGAAGGAACCTTAAGAATTCCTACACCTACCCCATTTATAAAACCGATAATGAGGCCAATGCAAACAGCAGCCACCACCGCCAATGGCAATGATCCTCCATCCCTCATAATAGATGCAACCACTGCAGCTGACAGCCCTAAAGTGGCGCCAATAGATGCATCAATCTCTCCAGTGTAGATAACAAATGCCATACCAACCGCACAGATTGTAAAAACCGTAGCGCCATTTAAGCAGAGCATAATATTAGCTGCTGCCAGAAATTTAGGATTTACAATTCCAACAATTGAATACAACGCAAGTAAAAAAATAATGGAGGAGAACTCTCTACGCTTTGACAACCTTTTCATGAAGCCCATGCTTTTATTCACCATCCTTTTTTACCTGATAAACACCAAACGCAGCACTCATCAAATTATTCTGATTGATGTCCGCCTTTTGAAAGGTGTGATTGATATGTCCCTGAAACATTGTCACTGCACGGTCTGATAGTTCTATAATTTCTTCCATATCGGACGAAATTAGTAAAAAGGAAAATCCCTGTTCCTTCAAATGATTTATAATAGCATATATATCACCACGGGCTGAAGCATCAATCCCACGTGTAGGCTCATCCATTATAATCAGTTTTGGATGTGTTGCAAGTGTTCTGGCAATTACAACCTTCTGCTGATTACCGCCTGAAAGACTGCCTATTAATTGATCTTGTCCCGTTACTTTAATACGAAAATCAGATATACATTGATCAGTAATCTTTTTTTCCACCTTATAGTTCATAAAGAATTTACCAAGATGCTTTAGACATCCACATGTGGTATTCATCGTGATATCTCCTATTTTAAAGATGCCATCCTGTCGTCTGTCTTCCGGAACATAATTTATACCTTTTTCCATAACATTGGCAGTGGACATTCCAGTAATATCTTCTCCTGAAAGATAAGCATTCCCGGAAAGAACCACATCTTTACCGAAAATTGTGGTTGCAAGCTCCGTACGTCCAGCACCTACTACACCTGACAGTCCTAAGATTTCACCTGGATATATATCAAAGGAAATATTCTTGAATCCATATCCACAGTATTTCTTCAAGCTAAAAATCGGTTTCAGATTTTTATAATCCGGCGCTTTACTCCTGAAGCTCTTCCCCTTCTTCATATCAGTAGGAAGTAGACCTTGCACAAGCATCTCAAGGGTAAAGTCTTTAATCTGTCCATTAAGTGTTATAATACCATCTCTCATTATCGCAACGCTTGTACCAATCGTAAATACCTCAGCAAGACGATGTGTAATATAGATGATACCGATATTTTTCTTTTTAAGATCCTCTATAATTTTAAATAAAGACTCTACTTCATCAAATGTCAATGCACTAGTTGGTTCATCCAAAATCAATATCTTAGCATTCCGTAGTAGCCCACGTAGTAATTCTACTAACTGTTGTTCTGCAATGGATAATGTCAAAGCCTTCCTATCTAAATCCATGTCCCAGCCAAGCTGTTTCAGTAAATTTGCAAGACGTCTGTGTAATTCACCTGGATTTTCATTAATTCCAATTACAACATTCTCTTCTACACTCATATTTGGGAAAAGCATGGGTTCCTGCGGTACAAGATACATTCCTAAATCCATTGCGTCTACAGGTTTGGAAATTGTAACTTTTTTACCACCAACGTAAATATCACCGACATCTTGCTTATAAATACACATTATAATTTTTACTAAAGTACTCTTCCCCGCACCGTTACCTCCAATAAGAGCTAATACTTCACCTGCACTGACATCCAGGTCAATTCCTTTAAGCACCTGGTTCTTAGCAAACGATTTATGAATACCACGGACGGAAAGAAGTGTATGCTTGGGATCTATTGTTATTTTTTCTAAAACATTCTTCACCATAATCTAGCCCCCATAATCAGATTCAGTTTCATTTGATATGTACTAGTGATTTTTGTTCTGTTTTTATTATAATAAAATATTTAACATGTTTTGTCAACTACCTAGAAATAATTTTTTTAGTTTATTTTATTTAATTTTATATATTGCTCAATATTCTTAGTATATTAATGAAAAAACCTTTACATTTAAATATTATGTAGTATTATAGTATTAAAAATAAACAATTTTTATTCCATTAATTCCTATGTTGACATTGAATAATCAAATTGTTATACTATCAATATATAAATCATATGTTTTAATACAAAACATATGATTATAATTCAAGTACGATTTTATTTCTATTAAACATCAATACAAAATTTACTGTTTTTAATATAATCGTATCAATCATCCTAACGTTAATTTATAGAAAGACTGAGGTAAGCTAAATGGATTATGAAGAATCGCTTATGATTAAAATAACCTGGTACTACTATTTTGATAATATGACCCAGCAACACATTTCGGAGCTTCTCGGCATCTCACGTATGCGTGTTGTGAAGTTATTAGACAAATCGCGCAAAACTGGTACTATTCAATTTAAGATACGAGATGACTCAGTTAACCCAATGCAACTAGAAAAAAGACTAGCTGATACCTATAACCTGAAAGATACATTCATCGTGCCTTCCCCCCCCAGTGACATTACCGTCAATGAGAATATTGCACGTGCTGCTGCTATGTACATCAGTAACCGCCTTGACAGTAATACCTTCATTAATATGGGATATGGTGATACTCAAAGCCGTATACTAAATAATTTGGCAACTATGACAGAGTATCCTCTTTCTGTAGTATCAATGACCGGTGGAGTCAGTTTTTATCTTCCAAATAATATGTCCACCATATTCAATGCTAAACTTTATTTGATTCCGTCACCTCTTTTGGTATCTTCTAAAGAAGTAGTAGATGCAATTTTGAACGAAACATCCGTTAATGAAATTTTACGTATGGTAAAGCTTTCTTCTCTGTCTGTAGTAGGTATTGGTTCTCTTGCAGATAATGCCACAATAGTAAAAAGCGGAATTTTAAGCAAGAATGATTTTCTCTACCTCAAAATGAAGGGTGCAGTCGGTGACATATTGTGCCATTTCATTGATAAAGACGGAAACCTTGTAGAGACAGATATCGAACGCCGCATGATTGGAACCCCACTTCCTACTCTTAGCAGTCTTAATAATGTAATTGGAGTTGCTGCGGGTGATGATAAAGTGGATGCAATCAAAGCTGTCTTAAAAGGTGGTTATATTGATATTCTTATTACAGATGAATCCACAGCTTTGCAGCTATTAGATGATAAGGAAGATTTTTCAAAAAATAAAGAGGACTAGATTTTTTAAATTTAACTCCTTAAGCTTAGTAAATATTTTTACAAAATTGTTTATTTTAATTTTTCAGTGTTCTTTAATTTGTTAATATCCTATATTTTAAAGGAGGTTTTATTAATGAATAAATATCTGATGGCCGTTGATGCCGGTACAGGAAGTGTACGTGCCCTTTTATTTGATTTGTTTGGAAAGCAAATTGGATGTGTGCAGCAGGAATGGACACATAATGAAGATCCAAGGTGGCCTGGAAGCATGGATTTCGATTGGACTCATAACTGGGAATCGGCATGTAGTTGTATCCTCGGTGTAATACATGAAACAAAAATAGATCCAAGTGAGATTTCTGCCTTATCTACTACTTGTATGCGTGAAGGCATTGTTATGTACGATAAGGATGGAAATGAAATCTGGGCTTGCGCAAATGTTGATGCCCGCGCTAATGATGAAGTTGAAGAACTCATCCGCATAAACCCGGAACTTGAAAAAGAAATATATCTTGAATCTGGACAAACCTTTGCCCTAGGTGCCCTACCACGAATACTGTGGGTTAAGAATAAGATGCCTGAAATATATGAAAATATTGCAACAATAGGCATGTTTAATGATTGGCTAATTTATAAAATGACTGGAAGGCTTGCCGTTGAACCTAGCAATGGTTCAACCACTGGTATATTTGATCTTCAAAAGTGTACATGGGATTCGTCTATTGCTAACAAATGTGGCATTAGAGACGATATTTTTCCCACCGTTTCTGAATGTGGAACTGTAATTGGCAACGTAAATGCAAAAGGTGCTAAAGATACCGGTCTTGCGTTCGGTACTCCCGTTGTTATCGGAGGCGGGGATTCACAACTTGGATGCATCGGGGTAGGTGTTGTAAAACCTAACGAAGCCGCTGTCTTTGGTGGAAGCTTTTGGCAGTATGAATATAATACCGATAATGGCAAAACCGATCCAGGTTGTCGTGTCCGTGTGAACTGTCATGCCGTCCCTGGTGTTTGGCAATATGAAGCAATTGCCTTTAAACCCGGTCTCGTGATGCGATGGTACCGCGACAGTTTCTGCCAACTTGAAAAGCAGGAAGGTGAACTTACGGGCAAAGATCCTTATGAGCTAATGGATAATAAGGCTGCTTCAATTCCAGTAGGAAGTTACGGTATGATGTGCGCATTCTCTGACGTAATGAATTTTATTTCTTGGAAGCATGCTTCCCCTACTTTTACGAATTTTGAACTTAATTCTGAGAAATTCAACCGTTATACCTTTTACCGCGCGATTTTGGAGAATACAGCAATGATTACAAAGGGTCATCTTGATCTAGTACGAGAAGCCACAGGTAATATGCCGGAAAGCATAGTATTTGCAGGTGGTGCCTCAAAGAGCCCGCTGTGGTGCCAGATTTTATCCGATGTTCTTGGCCTTATGGTTCGTGTCCCTGTAGTAAAAGAAGCAACTGGCTTAGGGGCTGCTATTCTAGCTGGTTACGGTATAGGAATTTATCCTGATATTTCAAAAGCAGCTAGTGAATTAGTTCGCTGGGATAAAACCTACAACCCGAATATGGCAAACCACTCCTTGTATGAAAAGCTTTATGAACCATGGCGCAAGGTATATGCCGCACAGTTGGAGCTTTGCAACCAAAATCTTACAAAGAACATGTGGATTGCACCAGGGTTATAAACAAATCAGATTAAAGTAATATAATTAATTATAAAAAACGGGAGGAATAGAGTATGTATATTATAGATGAAAAAGATAAAGAATATCGATTTGGCGACAATGGACCCAAGTATTTGATGAAAGGTCCCCGTATGAACTTTGCAATTGTACAATTTCAGCCTGGACAGGATTTCAAAGCACATTTTCACAATATTATGGAAGAGAATTTCTATGTTATTGAAGGTAAAATTGATATCATTGTAGACGGAAATGTAAGCCATCTTACAGAGGGTCAGTTTATTCACATTGAACCAGGTGAAGTTCATTACTGTGTTAACAATTCCAATGAACCTATCAAAATGATTTCCACACTAGCTCCTTTTCAACTGAAAGATAAAATAGACGTAGATAATTTCAAATATTAATTCATTTGCTACAAACATATCTTTATTTAGGTATTTATAATACGAACTAACCCTTCTAAAATATAATTAGATTTTAGAATTTAAAAGACAAGAACTGTATTGGATAATTTCAATACAGTTCTTGTTAAATATAATTTATTTTTACACCTACTTTTACAAGTATCAAACCGAAGTTGTACATTTTCAATTTCTGTTACTTCCCCTAAGACACTTCAAAAAATTAGAAAGTAGTGAGGATTTATGTTGCTAAAATCGCTTCAATTGTATTATTTCCCTTCAATAAATGAAGTCAATTCAATGTTAAATCTATCTTTCTCCTCATAGAATGATGCGTGACCACTAAATTCGAAAGGTACAAGCTTAGAATTTTTAATGCCTTGATTTTGTGCTTGCCCTAATTGGAAGAGGCATACCTTGTCATGAATACCATGAATAATTAAAGTTGTAACACTTATTTTACCAAGATCAGCAAATAACCCCTCTTCACCTAACCAAGTTGTGGAAGTTGCCGCAGTGCCCCAGCTTGATGCTTGTAGCCCTAATTGGAAAATCCAGTCTGAAAGTGGCTCAGTAGTATACTGAAAGAAAAATATGTCTCCAAATCCCCTAAGCATTTTAGGACGATCATTATATGTTTCCTTGATAATGTCTATGACAGCTTGCTTTGGCAAGCCATAAGGGAAATATGGACGCTGAATAAGACTAGGCGCTGCTGCTGCAAAAAGAGCTAGTTTCGATACTCCATATTCATTGTGTCTGGCCATATATCTAATAGCAATGGCTCCTCCTGTGGAGTGACCCGCAAGTGTAAAATTCTTTAATTTAAGAGCATCTACTACTTCTCGAACATCGTCGGATAATCTATCGTAGTCATAGCCCTCAAATGGCTTATCAGAGTCACCAAATCCCCTCTGGTCTATACCAATACACCTGTATCCCATCTTGGGAAGTTGATTAAACTGATATTCAAATAACTTATGACTTCCAGGCCAACCATGAAGGAACAATATTGTTTTATCTCCCTTTGGGTTAATATCCTCAACATAAATTTTTACTTTTTCATCTACTTTTAAAATGATTAATAGTTATATGATATAATATTTTTAGGTCAGACGACAACATAAAATAATTTTTCAGTCTGGTGCTAAAGAACAAAAATTTGAAAAATAAAAATAAATGGTAGCTTAAGGTTACTGTAGGTAAAATATAATTATGTTTTATATTTAAAAGGAGGATAGGTCTGTGAAATATACTGAATATGGGAAGACTAAAAAAAAGGTTTCTGTAGTAGGCTTTGGAGGATTAAGATTTGACTTAAGTAAAAGTAATGAGGAAAATGCAGAATTGATTAAATATGCCTATAGTAAAGGCATAAACTATTTTGATACTGCTCCCGGATATTGTGATGATAGAAGTGAAGATATATTTGGTGTTGCTTTTAGAGAAATGATAAAACAAGGAAAATCAGATTTTATTGTTTCTACAAAGGGAAAACCTAAGGTGTACGATACCGCAGAAAAGGCAGTTAATGCTGTAAAGTCCTCTTTAAAGAGATTAGGAGTTCCTAAAATTCATTTTTATCATGTTTGGTGTATAAGAAAAATGGAGCACTATGAATTGTGTATGAAAAAAGGTGGGCAATACGAAGGATTACTTAAATGTAAAGAGGCGGGCCTCATAGATCATATCGTTTTTTCCTCTCATCAACCAGGCGATCAAGTAATAAAGGTGCTAGATGAAAATAAGTTTGAAGGAGTTACCATGGGAATTAATTTACTGAACTTCCCGTATAGATGGAAGGGAGTAACTCATGCTTATAAAAATGAATATGGTGTTGTAGCAATGAATCCCTTAAGTGGAGGTTCTATTCCGAGTCATGAAAAAGAATTGGCTTTTCTAACAAAGAATGGAGAAACAGCCACGCAGTTAGCCTTGAGATTTAACATATCTAGTCCGGAAATTACTATAACTTTAGTTGGGTTTGGGAGCAAGCACGATATTGATGAAGCATGTAGTATAGCTGATGAATCAAAACCTTTTACAGAAGAAGACATTAATAAGATAAGAAATGTATTAGGCGAAAATATGAATGAGATTTGTACTGGGTGTGGATATTGCAGAGTTTGCCCAATGGGAATTAATATACCAGGATACATGTTATTTTACAATGAAAAACAAATGTTTAAGAAAAGCGACGCAGAAATGATTGAGTCTGTTTATGGCTTAGAATATTGGAATTACTCTATGAGTAATAAGAAATTTGCTGCTGAATGTGTTAAATGTGGCAAGTGCCAAGAAGAATGCACCCAACACCTTCCTATAATAGATAGGTTAAAACAAATTGCGGGATGGGAAGAAAAAGGAACTAATGATGTAACTGTATAAGGTGCGTCTCAAAATTGTAACATCAACAAGAGCGAGCTATTCATCATATAATTATATATAAAAAGTGGAAAAGAAAAAAGAGCTATCTCGCTGTAGAAATTACTTTCTATTTTGAGACAGCCTTCTAAAATTTAATTACTATGCCCACAAGTATCTTGACTTTGCAAGACATACTTAACACCATTAAATTTGAATATTGACACAATAGTTGTCGGCTTTGCCAATGGCTTATTTGTGCTTATTTTAGTGGCATATTTTGTTGTCCACGCATATAGTCTTAAATCATCGCTATTAATTTGATAACCACCAATCTTTAAACCGAGAATATCTTGAAAGGCCGTTCTCTCCTTTAGTGTTCCTATCCATGCCTCAACAAACTTGCTATCTTTCAAATACCATACATGACCATAAAAAATATCCATGCCCGATCCACCAGCACGAGTTGTCATTTCATATGCTTTATTGCCTCCATTAAGATCGTGCCAGTATTCCAAGTCCCATTTTTCTACTTTCCAATCTTTTTCTGCTACAAGAGAATATTTACCTTGGCTATTCTTGTCAAATATAAAGAAATAACCTACATGAACCCCTCCATCAATTTTTGCAACAATCTCAAAATCATCATCTTTATCGATATTAGCTACTTTATAGGAAAGCCCTTGGAAATAATAAGGATTTTTAGTTCCTTGTGTCTTTATTAATTTTATTACTTCCTCTTTAGGTATTGTTAATGAACTACTTTCAATCTTAATCACTGCAGCTTCTGCTATTTGTCCAATAATTCCACTGCAGTTTAGAATTATTAAAAAAGGCACTATTAAGAGTAATTTTTTAGGAATTAATTTGATTAACGCAGATTTTGTATTTATCATTCACTACACCTCACACTTTAAATAATTATATATATTATGTGTCTCTGCTGATTTAATATGTAGATATAATAAATTTGGACTATCTGATAGTTCATATAGGAAATTAGGTTTTCTATATATATTTTTCTTTGTTATATCTTAATGACAAGGTGAATATATTAATTTGTACATATTTTTAAATTTTAGGGAGATGATTATTATAATAAAAAAAATATCAACTATTGTTTCAGTAGCTATTATTACTATTTGTTTATCAAGGCATGTGTATGCAAAAGACAATTACAACGTAAAAAGAATAACTGGTGAAAATCGATATGAAACTTCAGCTAACATTTCAAGTGAATTCAGCAATAGCATAGTACAAAATATAATTATCGCAAGTGGAAATAATTTCCCCGATGCATTAACAGGAAGTGTACTTTCTAACACTTTAAATGCTCCTATTTTATTAGTAGACAAAACAATTGAGACAAGCTCTAACTCAATAAAATACATAAAAAATCATCTAACTAAGGGCGGTACAATTTATATACTTGGTGGAAATGGATCTGTAAATGAAAGTTTTTCAGATTACTTTAAATCATTGGACTACAATGTAAAAAGATTAGGAGGGAGCAATAGGTTTGACACAAATAAAACAATTGTCAGTTTCATGAATGTAGAAAAAGGTACACCAGTAATTGTAGTTAATGGGTATGGATTTGCAGATGCCTTAGGTATTTCAAGTATTGCTGCATCAAAGGGATATCCAATATTAATGGTTAATGAAACAAATTTGCCTAGCGAAAGTAAGGACATGCTAAAAGAAATTCAGCCATCTAAAGTATTTATAATAGGTGGTGAAGGATCCATAAATAAGTCTGTTATAGATGAATTGAAAAATAGAGTACCTTTCTTAGACAACAACAGTATTGTAAGGATTAGTGGAAGTAATAGATATGAAACCTCATTAAATGTATGTAAATATTTTAATTTAAGCACGAATTCTGCGATAGTTGTAAGTGGAAAAAGTTTTCCAGATGCTTTATCCGGTAGTGCTTTAGCAGCAAAATTAAATGCACCAATTATACTTACAGATGGCAGCAATATAATAGATCAGAAAAGATATCTAGACAGCACTAGTTGTTTAAATTTGATTTTACTAGGTGGAAAAGGTTCAGTAAGCCAAGCAGCAGAAGATTTATTAAACGGAAAAGAAACTCAATTATTTTATGTAAGTAAAGGTTATAAAAAAGATGGCAAAAAATATATCGATGGATATTTTGATAAATTTGTTACTGATTTAAACGAAGCTAGAGATTATGAAAAAAGAACTGGAAATTTTGTAATTTGGAATGATCACGATGGCACAGTTGATTACCTACCAGATGATGGTTTTGACATGGCTATTAGTAACACTGTTACTCTAGAAGTTAATGATAATGTTAATATTAGTGAAATAGATTTTAATAGTGAAGGAAATATTCTAAATGTTAATAAGGATTTCAATAGTATAATTGTTGGTAAATATAAAAGTAGACCAGTTTTTGATATAACTCTTAAAGATTATTTAATAACAAAAATGCATCAAGAATATAGACCTTAAAGTCTTAAAGGAGGCGGACTTGTTAGTACCTTTAGACCTATTCTTGCAGGATTAAATGATCGTTTCAACATGAATGCTGCAGTTATTGATCCATATTTTGCCCTTGCTGCTGCAAATAAGAGTTTAGGCAATTTAGCTTCCATTGTGGGGATGCTAGTAATTCCTCAAATGCAATATCGCAAAAACAAAGCAAATTAATTTTACACAAACAGATGAAAATTTAGACGTTTAAAAATCGATAATTTTAAAAGGAGAGATCTATATGAAAGTATTAGCAGCATGTGGAAATGGAATGGGTTCAAGTCAAATGATTAAAATGAAAATCATCAAAGTTTTCAAGAAACTTCAAATTGAAGTTGAGGTGGATCATCTTAGTGTTGGCGAGGCAAAATCCGTTATATCTTCTTACGATATGGTTTTTGTATCTAAATCACTAGTATAAAACTTTTCGAATGCTCGTAGTAAAACTAAAATTATAGGTCTTAGAAATCTATTATCAGAGGTAGAAATCGAAGGCAAAATTAAAGCAGCTTTGAATTTAGAATAAAAAAATAAGGGTAAGGTGATAACATGTCTAAAATAGATAAAATAACTAAAGAGTCATGGGTACTCAGTACTTTTCCTCAATGGAGAACATGGCTAAACGAAGAAATAGAAAGAGAAGTTGTGTCGCCTAATACTTTTGCAATGTGGTGGCTAGGCTGTACAGGCCTTTGGGTTAAATCTGAAGGAAGTGCCAACATCTGTATTGATTTATGGTGTGGGACAGGCAAGCGAACTATGAGTAATCCACTAATGAAACCAGAACATCAAATGGCAAGAATGTCTGGTTCTAAAAAATTACAACCAAATCTTAGAGTTGCACCTTTTGTCTTAGATCCATTCGCTATTAAAAATATAGCTGCAGTAGTAGCAACTCATGATCATAATGATCACATTGATATAAATGTTGCAACTGCAGTTATGAAAAATTGTGATGCTTCTGTACCTTTTATAGGACCAAAAACCTGTGTTGATCTTTGGATTAGTTGGGGGGGTACCTGCAGACCGTTGTATAATTGTAAAACCTGGTGATGTAGTTAAAATTAAAGATACAGAACTTATAGCACTAGAATCCTTTGACCGTACTGCCTTAATTACAGTTCCAAAAGGTGTTACCCTAGCTGGTAAAATGCCTGGAAACATTGATGACAGGGCAGTAAATTACATTATCAAAACCCCTGCTGGAAGTATATATCATAGCGGTGATTCACATTATTCAAACTATTATGCAAAACACGGCAATGATTACAAAATAGATGTGGCACTGGGTTCTTTTGGTGAAAATCCTAGAGGTATAACTGACAAAATGACTTCCTCAGACATACTTAGAATGGGAGAAGCTTTAAACACTAAAGTTATAATTCCCTTCCATCATGATATATGGTCTAATTTCCAAGCAGATACTGAAGAAATAAATGTACTTTTCGAAATGAGAAAAGACAGATTACAATATAAATTTCTTCCATACATCTGGCAGGTAGGTGGCAAATTTGTTTACCCAGATGATAAAGATAAACGTGAGTATCATTACCCTCGTGGTTTTGATAATTGTTTTGAAGGAGATATTGATTTACCATATAATTGTTTCCTATAAAAACTTTTATTGTGCGATTTATACAGTTATGATAAAATATTTAATAATGAAAAAATATATGATTATGAAAACATCGAAGGAGAATATATGAAGAAATTCAATGAGAAAGATACTATATTCGCAAGAATGAATTATAAAGAAGGAAGTGAAATTTATAAAGATTATTATAGTAATAACCCTCATTTAAAAGAAGTGGATGATTCATTAAGAAGCTTACCTCCTATGGGTGGCGAAGGTTCAGTGATGTTTAATAAAATAAACTCACCAATAGTAGATGCTTCTTTTAAATACTTATATGATATAAGAAAACTTAGTGAAGGTCCAGTAGCCCCCGAAAAAGCATCCATAGATCCCCCTGTTATGACAGAAAGAATTAAGGGTTTAGCTAAGTTTTATGGTGCAAAATTAGTTGGTATAGCTGAAATGAAAGATTACCATTATTATTCTCATAGGGGAAGACACGAAGAAAACTATGGCGAGGAAATCATTAAAAAACATAAGTATGGTATTGTATTTGCAGTGCCTATGGATACTGAAATGATTATGAGAGCACCAAAATTACCAGAATCAATAGCTGTTGTAAAAGGATATGTGGAGTCAGCAACTGTCGGAATGTTACTTTCATATTATATTAGAGAGCTAGGTTATGATGCTAGAAATCATATGGATGGTAACTATTTAGTAGTAGCACCCCTAGTAGCAAAAGATGCCGGACTAGGTGAATTTGGTAGGAATGGACTACTTATAACTAAAGAATATGGCTCCTGTGTTAGGCTTGGAATAGTAACCACAGATATGCCTCTTATACCAGACGCACAAGAAGATTTTGGTGTTGTAGAATTTTGCCTTGATTGTGGAAGATGTGCAAAGACATGTCCTGGGAAATCAATATCTAAGGTGGATATGGTAGAAGAAGATGGTGTACTAAGATGGAAGATAAATGCTGAGGAGTGCTACAGACGGTGGAGAAGTTTAGGTACTGATTGTGGTTTATGTATAGCTAATTGTCCATTTACTTATGGTATATCAGAAGATTTAATTTCTAATATTAAGTCCTCCTCGCAAGTCAGGCAAAATATTTTAAAAGACTTTGACGAAAAGTACGGTATAAGACCAATTATAAGAGAAGAAGTTGAATGGTTAAAAGAAGTGAAGTCATGATTTAGCCCCGTGGGTGACCTATATTCGTAGTGGTTTTTATTAGAAATTTATCAGTTTATGAAGGTCATGAAGCCCAACGAGCTAATCCTTTATAATATCTGTTTTAAAATGATTTGAGGAAATGATAAAATCCATGATAACTACTTTGTATAACCTTCTCTTCTGTAACCAGATCATGTAGGTAGGTATCTTTATATTAAATATTAATCAGTATTAAAGCTAAAATAACTATTAAAATAGCAACTTTATTCTTTTTAGATAACTTCTCCTTATATAATAACATTTCACCCAAACTTATAAAGATTATACTCCCTGCACTATATATAGGAAAAGCTATAGATGTAGGCATAAAGCTTAAAGCCATTATAAGAAAATATGAAGAAAATAAATTTGGTATACCAACTAAAAAGCCTACAATTAAGTCTTTCTTCCTTACCTTTGATCCTGATTTTATAACAAAATATAAACTCAAGAAAAAAGCCACAACAAATATAAAGAATAAGAATACATTCTTATATTCTGTTAGTGCATATTGTTGAAATAACTTATTTTGAAATTCTGCCATTCCTCCAAATAAGAATAACAATATTAAAGTTAAGTTTATACGTATATTGCCGTTCTCATCTTTATTTGAAGAAAAGTTCACAAAAATAATTGAAAATAAAGCCATAAAAATACCAACCTATTGTACAACTCCAGGAATCTCTTTCCAAATGATAACAGAGAATATCATTGGGACCAAAATTCCCAGCTTTCCAAATGTGCCTGAAATCGCCGCTCCATTTCTCCCTACACTCTTTTGATAATAAACAAATGATAAAAAGAAGGATATCCCACCTATAAGTCCAAGCAATATTGCCCATGTAAAACTGGCACTTTCTGAAAATGCACCATTATTTTTTAATATAATTTTTGTAAACTCATGAGTAAAATTAGTTAGAGAAATATTAATTCCATAAATTTTTATAGGCGATTGAAATAATATCATAAATAAGCTTACAGTAAATGCGGTAAAATAATTTGCACTGGTAACTGCATACCTATTCATTTCATTTCCCTCACTATATTTAAAAATAAGTGCAATGGATGAACTACATATTATAGCTAAAAATAAATAAATCATTTGAAGTATCCTTTCATAAAAAACAATTACAGTCTTATTATCCTTATTTTATCAGAAAATCACATTTTATTCTACACTATATGGTTAACATATTGTGGTTTGTGTAGATATGGTTTTGAAAAAAGAGCTACTGTTCCACTGACTAAAAATTAGTCAGTGGAACAGTAGCTCCTCAATTTTAAAAATTAACTACAAAGATTTTCCACAACACTTTTTATACTTCTTCCCACTACCACAAGAACATAAAGAATTCCTACTTACCTTATTTTCATTTATTGCTTTAACTTGAACTGTTTCATCATTATGTTATAGCAACTCATGCAATTTACAACTATATCTTTCTTCATTAAATAACTCCTCATTTTTCAAAACATAATAAAGTTCCTCTACTAAAACTGCTCCAATCATTTTCTTTGCAATATCTTCCGCATATCCACTAGTTACTAATTTCTCAAAAACTTCAGTTGTACATTTAGGGTTGTTATCCCTCATTTGATTATCGATAATTTCTATAATGTGGCCTTTTAATTTATCATTTGCCAAGATTTCATTTCCCCTTTTTTGCTTATTACTCTTGCTAAATATTATACCATGTTTTGAAAGTCCTAGTACCTTTTCTTCACGATTTACCCCCGGGGGTGAATCATACAAGCATTCGCCCTCAATTGATAATCTTCTTTGCTTCCTTTACTAAATCTTCTACTGTAAGACCATATTTTTCGTATAATTCTTTCGGACTTCCTGACTCTCCAAAATGGTCCATTACCGCCAACCCTCTGACACTACAAGGAAATTCACTAGCAGTCACTTCACAAACGGTGCTGTATAACCCACCATTTATAAAATGATCTTCTATTGTAATTATTTTTTTTGTTTCCTTCGCGGCTTTTATAATGATTTCTTTATCTATTGGTTTTATAGAAGTTGCAATAATTACTCTTGCTGATGTGCCCTGCTTTTGCAATTCAGCTGCAGCAGAATATGCAACTTCAACCATGCAACCATGGGCAATGAAGGTAATGTCCACACCTTCTTTTATTGTAACCCATTTTCCTATTTCATAGCTCCATTCTTCTTTAAAATATGCAGTGCATTCCTTTCTACCTACCCTTACATATACCGGTCCTTCATGTTCTATGGCTTTCTCTATAGCTTTTTTGGTTTCAATTTCATCCGAAGGAGTAAGAACTACGAAATTTGGTAGTTCCCTCATCAATGCAATATCGTCTAAGCTTTGATGAATAGCTCCATCAGGCCCAACTGAAAGCCCAGGGTGAGTAGAAATCACCTTTACATTTAAGTTAGAATAGGCAATAGATTGTCTTATTTGGTCATAGCATCTACCGGGAGCAAAACAAGCAAAAGTGCTCATAACAGGTATAAATCCTGTTCTTGCAAGTCCCGCTGCAACACCTACCATATTTTGTTCGCAAATCCCAACATTTATATACCTATTCTTAAATTTCTTTGCGAATATATCTGTTTTTGTTGCCGCTGCTAAATCTGCACTTACCACAAATACCTTTTCATTTATCTCTCCAATCTCTGCAAGGGTCCTTCCAAACGCATCTCTTGGTGATATTAAATTAGTCATTTATAAGCACCTCCTGAAGCTCCAACTCCTCCATAGCTATTATATATTCTTCATTATTTACTTTCTTTGAATGCCAAGGAAGACTGTTTTCCATAAAAGATATACCTTTTCCTTTCACAGTGTGCAGTATAATTGCAGTTGCTTCTCCTTCCTTTATACTTTCAAAAGCATCATCTAATTCTTCAAAATCGTGACCATTTATATCTATGACCGTAAACCCAAAGGGTCTTATTCTTTCTGATATATTATTTAAACTACATACATTTTCTACACTATCATCCAATTGTAATTTATTATAATCAATAATTGGTATTACATTATCCAGTTTTAAGTGTCCTAAAAGCATTAACGCCTCCCATACTTGTCCTTCTTCAAGCTCACCATCACCAATCATTACATACACCTTGCCATTCAAACCTTTCTTTTTCAGTCCTAAAGCGATCCCAATTCCAAAGGATAATCCTTGTCCCAAAGAACCGGTAGAGCACTCTATTCCAGGAGCCGAATCCATATGCGAATGTCCTTGAAGCCGGCTGTTTATTTTACGATAGGTACTTAATTCTTCTACAGGGAAAAATCCTACTCTTGCTAATACACAATAATAGCCAAGGGATGCGTGCCCCTTACTCAGAATAAAATAATCTCTATCTTCTTTTTTAGGGCTTCTAATATCTATGTTCATTTTATGAAAATAAAGATAAATCATACTCTCAATAGCAGAGAAGGAACCTCCTAAATGACCAGAACCCACTTCTCTTTGAGTATCAATACAATCTTTTCTAATTTGAATTGCCATTTGTTTTAGATATTTTATTTTTTCTTCTATCACTTTTCTTCACACCTTTCCAATTTATTAAAAAATGAGGTAGATACCTACCTCATAAATACTGCTTATTAATGTGCAAATATCTTTAAAAAATTTCCAAGAAGGATTCCTACCAGACTAAAGTCAGAATCACTAAATGTAGTATTTGCATATCCCAAATTTCCAAGTGTAGGCATTAAAAGTACTGGCAAGAAAGTAATGAGTATTCCTTGGGCAAAAGCTCCCCAGAAAGCGCCTCTTCTTCCCCCTGTTGCATTACCGAAAACACCCGCTGTAGCGCCACAGAAAAAGTGAGGAACTACCCCAGGAAGAATTATAGGTACAGAAATAGTTCTACCAATTAGAATTAATAAAATCATACCCACGATGCCACCAAGAAAACTAGATAAAAAACCGATTAATACTGCATTAGGTGCATATGGATATACCACTGGACAGTCCAAAGCGGGGATTGCTCCAGGAACCATTCTTTCCGATATTCCTATGAAGGCAGGCACAATTTCTGCAAGTATCAATCTTACACCTGCTAATATGATGTATACACCACCAGCAAAAGTTATTGCTTGAATCATTGAAAATATAATAAAGTTTTGTCCGCCACTCAATTTTGATTCTACATAAGTTGGACCACAAGCGATAGCTACAATTATATATAGAACTCCCATTGTTAAAGAAATAGCTACAGAGGTATCTCTTAGAAAACTCAACCCTTTTGGGAAATTCATTTCTTCTGTAGATTTAGAACCTTTTCCAACTAATTTACCAATGAAAGCTGAAAAAACATATCCTAAAGTTCCAAAGTGTGCAAACCCTACTTCGTCACTTCCAGTAATTTTCCTCATAGTTGGTTGAGCAATCGCAGGGAATATTGCCATAACAAATCCAAGCAATATAGAACCCACCGCTACTAAAGCTATACCCTTCATTCCCCCAGCTACAAGAATTGCTGCGATCATACAAGCCATGTATAAAGTATGATGCCCTGTAAGGAATATATATTTCAACTTAGTAAACCGTGCAATCAATATATTAGCTAGCATACCAAAAGCCATAATCAATGCAGTTTGTGTACCATAGGTTTTCAGTGCTAATGCAACAATAGCTTCATTATTTGGAACTACGCCTGCCACTCCAAACCCTTGCTCAAACATATTTCCAAAGTTACCAAGCGCAGCAACTACAATTCCTGCACCCCCACCAAGAATCAAAAATCCTAGAATTGTCTTAATAGTTCCTTTTAAAACATCTGAAGCATTTTTTTTCTGCAGCAATAACCCGATCATTGCAATAAGACCAACCAATATAGCAGGAACGCTTAATATATCTAATATGATCTTTAACATGTATAATCCCCCCATTTATATTTGATTTATTAGTTCTTGTTTTAAGTTCTTTACTTGTTTTTTATTTTCGTCAAAGCTTCAGTTAATTTTTCTTTTAATTCCTTTTTATCAATCATGCTATTTAAAGAAATCACTTGTCCCCCTAAGTTAATAAGTTCACTTGCTATATCTCTCGTACCTACGTATATATCAGATTTCATTCCCATAGCAGAAGATAAATCTGAATGGTCCACCTCAGCTTCTATGTTTAATTCCTTCAAAACCTTTTCAATGTTCATTTGAATCATAAATGAACTTCCAAGACCACTTCCACAACATACAAGTATTTTCATAAAATAAGCCTCCTCTAAAATTTTATTGTTTTGAATATTTTTTAATAATTTCTAATATTTGTTCCTTATTAGTTGAATTCATCACCGCATTTAAATCAGCAGAATTCATAAATAATTCCATTAGCTGAGATAAAGCTTTAAGATGAGTTTCGCTATCTGTCGCCGCCAGAGTTATAACTAGTTTTACAGGGTCATTGGTTTCATTTCCAAATTTCACTTCATTTCTTAAGGTTATAAGACTCATTGAAAGTTTTTTCACACCATTTTCCGGTCTCGCATGAGATAAAACAATTCCAGGTGCTACCACCATATACGGCCCAAACTCATTAAAATTATCTATAATTGCCTCTGAATACCTCTTCTCTATACAACCTTTTTCTTCTAGCAGCGATGTGCCTTCTAAAATGGCTTCTTTCCAAGAAGAACATTCTACATTTAATTTTATAACATCAAAAGTAAGTAAATCATTAAGCATGTAAACACATCTCCTTATAGGCCCTTTGTTATCGCTAAGCAGTTCATACATAAATTCATACTGAAGCTGCTGCTTGTCATTAATTGTGCAGTATTTTTCTGCAATGGATATAAGCTTATTTACCTTCTGCATCTGCATTTCATAATTGTTTTCAATTCCATAGTTCATTTTAAATTTTTGTTTTAAAATTTCATAATCTTTTTTCATGAGTAGAGGATTAATTTTTATATACTGTTCTTTAGCAAAGCTCGGTATGTCTACTGTACTAATTATAAAATCTAATTTTTCCATATTCATATTAGCTGCTGCCCTGCTGGATATAGTATCTACAATTTCAACATCAAATTCTTTTTCAATTTGAGAAGCTAACATTTTAGCTGTTCCAATTCCAGTACCGCAAACGATTACAATTTTTGCCTTCTCTTTCCTGCTTGACTTTGAATTTTCTAAAGCAGCTCCAAAGTGGAGTGCAATATAGGAAATTTCATGGTCATCTATAAAAGAATTAATATAGGTTTCTAAATGTCTCACTACACATTTTGTATTTAAAAATAGCTCTTTATATTTTTGTTTTATTTCTTCTAATAGTGGATTCATAAGTTTTAAATTATATTTAATTCTATATATTGAAGGTCTTAGATGAATTACAAGACCCTCCATAATCTTATCTTTTTTCTCACCAAAAGATGTGTTATATGTTTCTTCAATTTCCTCCGTCATGATTTTAACTACAGCTGAAAGCCCATTTTCTTTCCATTTCATTACGTTCATACTATCGCTATTTTTTATCACTTTTGCACCTAAAATATGAAGTGCTATATAACTTGTTTCTTCGCAGGGAACTAGAATCTTATACTTTTCTTCAATATAGGCTACCATTTTTTCAGCAATATTGTACTCCACTGTAGCATTTAAATTTTCTATGTTTACCTCCGGGATATAAATAATCTGGTTTAACTGAATTCGCTTTATCATTATAGCGATATGTGTTAAAAGATTGCTGTAAGCTTCATCACTAAATTCTCTACCCAAATTTTTTTCGCTTTTAATAATAATATTATCTAAAAAATTGACATCGATTTCAGAAAATAAAGTGTCAAACTGAAGACTATTTATTTTGGATAAAGTTATTTTTCTATTCATAAAGTTCACTATATCTTTTGTAGCAATAGTTTCAGAGGCTAAATCAATTAGTGCTTTTCTTCTATGAATTTCACTACCCTCTATAAGTATTCCAACTCTTGGCTTTTTAATCACCTTCATATCTCTATTCATAAGCCACTTTTCAATGCTTTTGATGTCCTTTGATATTGTGTTTTTTGAAACATAAAGCTTTTTCTCAAAAAAATCTTGTTTTAAAGGTTCCGTATTTTCAAGCAATTTAGTTATGATAAAATTAAATCTTTCTTTATCGGAGTGAGTATATGAATATGGAATATACTCTCCTGAAAATGTATTTATAAATTTTTTTAGAGAATCTTCTGCAGTAAGCATAACTCCTTTTGAGTGTTGTTTTTCTAAATATGAAAATCCGTTTTTCATCAAAAATCTTTCTATTTTGTCTATGGTATATCTCATCGTTCTGTCTGTGCAGTTATAATGGTCGGCTAGTTCTTTTATTTTAACAAAATCATTTTTATCTAATAGATAGTTGAGTATTTCTAGAGACTTTTTATTTAGTTCCATTAGGGTGGCCCTTCCTTCTGTAACTTATATAAGTTAATAATATAATTATATGGTATATTTATCTAATTTAAAACTCTTTATGTATCCATTCTTCTTCTAATCGTTTCGGAAAATTTTAACTATTCACACAATTTGTTGATGTTTTCAAAACCCTAACAAATTATAGGTAATACTGATCATTGACAATGATATTAGAAATTACACAGTTAAAAACTATATGATTGGTATAGCCTTACTTAAAAAAGTATTTGATGATCTTGATTTAAATATTAGAGTAATTATATACATAAGCTGTATAATTGAATTAGGAAACAATTTTACAATATTATGTATTTAGGTTTACTATTAACTAAAATAAAATATGGGAATTGAGGTGGGTGTTTTGGATAAATGGGAGTATACCAGTATTAAAACTGAAGCAAAAGGGTTTATGGGAGGAATACTAGATATAAGTCATTTTGATAATGAACTTAATAGTTTGGGAGAACAAGGTTGGGAATTAGTGTCGTGTTTCTCAACTACTCAAGATGGTGGAAAATGTAGAGAAATTATCGCAGTTTTTAAAAGAATGAAATAATTATGCTTTCTAAGAGGCTATAAGCCGATGACTAGACGTCATCGCCTTACTCATTTACCCCCGGGGGTGACCTTACAACTTTGCTTTAACACTGTTTATATATTCTAATTTTTCATAAACTTTCTTTTCAAGACCCTCCTGGGTCGGCTTATAATATTGTCGGTGTTTCAAATTATCAGGCAGGCACTGCATGTTAGTGATTTTTTCATCGGTGCTATGAGCATACTTGTAGTCTTTTCCATATCCAAGAGTATGCATAAGTTTAGTAGGAGCATTTCTTAACTGAAGAGGTACCCCCTCTGCAATGGTATTTAAGGCATCTTCTTTTGCACTTTCATAAGCAGTATAAAGCGCATTGGATTTTGGCGCCATTGCAAGGTAAACTACAGCTTGGGTAAGATTTACTGTACATTCTGGCATTCCTATATAGTGAGAAGCTTCATAGGCTGAGACTGCAATTTGAAGAGCATTAGGGTCTGCAAGTCCAACATCTTCAGAAGCAAATCGAATTAATCTTCTTGCAACATACAAAGGCTCTTCTCCCCCCTCTAACATGCGGGCGAGCCAATAAACAGCGGCATTCGGATCACTGTTTCTCATAGATTTATGAAGAGCTGATATAATATTGTAGTGTTCATCCCCTTTTTTATCATAAAGGAGAGTTTTTTTGTTAAGACATTCTTCAATTATTTTTCTAGTTAAAGTTAGCTTACCGGACTCCATAGGTGTACTACTAATTGCGAGTTCCAACAGATTGAGCGCCGTTCTAGCATCTCCGTTTGAAAAAAACGCAATAATCTCAAGAAGAGAGCTCTCAACAAATATTGGTAGACCCCCATACCCTCTTTTGTCCAAAAGTGCATTTTTTAAAACCTTGATAATATCATTAATGTCTAGAGGGTTTAAAACAAATACTCTAGATCGTGATAATAATGCTGAGTTAACCTCGAATGATGGATTTTCTGTTGTAGCACCAATTAGAACTATATTCCCTTTTTCTACATGGGGAAGAAAGGCATCTTGTTGAGACTTATTAAAGCGATGAATCTCATCAATGAATAAAATAGTTCGGATACCTTGTTGTCGGTTTTCTTTTGCTTTTGTCATGACTTCTTTAATTTCTTTTATTCCTGAAGTAGCCGCACTAAAGGTTATGAAATTAGCACGAGTAATTTCTGCAATAATCATAGCAAGTGTAGTTTTTCCAACCCCAGGTGGACCCCATAAAATCATAGAAGAAACATTATCTGATTGTATAATGTTTCTCAACACCTTTCCATTTCCTATAATATGCTCCTGACCCACATATTCCTCAAGAGATCTAGGCCGAACTCTATCAGCCAGTGGAGCCTTCTGCAATGTCTTATCAAATATTGAATTCTGCACATAATCCATTTTAACACCTTCACTTTTTATTTATAAGCAAATTCGCTTTGCTTATAAAAGTCTTAGTTACTCTTATTTTTCTAATTTGATTTTTTTAATTCTAGTGTTCTGACTAATAATAATTAATATAAATAATAATTATTAGAACGTTAGTTCGTATAAAGATATTATATCACTCTTTCATATTTTACATTATATAATATTTATTAAATAAATTAAAACAGTGTATTAATTTCATTAATTGTACAATATTGATTGTTATTTAAAAATAGTTCTTTACAAATATTTATTACTATGATATTATATAGATTATAAACAAAACAATAAAATTTAATTCAGTACAAGATTTAAAAGTAATTCAACTTAGGTATTAACTTACATTAAAAAACTAAAATACTTGCTAATAGAAAGGGGATAGTCCAATGGTTCAAATTAAATTTACAGAATTTTCAGAGGCTAGTTCGATTTTATAAGTAGGAGGTCTTTAAAATATGTAATAATATAAAAAACACGTTAATAAATAATTGCTATACTTAATTTAAAATTATATATGATATATTTTGAAAGGGAAGTTCATAAAATTGAACTCCCCTTTTGTATTTTATAAATGCTAATGGTTTTCTAATATTGGATTAATAATTCCCCTAAGAATTTCACTATCAAGATGGCCATGTCAGTCACCTTGGATAATTAAAACAAATCCTGCATTGCCATCTACCCTAATTCTCTGCCCAGTCCTTATAATCTTCGTAGCATCCGTAATTCCCACTACTGCAGGCATTCCATATTCTCTAGCAACTACTGTTCCATGAGTAAGAAGACCTCCTATTTCCATAACTAAGGCTGCTGCATTAATAAATAATGGTGTCCAACCTGGGTCTGTAAAGGGTGCAACCAGTATTTCACCTTTATTTATAAATGCCTTTGAAGGATCGGTGATTACTCTTGCTATTCCTTCTATTACCCCTGAAGATACAGGTGTGGCCACCAATGCGCCCTCTGGTATATTATCCCTTTTATAGCCTGATTTAATTTCTTCACCATCACTTGTTAGAACACGTGGCTCACTTAATTTTCTAAAATGTAGATATTCCTCTTTCCGAGGATTAATAAGTTCTATAAGGCTTTCATTGTTTTCCATACACCACTCAATATCCCGGAGATACAAGTCCTGATACAAGTGCCTCCCCCAACCCATAACTAGCATCTATGGATATTATTCCTCTGTTACCCGATACGGGGTCGGCTGTGAACATAATACCAGATACTTCTGGTATTATCATCTTTTGAATAACAACTGACATATAAACTTTTTCATGCTCTATCTGTAAATAATGAGTCCCAGCAATCTCTAACAGAATCAAGTAGTGATTTTTCTCCCTTGATATTAAGATATGTGTCCTGCTGACCTGCAAAAGAAGCAAACTCCAAATCCTCTGCTGTAGCACTTGATCTTACTGCATAGTATTTTCTACTCCGATTTTATTAATTGCTCTTACTATTTGCTGCTCTACTTCAAAAGGTATTTCACCCTGAATTATCCTCTGCTTCATAGAAAAATAGTATATATTTCTTATTCATAACCTTACCCCCTATAATTATAGTTTTTCACCATAATCTTTCTACCGTAAGCTCTGTTATTTCAGCTAAATCATCTAGTCCTACCCTAACTTTATTTTATCAGAATATTACATTTTATTCTACACTGTTACAAATAGACATTACTTTAAAATTTCATCTCCAACTAAAATACTACAAAGTATTCACATACTAGCATTCATAGTTTTTCCTAATACTCTATTTCCAAAGCAATATATTTTTTTTGATATTATTTTTCATAGCTCATGTCTTTCGATTATGTATTGATGTAGAAATTTGCATTTTCCTGAATAGTGAGGTTCTACAACTAATGCCATCATTGGTATAGACATAAATATTAATAGCTTTAAAACATAAAAAACATAAGAGGATGGGATAATATGAGTAGTGTAGAAATTATAAATTGCTTTAAAAGGTCAAAGAACTAATTTAATACAATCATCATATTATCAACAACACTTATATTAACCATGACTAAAATTTAAAATCAAAGGAGAAAAAACAGTATGTTATTAGATGTTACTCAGGATTCAAATGTGGGGAACTTGACCTCCAATAAAAAAATAAATTTAATGTTGGGTAATGAAAATAAACTTTTATTTGGAATATCAGGACTTCCTATTGGCGATGGATCCCGTAAATTCAATTACGCATCTGGAATTGAATATGTAAAATCCATAGGGCTTGATGCCATGGAACTCCTTTTCGTGAGATCAGTTAATGTAACAGCTAAAAATAAAGATATCATATTAAAAACTAAATTAGAAAACGATGTTTATCTATCTGCTCACGGATCACATTATATAAATCTAAATGCCCATGAAAGTGAAAAACAAGAACAGTCAATGGCAAGAATAATAAAAGCCATGGAAGGATTATCAGAAGTTAAGGGAAAAAGTTTAATATTTCATCCAGGCTATTATTTGAATGACTCAAAGGAAGATACCTATAATACTATAAAAAAGAATTTGTTAAAGCTTCCATACAAGGGAGTCGATTATAGGCTAGAAACTACGGGTAAGAGCACCCAGTTTGGGACACTAGAGGAATTAGTCTCTCTTTGCAGGGAAGTTAGTTCGTGCAAATTATGCATTGATTTCTCTCATATTCATGCAAGAGGAAATGGTAGTCTAAAAGGCTACAAGGACTTTTCGAAAATATTGCAATACGTGTTAGATATGCTAGGACGGCCTGCACTAGATGACTTACATATTCACATGGGTGGCATAGATTATAGTGAAAAAGGAGAGAGAAAGCATTTACCCTTATTAGAGAGCGACTTTAACTATACAGCTTGTTTGAAGGCATTAAGAGACTTTAACGTTAGTGGATGTGTAATTTTGGAAGGCCCATTAGTAGAGAAAGACGCACTGCTACTAAAGAATATCTATATGAAAATGTTAAACATATAGCAACAAAAAATACTGAAAGCTATGAATTATAATTCACAACTTTAATTTTTGTCCTGCTCATATTCTTCCAATATACCTCTGATTTCTATTTAGATTACCCTTTAGGTCACCTTTACTATAATGCTTAATTAACCGCACAAACACAATTTCTACCACTATTCTTTGCTTTATACAGTCTTAAATCTGCAACATTAAATAATTCATTAAAATACATTGCAGCGCAAGTCAAATTATCTGTAATTCCAATACTAATTGTAATTGGAATACGTTTTCCATCATTGAGTATATTTAAGTTTCTTACAATATTCAAAATTTGTTCAGCTTTCTTTTCTCCGTTTTCTAGTGTCATACCTTTTAATATAATAACAAATTCATCTCCACCAAAACGGGCAAATATATCATTTTCTCTAAGCATACTTGAACAAGCTTCACTGACTTGCTTTATAACTTCATCCCCAAAGAGATGACCATACTCGTCATTAATAGATTTAAAACCATCTAAGTCAAATACCATACATATTATTCTTTCATTGTCTTTATGTGCTTGCTTTAAAAATCCATTTACGGTAGTTTCCATATAACTACGATTATAAATACCAGTTAAATAATCAGTATTAGCCTTCTTTTCCATGAGAGTCATACTATGTTTAATTTGAAGCTTTATTGCTACCAACTCCAACTCACTTTTACTAATATCGCTGAGAAGTGCTATGTATTCCTTTTGAATATTATAAGCTAAATTAATATCACCCATAAGCTCGGCTAACTTACTTCTTTGTTTTTGAATATCCTTTAATAAATAAAGATCTTTGTAGCTTTCGACTAATATCTTTGACTGTGAAAAAGATTCAAATGCTTTGACATATAATTGTTGTTTATAGTAAAATACCCCTTGCAGATGGTAACATTGCGTTTTTTCTCTTATAAAAGAATCTAAAATTGAATCATTTATCATTTCTTCGATTAATGATTTTGAAACTTCAAAGTTTCCAAGCTCTATAAGTGCTTTAGCAATATTTAACTTAACCCTTAGTTCTAAAATTGGAGTAACCGGCTTATGCAGTTTTGCCATTTCAAGACCCATATTTGCCATTTCTAATGCCTGTTCATAGTCTTCCTCAAGTTGATATATATGGCTATAATTAGCATACGCATTGCTGATTATATTGTACTTGTTTAATTTTTTGCCTAAAGCAATACTTTTATCAAGTGTTTTCTTAGCCATATCTAAATCTTTGTTATAATCATAAAGCAAAAATAAAACATTATATGAACCTAATATATCTTCCGCGTCACCATGTTTATCACAAATTTGTTTGTGACTCTCAATGCTATTAAATGTTGCTTCCATATCTCCAATACAATAGTATGAAGCGGCCAAATTCATATAAGCAACTAAAAGAGCTTTATAATCTTTAAGTTGCTTTCCATTCTCAATAAGCTCATAACAGTTCTCAATAGCTTCTTTATATTTCCCCTCAACTCTTAGCATACCAACTTTCTTTTGGAGTATAACTAACTCTTCTTTTACCATCTTTTCTTGCCCCAACCTACTTATGATTAAAATATTTATTGTATATTAATTCAACACAAGCCTGTTGTTTTCCTTTAATACTTTTCAAATCCATAAATTTGAGCCGGGGTACCATAAAGAAACATGTGTGACCATCGTGAAATTGTTTAATATAGACTCATTTTTAGTAAAAAGAAAAGGATTAAAGCTTTAATGCCTTAATCCTTTTCTTTCATTTATGTTATCTATATAACTTATAATAATAATTAATATCTCTTATTTATCGCTTAAAGCTTTTTTAAGGGCTTTAATTTCATTTTGGTGTATTTGCTTATTTTTGCTATCTCTCTTTTTATCATCTAAAACTAATTGGGCCTGTAATGTTTTAATTTGTCTCTTTATTTCATCTTTATCTTTTGGCATTTCTAATTTTGACATTTATTTGACCTCCTTTAAATAATCTTATATATACATATTCTTCATTTGAGTGCTGTTTCCTTCTAAATAATTGTTTTTTATTAAATAAATGTAATATGTAATTAATTAACTATATCTGGTGACTGTTTAGGTTTATCTTTTAATTATATATTAATCAATATTTATTATTAATTAAAAATAAGTCTTTACAAACATAAATTATTATGTTATTATAAGTTCATAAACATAGAAAGAAAATTTAAATCAATCCAAGAAAAGTGGAAGTAATTCCACACAGTTATTAACTTTCATTAGATTAACTCAAATAATTGCTAATAGAAAGGGGATAGTCCAATGGTTCAAATTGAATTTCCACAGTTTATAGAGGATAGTATGATTTTATAAGTAAGAGGTCTTTAATATATGTAAAAGACACAGATGAATACTTTAATTAATTAATAATGTCTATGCTCTACTTAATTTAAAACTAAATATGATATATTTTGAAAGGGAAGTTCATAAAATTGAACTCCCCTTTTGTATTTTATAAATAGTATAATCTCTAAAGTGGATGCCTCAAAATTGTCCTCCATAGAGTTTGAGTAATTTGTTATTTATGATTTCCATCAATCCTATTGTCTATATCTTTCAATACACTTTCTTCATATTCTCCAAACCAGCTTTTTAGTTTTGCTTTCGATTTTTTCTTAACCTTATCATCAATAAACATAGCTACAGCTACTATCGCTAATGCTAATACGCCCAAATCATCTGAATATCCAACAGCTGGAGTAATGTCTGGAATTACATCTAACGGAAAAATAAAATAGCCCAAAGCACTAGTTATTGTTGCCTTTGCCCATTTTGGAACAAATGGTTTTTGTAAAACATAGAATAATAATAACCCTGCATATACTACATTAATTCCCGCCTTTTGTGATACTTTCACTATTTTATTAAGTAACGAATTTTGTTTGTCTTTTTTTGAACGTTTATTTAATAGTATTTTATTTTTTTTCATATCATTATTCTCCTTCTACTTAATTTTAAAAGAACCTACAAATAGATTCCTATAATTTTAGTATTAGTATTAGTATTAGTATTAGTATTAATATTAATATTAGTATTAGTATTAGTATTAGTATTAGTTTCATTATAATATATTACTATATTAAAATATATAAGCATCTTTTAATTATAAATTAACCGATATTTGTTATTAATTAAAAATATATCTTTACAAACATTTATTATTATGTTATTATTAGCTCATACCAAATGAAGAAAATTCAAATCACTCCAAAAGTGTGGAAGTAATTCCACAAACTTATTAACTTTCATTAGATTAACAAAATTAATTGCTAATAGAAAGGGGATAGTCCAATGGCTAAAATTGAATTTCCACAGTTTATAGAGGATAGTACGATTTTATAAGTAAGAGGTCTTTAATATATGTAAAAGACACAGATGAATACTTTAATTGAAAAATAATGGCTATGCTCTACTTAATTTAAAATTAAATATGATATATTTTGAAAGGGAAGTTCACAAATTGAACTCCCCTTTTGTATTTTATAAATGTACTTAATCCACCTTAACAACCGGATGCCTTAAGACCATTTTTAACTTTTAAGGTGATGTTTTTCTTGGATCTGACAAATAAATTTCATGATGCCTACGTATTCTTCCATCGGGGTAAGCAGTTGAAATTGCATCTTTTAAGTTCTTCACATGCCCATTCGAACACCTCTTTAGTAACAAACTCTGGTTGTCTTATCATTGAAGTCCAAAGATATTTGTCCTTTAGTGTGAAATCCATATTATCATCTTCTAACCACCATAATCCTTCTAGCGGCGGTACGACATAATCAAAGTAACCTTCTGGCTCACAACCATTCCTCTTACTCATCTTTATTGTATAAGCCAATCCATATAGTAGCTCCACTGCCTTATGATATTCCCCATCTTCGTTATTAGGGTTACCACTTCCATTAACCATGATAAATGTCATAGCAGGTACATCAACCACCATTGGTTTTTGCTTTGGTAAATACAAATTCTTATATTTTTTCTTATAGTCTATCTTCTCTACAATCATGGTTTACGCCTCCTTTTTAATTGGAATAATAATTTCAGTAATATAGTTACTGGGATTACCTTTAAATATCATTCCAGGCCCCTTTATATATCTTATACTCCGCACAATGTATTAGAAAATCCTTATATTTAATTTTAAGGATTTTTTAACTGGTATTTTAGAGAATAGTGTTAAATATTTACATATTTTATATGATAAAGATTATTATATTTTTTTCTGTGTTACATATAAATTCTAAATCATTAACAATAGAACGTTAGAATATTATCTTAAAAATAATATTAAAGATAGAAAAACCATTTGTTTTTATTCATTCCAGTAAAACACTCGTTCAGATATACCCAGATATTTCAGCAGTTTTTTATGACTTTCCGAAATTGGACGAGCCAAAGAACGATACTTCTTACCTTCAAAAGTAATCACTTTAACACCTAGACCTGTGTTAAAAACACCTAATATTGCTACTAAAGATGGTTGCTTCATTTTTATGCCGCCAGGCCCTATTATAATGTAGTGCGTCAAAATATAGCTTTATAGAACTGCATTCCTAAGTCAAATTATAACTATAATATTAATAATTATCTAGTTATTAATTGCTTTTTTAATAAGCACATTATTTCTATGACAAAAGCTCCTAATGACTTGACATCATCAGGAGCTTAATTTATGCTTATTATTAAAACTAGAGAAAGGAAAAGGGAGAACCCCAGCCATCCAAAGCAACGTTCTCCCTTTAAAATAAGAGTTAAAAACTCTTATAAAACTACTATTATGATAAGATTAAATTTACAATTATGCAAGTGTTTTAAGCAAATTTCTTTTGAAAATGAGATAACTGCCTTTAATAGATATGTAAGCTCTGTTAATATAGAGACTTTAGTATGTCCATTTTGTGGCGCTAAACATGCGTTATCTCCATTTGCGTCTTACAAACGCCATCTTGTGACTTATAATAATAATAATAGTAATAATAATAATGTCGCTCAAGATAATATAATCATCATTTCTAGATATATTTGTTCTTCGTGTAAACGTACCCATACCCTCCTACCTTCGGTAATTGTGCCGTATATGTCATTTAGTTTTAATTTCACTGTGTACCTCATCTATGACTATTTTGTACATAAATATCACTCTGTAGAAGCTATGTGTGAACATTATTGCATTGCTATATCTACATTCTATCGAATTTTAAAGAAGTTTAAAGAACATAAACAGATATGGCTTGGACTTTTAGAGGACAAGCTCATTTCAAACTTAAGTTTTGTACAGCATATCATAAATAGTTCCTTTGATGAACTTGAGGACTTCATAATACAATTTTTCAAACAAAATGGCTCATCGTTTTTTCAAGGAACGTCGTAATTTAACTATAACCATATTTTCTTCATTTTAAATTATACCTACCACTTAATACGATAATGGTCATTGAAATACCAATGTGATACCATTTTTCTAGAGGTGATTATAAATGAATAACAAAGAAATGATCGAAATAGCAGCTATTAGATTAGCATTAATAGCCCCTGCTATAAATAATACTTTTACTGAGCACTCTAAAATTGCTTATTATAGACGTGTTTCTATTAACCCTGTAAAATTACCTAACGGTAGTTCAGTTTTGTATAGCCCAGGAACTATTTCTAATTGGGAATCAGAATATAATAGATTTGGTTTTGATGCCCTTCTTCCGAAGACGCGTAGCGATATAGGTCAAACTAGAAAGCTAAGTGATGTGGCCATAGAACAGATATACACTTTAAAAAACAACTTTCCTAAAATTAATGCTACACTTATATATTTTAAACTCATCGAAGATGGCTTTATTAAAGAAAAGGATGTATCAATTTCAACAGTTCAGAGGTTTATAAAGAATAATGATCTTAGATCTGCTAGATGTATCAACATGAAAGATAGAAAAGCTTTTGAAGAAGAGTTTGCAACTGGAATGGTTCAAGGAGACACTTGCTACGGACCATTTATAACAGAAAATGGTGAACGCAAGCGTACATACGTAATTATGCTAATAGATGATAAATCTAGGCTAATAGTAGGCGGTAGATTCTTTTACAATGATAATTCTTATAACTTTCAGAAGGTACTTAAAGAGGCTGTAGCCAGGTATGGAATTCCAAAAAAACTTTATTTGGATAATGGTTCTCCATACAGAAATGAGCAACTAAGTCTTATATGTGGCTCTCTTGGAATAGTAGAACTGCACACGATGGTAAGAGATGGAGCTTCAAAAGGAAAAATTGAAAGGAATTTCAGAACATTAAAAAGTAGATGGCTAAATGCTTTGGATGTAGAATCCATTTCCTCCTTAGCGGAGCTAAATGATGAATTATTCACCTATATTAATAAACATAACATAACTGTTCATTCTTCTACAAAGCAGCGTCCTATTGATAGATATAAAAACGATTTAGCTCATGTAAAAACAGTATCTGACAGTGAATGGCTTGATTATCTTAATGAAACTAGAGGCATCGGGTTATTTACGGCTTCGGCTGGGTCAGGAAAAACTTTTGCTTTAAGATGTTTCGCGAAAAAAGTCAATTCAAATTTAACAAAGGTTATTTATCTTTGCTTTACTACCGTAACTACTGCTGAGTTTTATCGTCAGTTTTGTATCTCCTTAGGACTTGAACCTTCCTCTCGCAAATCAGATATGTTTAAAAATATAAAAGACTATATGGAAAGCATGAGCAGTGACAAACACCTTCATTACATACTTGTATGGGATGAAGCACAGTATTTGAGTAATGATATATTGAAGGATTTAAAACTACTCATGAATTTTTCTATGGACTCAAAGGATTGTTTTTCACTAGTTTTGATAGGTCACCCTATACTTAATAACATCTTAGAAAAACAGATACATGAAGCATTAAAACAAAGGATCATAATAAATTATGATTTTGAAGGCCTTTCAGAGACTGAGGCTATAGAATACATTCATTCTAGACTGTCACTAGCATGTGCTTCTTCTAAAATAATTGATGATAATTCCATTTTAGCTGCATATAGCAGCTGCACTGGTTCTATAAGACGTCTAAATATGATATTAACAAAGGCTTTGATAATAGGTGCACAGCACGAAAAAACAGCGATTGACACCAACACAATAATGGCTGCCGCCAATGAATTATCGCTTCGTTAACCACAAATTATTTTTATACGAGGAGGATTGTCCATGCTAATTAAATTTGAGTGTACAATGAAAACGGGTAAAAAAATAGAAAACTGGTCTGGGATGATAACTAAATTAACTAAATTCGGAAGTCATTACGAGCTTAAGATTGAAAGTAGAAGTGGATTTATTGTAGTTATAGGCAAAACAAATTATGGCAATTTTGCTTGTATTCCCGATTATGATGTAGGATGTCATCTTTCTACCTTAAACGATTTGTTTTGGAATTCTGAACGCTTATGTGAAATTATGAACAAAGTAGATGCGATAACTGTGGCTCACGCCCTACAATCTGTCGCTGAACATATTGATTTAAACTAACATGCTTGAGTAGCTATTATTGCTACACATTTTTTATATAAAAGTAGCCTTCCGGCTAAAGGAAATTATACTAATAAAGTGAATTTTCCTTATTGATAAAGTGATTTTATAGGGAAAACCTTACGTAAATCACCTACTAGCAATAGAAATAAAATGACGTTTCAATTAGTTATAATTTGACGTTTAACATTATAATTGCACCTTCTGCTTTCATTTCTCGCCTTACCACATGTTCAGCAACAGAAAGTATCATCATTGATATTAAAATAAGGTACGTCAGTGCCTCTATACGCTCCGGTGTTTCTAAATATAACGAATTAACAAAGTGAGGCGATTTAAGCTGCTGAAACTTTTTTTCAACTCCGATTTGTGTTTTATATTCCCTAAGTAAATCCTCAGCTTTTAAGGTAAGATCATTACTACAAAGTATGAATGTGCAGGCTTGCTCAAAGTTTTTCTGAATTTTTTCTTTATCTTCATTTATCTCTATTTGTAAAAAATGCTCCATTATATGTTCAACTTTACTTATATCCTTGGGTTGGCGACCCTTTTTCTTTTTTTCTGTAACCAGTATTTGCATACTTACATTGTGATATTTGACTTTTTTTAAGTCCCTTTTAAGCAATCTTAAAATTTCTTTATTAGCATCTTCTTCACATGCAAAAGCTGTCTTTAAATATGTTTTTGAAAGTTTCCGCAATACCTCTTTTTCTTTAATTACTTGCTTCGCAATTGTTCTTTCCTTAATATTTTCAAGATTTACAGAGTAACATACTGCACATTTTAATTTAGTACCTTCATAAGTACAATCTTGTTCTATTACATAATATTTACTTGCTTTACCTTGTGATGTTTGAATTTCTATCTCACTCATTTTTGATCTACGATCGAGAGCTTCTCGTATACATTCTTTTGCAAGTGTTGTAGTTTCAGGCATCCTTGTTATAAGCTTAATATTTCTACTTTCTGCTTTTTTCAAATTTCTTGCTGTAAAAAGTGCACTATCTGCTATATAATGAAAATCTTCGGTGGAAATGTTAAGTCTTCTAAGAACACCTTCAACGTCTTCGAGTGTTTCGTTGTTGTATGTTTTGTCATCTTTGTTTCCTGATAATACCTTTGCATCAACTATAACCCCGTTGGCTACGCCTATACCCATTTTAATTTGTTTTTTATCTTGCCTTTTCTGCTTACTATGACCAAAATCTATTGATATTACCCCTTGCTTAAGTTCTTCAGTTTCATACGTTCCCCACATTACCTTTGAAGTTGTGTCATAATTTATATTTACTACTTTTATCCCATAATTAGCAAATGCTTGAGCACTTAGTTCTCCGAAAATTTTCCTTGGTCCAGCTTCATAAAACGCGTCTAGAAATTTACCAAATCTATCATCATTAATTTGACTTAAATCTATAGGACAATGAAATATTCCTTCAAGATCTTTCTCTTTATAGTATTCATTTAAAAGATATAGTGGATGATGGTCATCACAAATATTTACAATCATCATCTCAGCCATTATCCCGTAAGGGATATCAGTCTTTCTTCCTAAACTTTTCTCCAAATTTAAGTTGAACACTTCTGACAACTTGAGCTGTTCGCAAAGGCCAACCATAAAATTCATCTTACAATCATAGTACATTTCCATATCAATAGATAACATATCATTCATATCCATAAGTTTACTCACCTTCAAAAAGTATTTTATGAATATATTCGACATAAAACTAAAAAATCCTTTTTGTAAATAATTGTAAATAAATATCTTTTTAGTAAATAATTAGTTTTGAAATTCATTCAGCGGAATATAAGATATATATTTCCCTGGATGGTATTAAGAAGTTAATGTTGTTTTCCTGCGCATAGTCAAAAACAGCTTTATATGCCATGTTTAAACTTTCATAACTCCCTGTATGTCTTGTGAAAACAGCACTGATTTGCGGTAATTCTTTTGTAGTAATGATGGGGTCACTAACTTGTTTTGATATAGGAACACAGACTTCAATATCTGCTGCTTCTTCTTTATACTCACCATCATAATAACAACTAAAAGGTTGACCCTTTGCAGCACTTTTTATTGCTTTGTATATTCTACTGATATACATACCAAGATCACTGTACTTACCTTTATACCTAATAGATGCCACTTTAACAGCCGGAATATCCCTTATCTCAATTTTATAATTCACAATATCACCCTCCAATAATTTTGGTTTAATATAGAGGTTGATTTTTTTCAGCAATGCTTTTTCTTCCATAATCTTCTTCTTAATTATATCTTTCTTTTCTTCTAATATATAGGCTATATCAGCTTTATCCTGATATATACTTATAACATCTTTAATTTCAGAAATCGAAAAATTCAGTTCACGCAACATCACAATTAGTTCTGCCTTCTTAAACTCATTTTCGTCATAAAACCTATATGAATTTTCTTCACTCCGATAAGAAGGTTTAAGAATATTCTCTTCATCATAATATCGTAGAGCCTTAACACTTAGATTTGTTATTTTTGAAAACTCTCCTATTTTATACACTGTATCACCTCTATATTTATATCATAAACTATTTCCTGCACAGGAAAGTCAAGTAATATCTCGTGACAATTAAAATATTGGATATTAATAATTTAAATTATAATAAAAAACCGCCTGGATAAAATTCAACTTACCCTGGCGGTGGATATTTTTCTTTAATTATGCTCACTATGGTTTTAATGCACCATATTATGCTTTATTTCAATTAACCTTTCTACTGTAAGCTCTGTTATTTCAGCTATATCATCCATAGAAAGGCCTTTTATTATCATTTTCTCTGCTACCTTTATCGCTTTCTCAGTTGCTCCTTTTTCTATTCCTTTTTCCTCTGCTGATTTTATCCTAGTAAGTTGGTCGCTAATTTCTGCCTGCCTAGCTTCATATAACATTCTAGCCTTTTTATCCTTGCTTATTATTTGCAATAAGCCATAAGCTTTCTTCATGTCCTTATTTTTTTCTGCTAACATCTCCATCTCTCCCTTCGATTTTGCATCTAAGAATTCCATCCACTGAACTATTGGATCATTTTCATCTTTCTCAATGTCTTCATCAAATAGTTTTGCGATCTCCAAGAAGTGTACCTCAATTATATCCGTCAACCTATAACCTGTTTTATCTTCTGTTTTTTGTTTTTACTCGTACATCCAGTATCCCTTTTTTATCTTCCTTAAAGTCCTTTAGTAGTTCACTATTTATTATTTCTATTCCCTCAAATTCTTCTTCTGGAACACCTAACACATCACTTAATAGTGCTATTAGTAAGTCTTTATGTTTTTCATTTCCAAATATATACTTAAATACAATGTCATATTTTGGAGACATGATGAAATTATCATCTATTAATTTCATTTTTTTCTTAGTCATTGTATCACATCCTCAATATTTAACTTTGACTATTATCTACTATTTTATTCTACACTATTTATTATATAGTATTGTAAAATTGGTGGAAATAATGCAAATTTATCTTGTTTCCATAGAATGGCGCATTACCTTTTACATTCACCCATTTTATGCTAAACTTATCTATAGATGCTTTATATTTAGAAATTTAAAAAAATTTGTAGGGAGTGAAATGTTTGAACCTATATATTTACAATTTAGATGGAACTTTAAACTTACTAAAGTAGATGATTTTTTTGAATTAGACGATCATAAAGTTATAAATGTATTTGCTATAGAAAAAATGGGAATCTTAGATGAATCGTATGATTTATTTAGCAAAACAATAGATGCCTGCTGTCATTATACTGAGGAAATATACTCGTTTTATTAAAAATGAGAAATTGTCTAAAGATGAAATTGAAGAATTACAAAAGTTACTTAATAAAAGTATAAAGTAGTCAATCACCCTCGACTGAAGTCGAAGGCATGAGCCGTTAGGCTTATATCATCGGTGGAAGTTTGATTGAGCAGGTATAAGTGTAAACTACGTTATCTTGGTCATCATAGAGTAATATGCTTCTCCAGTATTTTAAACTATGGGTAGAAGTCTAAACATGGCTTTGAGGGAACATATATGGTGTAAGCTATATATTTAAAACCAAGTGCTTTTATCATAAAGTCAAGATAACATTGCCGAGGAGAGATGGTTCTTGTAACCACGTTACTTCCGCACGGAAGGATTCTTAAATTGTAGGAGGATTTTTAAAATGGTATTTGTATTAAGTAAACATAAGAAAACACTTAATATGTGCACAAACTCAAAAGCTAGAGTACTTTTAAAGCAAGGCTATGCGTTAGTACACAAAATATATCCATTCACTATAAGATTAAAAACTGAATTAGAAGTCATTAATATTAAAGAATGTAAAATTAAAATAGATCCAGGCTCAAAAGTAACAGGAGTTGCTATATTAGAAAACAATACAGATGTAGTATTTCTTGCAGAACTTGAGCACAGAGGGGATAAAATAGTAGCTAATCTAATAACAAGAAGTGGTGCTAGACGTAATCGTAGACAACGTGAAACTAGATATAGAAAGTGTAAGTTTGTTAATCACTATTTAAAGAGTGATAGTAAATATCAAGCTACAACACCAAGTGATAAGGGCTGGCTACCACCTTCAGTAAAATCAATAGAATTAAATATAATAAATCTAGTTAAAAAACTAAGTAAGCTTTGTAAAATAACATCTGTTTCAGTAGAATCAGTTAAATTTGATACACAACTTATGGATAACCCAAATATATCATCAGTAGAATATCAGCAAGGTACTCTTTTAGGCTATGAGGTACGTGAATATCTATTAGAAAAATATGGGCATACATGTCAATATTGTGGTGGTGAATCAAAAGATAAAATACTTGAGGTAGAACATATGATTTCTAAATACAATGGTGGTTCTAAAAGTATTAAAAACTTGAATTTAGCTTGTCACACTTGTAATAATGAAAAAGGTAGTTTGAATTTATTTCAATGGCTAGATACTTTAAAACAATCTAAAACAAATTCATTAAATAAAGCTAGAATAACTAGAATTGAAAAGATTTTAACAACGGGCAAGCCATTAATAAATAAAAGATACGCAGCATGGGTAAATAGTTATAGATGGACATTAGTAAATGATTTAAAAACTATAACTAATAGTCTAGAATTAGCTACTGGTGGCAGAACTAAATTCAATAGAATAACTTTGAAAATACCAAAGGAACATTATTATGATGCATTATGTGTAGGAGAAGTACCGGAATCTTTTAAATTTAAAACAAATAATGTATTTTCTATAAAATCTTGTGGTAGAGGTTCACACTTTAGAGGTAGAACTAATGCCTGTGGAATAATAACTAAAAATTTACCAAGACAGAAAACATATTTTGGGTTTCAAACTGGAGATATAGTTAAAGCTGCAGTAACTAAAGGTAGGAAGATAGGTATCTATACTGGTAGAGTGGCATGTAGAACATCGGGATATTTTAATATTCAAGGGAAAGATGCTGTAGTTCAAGGTATAAGTCACAAATATTGCAAGTTAATACAACGGAATGATGGCTATTCTTACTTTTTTAAACAGAAAACAGCATTAATTTAACTAGCTTGTTTGAACAAATTATATTAATTTCTATAATGGGAAGCATTTTAACAATTGCTATTTTGCTTATAAAGACTATTTTCAGGAAAAACTTAGTGCGAAGATTCATTACTATATTTGGTTTTTGCTTCTACTCAAACTAATAATTCCTTTGGATTTTCAAAACCTATTAAATCCATTTAATTATTTTAATACTGAATCTCAAAAATATGATATCTCTTCAATAGTATTACATAATATCTCAAGTGGTGAAGATTTAAAAGTAAATACTAACAAAACGCAAGCAACTACTGCAGTTAATGATAATTATAAAACTCCGACAGTTGTAAATAATAAATTAGTGTTTAATTTTAAGACCATGGCCTTAATTTGGATGATTGGTGCTTTATCAGTTCTAACATATATAATTTTTATAAATATAATGTTATCAATCAGTATAAAGAAAAGCCCTCATTGCAAAAGGCAGGATATTAATGAAATACTAGAAGAATCTAAATTAAGGCTTAAAGTAAGTTCAAAAATAGATGTTATTTATGGACATTATTTAAAATCACCTGCTGTTTATGGAATTATAAAGCCTAAAATATTAATCTCAGAAAGTATTATTAATAAACTGTCCACTGCAGAACTTAAATTTGTCTTTTTACACGAAGTAACCCATATAAAAAGGAAAGACTTAATAGTAAATGTAGTTATTATGATTCTCCAAGTTATTTATTGGTTCAATCCAATAATTTGGTATTCCCTTTATCAATTTAAGCAGGATTGCGAAGTAGCATGCGATGCAACTGCACTTACAGTTTTAAGTTCTAGGGAAGTTAGAGAATATGGGCAGACAATTCTTAATATGATTAAAATTGTATCTAAAACAAATTTAGCAATAGGTACTCTAGGTTTCTCAAATAAATATAGTAAAAGGAGAATAATTATGATTTCATTATTTCATAAAAAATCAGTTATATGTACTATTACAGCTTTATGTTTGGTACTTGCTGTAGGATGTTCAAGTACACCTAATCCTCTTAGTACAAATATTAACAGCAATAAAGGTGATAATGAGCCAAAAGTCGAAACTATTGCTAAGTCTCAGCCAGAGGCTACTTCTTCTAATTCAGCTTCAACTTCTGTTGATCCAAAAGTTCCACAATCGGAAGATAAATCAGATAAAACAAATGCTTTAAAATCTGAAATAGTAACTAACAATACAGTAAAACAAGAAAGTAAAAAACAAGAATATAAAACTAAATTAGATAATGTTGAAATAGGATTAGCGTATTTAAAAGAAAAAGAAGCTGGAACGACAATGGACATGAGAGAGGCCGCTGATGAAAAATACAAGAAGTGGGATGCTGCTTTAAATGAAATTTATAGTGAATTGAAAAAACAACTATCCTCAAGCGATATGAAAAATTTGCAGAGTGAACAAATTCAATGGATATCAGATAGAGACGCTAAAGCTAAAAAAGATTCGTTAAAATACAAAGGTGGAACTATGGAACCACTTGTATATAGTATTTCGCTTGTTGAGATAACAAAAGACAGATGTTATGAATTGCTAGAAAAATATATGCATTAATTTCAGTAAATACCACAATGAATTAGGCGATGACTGGATGTCATCGCCTTACTAAAAGTTTATTTCTTACTGTTTCTTTTTTCTATAATATCCTTTATTATTAAATAGAAAATGCTGATAATTAGTATGGCTATTATTACCATTATTGTATTTTCTAATGTTTTACTAATAGCTCCTACAAATGATTTATTAGAAAACGTTAATATAAACCCCGTAAGTATTACTAATAGTTTGTATTTTTTTTCTCTCTAAGATAATCCTGAAAAATAAAGACTACCAATATTAAAAAAGCGATTATACTAATAATGTTCCTCAAATTAATCACCCCCCTTATGTAGAATTATAGCCTCTTAATACTTCGGCAATTTTACGAACATTACAAATTTCAGTTGGTGGATTTAATTCTATAAATCCAAGAGACCATATTAATACAGCACATCTTTCATATTGCCATGCAAATTGTATAGATGTTACTCTATCTGGCTCATCCATTTCTATATATTCTTTTTCACTATTACTAAGATAATTCATAACCCCATATGTTTTATTCATTTCTTCAAATTCATATTTTGCAAGTCCTACAGATCCGTCTTCCATCAGTAAACATTCCGCATAATGTATTTTGACTATCTCGCCCCAGTTTTCAGTTGATAACTAAACCATGCACACTCGTGATTTCAATCGTGAGTTAATGGTTCTTTTATTATTGTGTATAATTACTACTCTCTTATTATACCAATTTGTATAGATAAAATCCAATTTGTAATACTCAGGTTCTGTTTCTGTTTTTACTAACTCACAAATAATCTAATGAAACATTAAAGTATTCTACAAAATTCCTAATAGCATTCATCTCTGGTACTCTTTTATTATTCTCGTATTGGCTAATAGTTGTTTTTGTAAATGCATATCCATATAACCCGTATAGGTTTTATACCAAGTATGGTTGTACTAGTGCATTTTCAAAAAAATATTCTTACCCTTTTTTAAACAAATCTCACTAATTACACTGAATTAATATATCCTATCTATCGTCACATAACAATTTATTTCAATCTATTACAACATCTTGTAATTCACACAAACTCTTAAGATATCTACATTGGAACATAAATATAAAACATATTACAAAAAAACAAAAATACCTTATTGATATAAGTATAAAAATACCCTATATAAATGGGAATTAAACTTTAAAAACTCTAATAAGGTACATACCCCCTCATGATAAATTTGTAATGCAATAAGTAAATTGCTTACAAACCCTTATATATCAATGAGCTAAGCTAATTACATATCTCATATTTAGTTACAATATTACTATAATTTAAAAATTTTCGTAATAATTTAACAAATTTACCGCAAAACTCTGCGCAAGGGCATATATATTTACTGAAAGTGTAATACAAAAGCAATCTTTATTATTTTCTAGAAATTTATATTAGATATAATGCTTAGTGATCTAAGCCGTACAAAAGTAAGAAGGCATAAGTGTTTTGTAATGTTTCAAGTGAAATAATGCTTAGAAATAAGCCGTACAAAAGTAATCAGGGGGTTTAAAAATTTATGATAAGTAAAATTCAAGAAAGTAGTATACGCAAAATACAGGATCATTTAAAAGATTACATAATGGAACATAGCAGTAAAAATAAGAATAGAAAATTTACATGTTTTAATAAAAATGCACATAGCCATATGGATGAGGATCCAAGTGCAACCATTGTGCCAGGAAGCAGTGGAAGGTATTGGAACTGCTTTAGTTGTGGAGCTAAAGGTGATATTTTAACTGCCGCCTCGTATAAAGAAGGAATAGAGGGATTCCACAATGGAATAAAATTTTTAAGTGAAAAATATAATATTAAAATTGAAACAGAAGACCCTAAACCTACATTAAGTTATCACAAGGAGACTACAGCTAGTTATTATTATGAGGATGAACTTGGAGCTATATTATATAAGATTTCTAGACGAGAGTGGTTGGATAATGGCAAAAGAAAAAAAGATTTTATGGCTTATACTAAAGATAATAATAATTGGAATTTCGGAATAAAGGGTACAAGACATATTATTTATAAGCTACCCAAGGTTTTAGATGGCATTAAAAATGATAAGACTATTTTCTTTGTAGAAGGAGAGAAATGTGCAGATGAAATTTTCAAGTTAGGTCAAGTTGCAACTACCACTGCTTTTGGAGCTAGGGGGTTTTCATCTTATAGTAAAGATTATGTTGCTTCACTAAGGGGAGCTAATATAGTAATCCTACCTGATAATGATGAAAGTGGTAAGGCTTATGCAAATGATGTTTTAAATGCAATAAAGAATGAGGCTAAATCTATAAAAATAATAGAACTCCCAGGCTTAAAACTTAAAGAGGATATTGTAGATTGGATAAGAAATGGAGGCACTCTGGAACAATTAATTACTTTAGTTAATGCTCAAGAGGAAGCATTTGTAGATGATGTTGCAAAGCAGATCAAACCTGTAGGAAATATTTATGAAGGTGAGTTTTGCTACTACAAATATTATAAGGAGCAGATAATCAATATTTCTAATTTTACTATTAATCCTAAATATTATATTGAAAATGAAGGAGATACTCAAATTATAGGACATATTGTTACGGAAGAAGGGGTTATAGGCGAGAGGACATTTAAAAGCTCCGATTTTGATGATGTATTATCTTTTAGAAGAGCACTAAACAGCTTTAAGGCTTTTTATATAGGTAGAGTTGAGGACCTTCAATATATAAAATTTATTATTTCAAGCAAAACTCGTGAAATAAGGAAAGGCGTTACCTTCAGTGGTTTTCATAAGATTAATAATCAGTGGTGCTTCGCGACCGAGCATGGTGCTTTAAATTCTGATGGACAAGCCATGCTAGATATAGCTATGCAAAGTCAATATGCCGAGCTTAATACGAACATTCTAAAGAATGATGCTATAACAAAAGAAGAGCTTTTAGAAGTTGCGCCATTTTTATTTAAATTTAGTATACTTAAAAATACTGCATCCATATTAGGGTATGTATGTGGTTTGTTTCTGAAAGAAAAACTTAAACAAAACAAAATTCAATATAACCATCTTTTAATAGAAGGTGAAAGCAGTAGTGGTAAAAGTAGTGCCGTAAAGTATATTATTACGCCTATATTGTGCATGGAAGATGGAATACTAAATGCGGCGCAATGTACAGACTTTGCCTTAAACAAAACTGCCAGCAGTAGCAATTTTATACCTCTTATTTTAGAAGAGTACAAGCCTCACATAATAGGTAAGTATAAGGTGGATTTAATATCAGGGGTTATGAGGAATTCCTATGATAACTACAAAGGTATAAAAGGAGTAGCCACCTTAGATAAAAATAGAAGTTTTATTCCTAGAGCTTCAGTGATTTTGTCCGGAGAGGTAGGCATCGAGGAAACGGCTAATATAGGAAGGAGCCTTAGAGTTATATTTGCCACTTCCTATTTTGATGAAATAACTAAAAACAGTCTAGAAAAATTAAAAAGAAAATCTATTTTACTTAATAAACTTGGAGCTAGTCTTTTGAAGGAGGCTTTGAAAATGGAAGAGGAAAAAATCAAAGAAATTCATAGTACAATTTTAGAAAAAAACATTGGCAATGATATTAAAAATGATAGAGTTAAAAACTCTATAGCTAACTGTATGATTGGTATAGCTTTACTTAAAAAGGTATTTGAGGATTTAGATTTAAATATGGAGGGATGCACTGGTTTTGCTATTAAGGAAATTTTATCAGCAATAGAAAAGGGAGCTTATGAAGATTTATTAGATGGAGGTTCTTCTAATAAAACAGTTATAGAACAAAATTTTGAAACTGTGAATCGTATGGCAGCTAATAATGAACTTTTAAGAGATATTGACTATGATGCAGTGGTAGATTTAGATGGAGATTTTGTGCTTCGCCTTAATTATATATCCTTTTACGATAGGTTTGTAAAGTACTGTAGAGAACACAATGTGACTCATGAGGTGTTGCCACTGAGTAGTTTCAAAAAACAATTAAGTAATATGCAATATTGTAAATGCTACAATAAACCTGTAAATTTTTCAGTGAGGCAAGAAAACCCAAAGAATAAAAAAACTTTTAGATGTGCAGTGGTTTATATAAATAAGCTTAGGGAGAAGAATGTTGATGTAGATTTTATGGTGGATGATAATGTGGTAGATTGAAAACATAATGAGTTAGGCGATGACTGGATGTCATCGCCTTGTTATAAATTATTACTATGAGATATTATCTTTTTTTAGAATAATATTTTTGTTTTGGACTTGTTGGTTTAGCTGGTATTGTTAATATCAATAAACCACCTTTAATCAGAGGATTTAAAATGTTCTTTCTGAAATAGTCTCTATTAACAAGATGCATGAATTCTTGCATTTCACTTCTGGTTCTTGGTATTCCGCAATACTCCAATAAGCCTTTTACTTCTTCATCAGCTTGCATGGTAGCTTGCATGGTAACCTGCGAGGTCAGTGGATTTTTTAAAATCTCTAACATTTCCTCACAAGCTGAAAGTTAAATCATTGCTAATTACCCTTCAACTTCCTCTCCTGTTCTTTTTCGATTTTCTTGACACTCTTTTTAGGAGTTGGTAAATCTTCTGGCATGGTTCCACCCAATTCTTCAATAGTTTGTCTAACCTTTTTTCCTACCTGGAAATGGATTTTATTAGCATTTTCCGAAAGAGCTAGCGACTGAGGTTGCTATTAAGAGGAGCAAATTTGCTAAGGGTGTGTAAATAATTTTGGAGTCCCTCACTTCAATGTACTGAATTTACCACTCATCATCATAATCCGGATATTGCTGTGGTAAATCTCCTTTGCTTTCAATTATTTCACCTTGGAATTCTTCAATAACTTCTTTTTTAATTACCAAAACTTCTACATTAAATCGCCAGTCTTCACCAAAATCAAATATATACAAGAAATTTTGCTTTTTAATCAACTCTAACTCTCCAATCTCCACTTCATCTGCACTAATCCCTTCATCATCATAAGGACATTTAAATGAATTTTTTGACCATGGTATTCCATCCATAAAAAATGAATACATGTGATCATTATCAAATTCAAATGCCTCTTGAATTAAGTTATGTAAATCATGTAAAGTACCATGTGCAGATAATTGTATTTTTGACCAAGTTCCCTTATCTAAGGATACTTTGAATGTATATATCCCATCTTTAAACTTAATTTTCCTTCTAGGCAGTGTTTTTTCTAGCTCTACGTCTTCAAATATACCTTTGAATGGAACAAAAAATTCTTCATCAAATTCTATATTGAATTCACCATATTCTTTTCTGTGGCTTATATTCCACTCTGCTAAATTTCTTTTTTCATCTAATATTTTAATTATGTTTTCGCCTACTGAAGTTAATATAACTTCCTTCACAAAGAAAATTTTCGATATACTATATTTAGATTTCACTTCAGCATCTTCCAAAACATCCATAATTCCAAAATAAGAAAAATATAATAATATGGTACTTATATCCCTTGAAAATTCATTTACTAAAATCCGTTTATTTGCTTTTTTCCTCATAAACATGTCCATATTTATAACAACTTTCAAAACATTTAAATCATTATAAGATTGAAATTCAAGTTTTTCAAAATCACAATCCACCCATAATATCTCTAATAAACAAATATATTTTTCTACCTCATTTAACCTTTTGAACATTTCAATTCTTTCTGTAGGTTTTAATGCTAATCTCCCACCCTTTATTTTTGCTTCTGAAAGTAATTTGCTTTCTACTGCCAATCTATAAAACAAATAAATCATGGGATATGATGGTTGAGTACTATTAGCTGTAACATCTTGTTGTTTAGTACTCATTATTTCATTAATTTCGAATAAATATTTCTTTGATATGTACTTAGTTGCTTTTCCTATCGTTACATCTTTTGTGGATATGTAATCTATAAACTTATCAAAATCTGATAAGAACTTCTTAATTTTTTCATTGCTTTTAAAGTTCATATTATCTAAATACCCCTCCTTCACCATGGGTTACCAGCCTAATTCGCCAGACAGCGTCTGGCAATTTGGATAATCTATATAAAGCACTGAAACCGTCTGCAAAAGCATCAATATCATCGGTTGACTTAATTTATATTTTTGATTTTTACTAGTTGCTTTAATAACTTAATAAATATTTTATAAATATAGCGGTAGATTATCAATCGGTTGCAGTTGTTTTTACAACCACTCACCCTCAAGCTCCATAGCCTCAACTATCCTCCCATCAACCCTAACTTCCCCATGCCCAAGCATTTCAATAACTTTCCCATCTAAAACATAAGAGTCAGTTTTTCGCAGAAGTTTTACTCCCTTTTCCTTTGAAATTTTCTTCAAAAGTTTATAAAGTTCAATCTCATCCCTATCTTTAAGTTTAAGCTCATGGATATTACCTGCGTTTTTAAGTAAATACAGGGTAGTATATGTAATGAGTTGCGTTCCATACTCCACAGGTTTAATATTATTAATTTCAATTAACTCTTCTAATTCAAACCTTAAATATTCCTCCTCCTCATTCCCTCTTTTAACTGGGATGTCGGTGCACATATAACGTTTGTACCTTTTAACTTCTTTTATTTTTCCATAAAAATTTATGCCGCTGCTACCTTCACTAAAGGATTTTTTAGATTCATAAAAAGCTAAATACGCAACTCCCAGCCTAACATTAGACAATCTACTTGCAGGTATATGATAAAACTTATTTTTAACATAAGCCTTTAAATGCTCTTCATCTTTAACATTAACAACCATAACATTTTCAAGCTTGAACTTTGCGTAATCATCAAATTCATCAGCTGCAACTCTTTCCTGCTTTGCTTCAATTGTTGATAGACATAATATTTTCTCTAAATGCTTTCTAATTAAATTTGTGCTACCTGGAAGCATAGGGAAAGCTCCTATATTAACACTTTCAATGCTTTTATAATATTTATGATGATAAAATTTACTCTCATCACTATATGGAAACATAACATAAGCACCAAAGGTTTTATATTTAAATTGCATAGTTTCTCCCATTTCTTCAACAATTGCATCTCTATATCTATGCATTACATTAATGTCGTCTTCCATAGGACCTATAACATTACCTTCTACACATAACCTATACTTAGCATCAAATATATAAATTCTTTCATCATTATCTGAACTTTTAAGACACAAAACTGTATCCGGTCTTTGGCTTACAGTTGGTAGCTTTGAATAGCTTTTGTTGTACCATAGTTCTATTTTCTTTCCTTCATTATTAGAATAAGTCATACTAGCTTCTTTATCTTGAATTAGAGAAAGAGATAATCCATTATCTGTTGCTCTAATAATTCCATAGTTTTCTACCTCATAGCCCATATCCTTTAAAATATTGTGCAGCTTCATATAACACCATATTTCATAAAGCTTCCAAAGCTTTTTAGGAGTTATATTATAAATGTCCTCACTTAGAGTAAGTCCCTTTTTCAAAAGCATATAATTATAATAAACCTGTTTATATCCAGGAGCCATCTGAAATACTAAGCTCATACTTTTTCTTCCAGTTAACTCACCAATATTTTTGAAAAATGAATTCAAATGAAACTCCAGCTTCTTTTTCAAATCACATATTAAAGTATAATATTCATTATCTGCTCTATTATTAATTTGAAGGATATTTTTAATAGTAGAAAGCCTCTTTATTATAGATTTCAAAATATATTTTACATACCTATTCTCAAATATATCTATGGTGGTGATCTTCTTATTTTCTAGCACCTGCGTAGGTATATATTTATCTTCATTAATGGTTATAAAACCCCTACTACTTTTCGCTAATACCTGAGGATGCTTCCTTAAATAATTCAATGAATTTCTAGATGGTCTCTTCGCTTTTTCAAATTTATTAACCACATCGCTATTTAACATAATATGTTTAGGATTTTTCTCAATACGAATTAAAGCCCTTTCTAAGATGTTAAATATAATCTTTAAAATACTAACAAACTCCGCTGCTGTTTGGTGTTTAACATCAGAAAGGCCCGAACTATGATAGGTTTTACCTAAAAATTCAAATGCTAAAGAAGCTATCTCATCATTTACATCATTCATAATTTCAAAATAATCTTTTCTGTAATCCATTTTTGTTGGAAAAACTTCAATGGTCAGCTCTAAAACTATTCTTCCTCGCTTTTTAACTTTAAAAGTAGAATACCCAATCTCTCCACTGAAGGAGAAAGCCCCTATAAGATTTTTCCCAATAGTGGTTATTTTTTTTCTTATGTCACTGCTAATGTGATATATCTCAATATTACTTTCAGTATTTTTCTCCAGCCAAATTTGGTAAATCCCATCCTCAAAGAAACAAGGAAACATATTATACCCACTATTACGTTCAAGCTCTCCATTTGTGCATAATGTTTTTGTTTCTATTTGCGAAGGTAAATATTCATCACTTATCACCTTTATAAAAGCAGGAATATTTAAATTAGCCTTAATTGCCTCAGCTTTTTTATTACTTATGCTACCCATAAAATTCAGTGTAAAATCATCTGTTTTAATAGAAATTATATTTACATTATCCCCAGAAAGAAGCGAAACCATCTTCATAACCTCTTAACATCTTTATAATTTTATCTGCACTTTCAATATATAGTGCATTTTCTTTAAACTTTTCAGCATCATCTAAATATTCCGTACCATCAGCTATTTCTCCACTCGGACTACAATAATTGAAAATCTTAATAAGTATTTCTTTTACTATGTACTCACTGCCAGTAATTATAGGCAGCACCTTCTGCATAATTTGAAAATCAAAGGCATTATCCTCTGAAAGTAAGCCAGCAATTTTATTTTCAAGCATATAGAAAACTATCTCATCACGAACTCTATACCCAAAATGCTTATTTCCTATCCTTAAAATGCTATTTATAGCTATAATCTTATTATTAATTTCATTTACATAATCCTTATCATACCTTATAGCATCCTTAATAGTTAGAAATGAGGTCTTTAAAAAATTATTCTTTAAAACATTACACTGAATATCTTCATCTGGGAAATCAAGACTTTGTAGATTGACATCAGAAAACTCAATAGTATTAGCCCTATCTAAAACCTTTCTACTAAAGGCAAAAGTAGTATCATCCATATTAACAGTCCCTACGATATAAATATTCTCAGGAATATAAAGATTACTATAAGGATTATTCTCACCTAAATAATCTACAGAAAATAATTTATCCGTTAAAATTTCGCCACTTTCACTTACTTCACGAGACTCAATAAGACTTAGATAATCACTCAAATAATACTCCACCCTAGCCAAATTCATTTCATCTAGACATATAAAATAAGGTTTGTCCTTATTTTCAGCTTTAGAAGCTTCACAAATAATTTTAATAAGCTTGCCTGGCACAAACTCCTCATTTATATTTTTGTAACCTAAAAGCTCTGTACTGTCATTCCAATCTGGCTTAACAGAAATCATGTTAAATCTTCCATTCTCCTTAGTTGCTCCAATTGCTTCTGCAAATAATCTTACAAGTTTAGATTTACCTGAACCACTTATACCTGCTAGGATAACGAAAGGTTTAGTTTTTAGGGAGAGGTAGAAGTTTGAGAGGGTTACGGGTGAGTATAGGAACGATCTAGTTATAATATAAGAATTTATGTATTCTATTAAAATTTCTAAATCATCAACAACTATTTCTTCTTTTACTATTTTATTTGCATTATTTTCACTTAATATATCTAGCACAGTCTTTCTTAATTCTTCTTCAGTGTATTTGCTATATTCGTCAACAATTCTGCATCTACTTTTTGTCATTTTCCTTTGATACCATCCTACTCTTTTATTCTCATGAATTGGATCAAATCCATCTCTCATGTTTTTTATATTAGCTGGGTTCGCATGAATTATTTTGCTTGTTTTTTCAAAAGCTTCTGTATAATTAGCATATCCCAGATTCTTCACAGCTAACTTATCAAACCTTGACAAATAATATGCAATAGTTAAAGCATTTGTGCTACTCGTATCCATTATATGTCCTCCTAAAAAAGCATTCTATATTCACAAAATGTATTACTTTACTATAAAACATAATAATATGACTTGCTATTATTATTCAAAATAAATATATATTTCATCAGCTTCGCTGGTGGCAATGAGTATAAAATAAATTCATATTTTTCCAAATGTTTTAATTAACTTTTTAATTTTGATTGCCATAGGTATAGCTCTTCTCACTACCATTCTATAATCCTCTACTTCATATAATTATATAACTTTTGCATCACTCCTTTTCTCCAATACAATATACATATAATTTCCTTATTCATTCAACTAAATTTCATCAATATCAAAAAAACCTATATTAGAATTATCAAGAGTTCCAACAATAAGTGCTCTATCCAAAAGTCTATTGCCATTTTCGCAACAAGTTTCTGGTAACAAGGCACAGTTATGACAGGCTGATAAATTACAAGAATCTGGTCCTTGTCCAGGTGATTGTATGCACACAGGATCTGATGAACACCATTTTGCATTTTTAATTGCATCAAGAATAGTATCCTCAATTCTATCTGGCAATCCTTGTCTTACTAGACCTCCAAGTGAGCCTTCAGCATCCCCAGATGCAGTATAAATTAACACTCCATACATAGAATGTTCCTCCTCTCCCTTATCGCAATATAATCTTTCGCGAATAGAAGAACTTCCATATCCACACTCAAAGCTTAGCTGATTAATAAGAATATGTGCAAATGTGTGAATCATTACATATTTGGCATTAAGTTGGCACTCTTGAGAATTTCTTCGTTCTAACATTGCATTATATGGTTTACTCAACTGCTGCACTCTACTTATTACATCAAGCCTTTTCGACCATTCTTCAAGTGCTTCAAAATTAAACTCAAAAAATATACCCTCACCATATACTTCAATTGCAGGCAACCAATCTATACCACCCAACCTAAGCATCTTTTTCTTATCTTTAATACTTTGACCATCATTCGGTTGAAGTCTTGAAAATCCTACGAAAGCTCTTGTTTCTCTCAATTTAGGAACAAGTGAAATGCTTTTAAAAAATGGGTGAATCGCAGGATTATATTCACAAACAGAATAATTTTTCGAATGGAAAGCTATCTTATCTCCACCACTATCTTTAACTAACATATTATATTCAGCTAGTCGATAAGCTTCTTCAGACATTTCTTCAGTCACTTCTTCTTCACACTCTATATTTTCAATTCTTCGCAAAGCGGCTTCATATAGATCATTCGCATTAACATTTTGTTTCTTTGAAATTATATCAATAATAACTCGATTAATCTCTCCATTAACTCTCTGACTATCTATCATTTCAAAATTATCTTCTAACACCCTAAGTACTAGCCTGCTTGCGTTGGCAGTATCAACCGGTATATAAATTGAGCTTCTAACATCACCAAACCACACATTTGCTCCACCACGTTGTACAACTTTAACTGGCTTTTCACATGGATGTTCTATATCAGTCTCAACCCCAAGCCAAGGCTTTGAACCCTTACATTTATATCCTACCTTCTCTAATGCTCCATCATTAGTAGCTCCTGCCATACTTCGCTTAGCACCACAAGAACATTCATAAAAAACACCTGTTAAAGATGCAGAAACACCTCCAGTACTTCTTCGCAACCTGCATGTATCCTTTGGTTTTGAATTGCTTAGATTGTGATGGACCCACTCCATAATAGGAAAATCATCAACATGACCATCTTCACACACAACAATAAACCTCTCAGGAATAAGCTTTCTTCTAAACTTTTTGCCCGCACAAGATCTACCATGAGGCCACTCATATCCACTGCATCTTTCTTGTGCAGAATAGTAACTAGATTTACTCATTGTTCCACAGAAAGGACAATATAGCCACCTCGGAAACCGAACTGCTGGTATTTTAATTAATGCATTTGTTATGTCTGAATCAGGATCTCTAAAATCAGGAGGTCTTCGTAATTCTTTTACTCCTAACCTTTTTTCCAATCTTTCGTCTTTAATGATGAATTCCGACTTGCTGTTTCCAAATGTCCACATATCAAGACCTGCAATCATTAAAGATTCATCTTCTGGAAATGGTACAATAGCACCAACCCCCCAAGGGCTAATTAATTGAGACCTTCTGACTGGTTTAACTGAATAAGCCATTTTTAATCCTCCTCCATAGAATACTCATTTTTCAAAACATATACTTCACAAGTAGAATCAACACTTCTCATTGAAGTAGGTGTAGGTATTCCACGTCCTCCCCAATCTACATTGGGAATTGTTCCTGCTGGGTACATTAGTGGTACTACAGATTGTGCAGTAAAATCATGATACTTTTGTGGTAAGTTATTTTTCCATGTTTTCATAATTTCTTGTATATGAGTGCTGGTATTGTTGAATTCGTCCTCATCAATTGATTTTACTCTTGATTCAATTACTTTAATAATATCTTTCAGTTCCTCATCTTTTGGAAATATTTTAGGATTATTATATGTATCCTTAGTTCCTAACAATCTAATCATTCCTACTAAAATAGCATGCAACGCCCTTTCTCTTAGAGGAGCTGAGAATGGTGTCACACTTGTTGGCTCAACATGGCAATATATTCTTGAATGATATGATTTAAAGTATTCATAGTAAGACCGATCTCTTGGTTTTCCTGGACTATATGTTATAAATACAATACCCGGAGCACTTTCGCTTCTTCCTACACGACTTGTTGCTTGAATGTACTCTGACGTTGTTTTGGGCTGGCCAGTAACAGTCATCATTCCCAATCTGGGAACATCTACACCTACAGAAATCATATTTGTAGAAAGGCAGATATCAACTGGTCGACTTTCATCACGCTCCGTTGGATATTTAATATTTAAGTTCTGAAGACTCATTGGAACTTTATCACTACGAATACGACTGGTTAGTTCTTCACATCTCCAAATATATCTGCGTTTTTGTTTATATCCCTCTTCCTTGTCCTTCATTCTGCGCTTATACATTGTGTGCAAATATTCATCAATATCAGCACTAACCCAAGTAGCAGTTTGCCCTAGTTCTCGCAAACTGTTGAAGTATCCTAAGTTAGTCCAATAAGGATCTCTTTCTCTTTCTTCCTCTACATCAAGTTCTTTTGCTCCATATAATAGAGATGCATAAAGTCGTATATTGGTCATAGAATATGAAGAAGATGCCAGAGCCATAATGCCAACATATAATCTACCAACTTTTGTTTTATCCTCAATAGCAAAAAAAGAATCTCCTGCGTCAATGCCTGATGGTGGAAACTGCGTGACCTTATCTCTGCCACAGTTGTATAGCGCATTACATTGTTCTTTTGCATGGCTAATAGTTGCTGTTGATGCAATTATTTTAGGGTGTATTTGTGTTTCTCCACTATTTTCAATGCACAGCCTACTTATCATTGTTTCATAGAGACCTACCATAGACCCCAATGGTCCTGAAATTAGATGTAATTCGTCCTGAATAATCAGTTCAGGTGGAGTTTTCCTATAATCATTATATATTCCAAATATCTTTTGTGCCTCAGGTATAAAAGGTAGCATAGCAAATTTATCTACCGTACCGATAAGAAGTGTAGGCGGTTCTTCATAGATTGCATCATCTACCATCATTAAAGGCAAATTGAAATTGTCTTTTGAAAAGTCACAATCATTATTAAAACATTGAAATATAATTTGATTTGGATGCATTAACTTTCTATATCCTGGAATTCTAACTTGCTTATTTTTCAAGTGAACCGGTCCCATTTGTGCTCCACACCAAGGGCATTTCAATATAATAAATGGATTTTCCTCAGTTTTTCCATCATATAATCTTCTATAAGCCTTAACTGCATCTGCCATTTTATTCGGAGTAGAATCTTTTCCTACCCACAGACCAATAGTAATACGCGATTCCCCAAGCTCTTCACATTTTTCATGCCTTATAATTTCACAGGCACAAATCATAGAAGAAGCCCTCTCATATTGTTGAGCTGTCAATAATCTTAAAGTATATCTCATCAAAATAGTAGTTCCGCAATCATCAAGATTATTAAGTTTTCTAATAAAAATCGTAAATGCTGACAGTCCTAAATATGCTTCAGTTTTACCACCACCAGTAGGAAACCATATCAAATCCACATTGTTCCTATCATCAGAGGTTTTATCAGCCATTGATCGTAAATTTATAAGTATAAATGCTAACTGAAAGGGTCTCCATTTTCCATATTGGCCGTGATTGTTAAACCAAGTAGAAGTCTCACTAATATTCAGCGTATTCTCGTATTTTTTGTTGAGTACTATCTCGCCACTCCCGTTATCTTCCCACTCCCGCAGTGGTAAATTGTAATGAAGTTGTTGCAACAACATAGCTCTGTTCATATATTGGAATGCTTTTATAACTTTCGAATCTGTACTTAAGAGCTGTACTCCATCAACCATTCTTTGATAGCAATTTTCACAATTATAAATGTGGCGTTTAGTAGTTTCTTTGTATTCAACAAGGTGCAAACTTTTTAACTTCAATTCATCAATCCAGTTCTTATACTTTTCGCACATTAGATTAAGTTCTTGGAGAGTTTCAGTAAAATTTCCTAAATCACTCATCTTATACATTTCAAGAGAAACGCCCTCAATACTTGCAGGAACTACAGGCTTAATTTCATATGTTGGAAAAACAGCTGTTTTAATTTCAACTACTTTATTATTCTCTTCTTTCCAATCTGCAGAACAACCATGTCCAATGGCATAATTTTTTATATTTCTATATAGTAATTGATTTGATTGATAATCCTCATCATTATTTATTTTTTCACTATCCGGTAAAAAAGCAAAACCATTCCTGCAAAATATTTTGAACTCCACTTGAAAATAACAATCTTCATCCCTAACAGATTCATCACCTATTTTTTTAGAATTTTCTAACGTAAATGTATAGATAATCTTATTTGTTTTGGAATCATTATAACGATTAGTTACTGCAAATTTTAAATTTGTATTCTTTACTGAATTGTAAACATCTATTTTTTTAATTCTTTCATTTTTTGTCGGTAACTCAACAACTTGACCATTATTGTTCCAATTCAATTGGCTACGCAAGTATTTTGTGGATTTCTTTTCAGTATCTGGATCTATGCTCTTAACAGCATTATAAATCCCTGCTTTAACCTCAACTCTAACATCTTCGCCCATATTTACTGCGACCGTCAAACTTATAGCAGATTGGCGAAATGCATTAGATAAATTTATTAGTTCTTCTGCGTTTTGAAGTAATTCTCTTCCACCACCCGTTCTATCTTCTGTTTCTTCCAAAGTCTTCTCTTCAGGTAAATCAGTTGTTGTTTCCTTAGGTGCTTCCGTTTCATCTAGCGCATCTGCTTGGTCATCTAATACCCCTTGTGGAAATAGTATTCCCGCAGAATATCTAATTCTTGGTGGATCCACATTTAAAATTTCTTCACCATTGGGCTGCATCATATTTTTATAATTAATTGGATCTGGTCCAACGAACTCTTTATTAATAATATCAATTAATTGTTCTCTCCTAGTGTCTTCTCCCATTACAACCACCTCACTAATAGTTTGTTTCTTTCCTTATCCGCATGTTCAGTTTCAAAAACATAAAGTACCGTTCTTGCCCTACTTAAACCTATATACATTATTTTTTCATGCTCAAAAGTATCAATGTCTGTTAAAATAATTACAGAGTTTTCAAGTCCTTTAAATGCTTGAATAGTGCTAAATGAAACACTGCCTTTTGTCCTTGGATTATAATCTTTGACTTTCTCCAAATTCAAATTATTCACAACCGAGTTTTCACGTTTAACAGGTGATAAAATGGTGATTTTAGAATTATCAACCTTTTCTATTTTTAATGTGGATAATAATTCTTCAAGCTTCTCCTTTTGTTCTTCATCATTTTTGTAGGTTATGTAGTTTACTGGCGGGCCCACAACATTCGTCTCCATATAGTTAGGATTGTCAAATCCTGTAATATATTTAATTTCATTTCCAATTGGTTTAGTATTTCTACAATTAATTTTAAGCTTATATTTTATAAATGACGTTCTTTCTTCTAATAGCTCTTTCATATCTACGGCATTTACGTTTCCACTAAAAATGGCCTGCATTGCAAAGTCCCCAAACATACTCCACTTTCCTCGATAAATTCCACCTTTTAAAATTAAATCCATAATATCTAGATAATTTGTATTTAATAAATCTTGTGCTTCATCAACTACAATCTTATCAAAATTTATGTGTTTTCCCTCTAATGCTTCAAGTGCAATTAAAGGTATTTCTTCTCTATAAAACCTTTGCATATTCCCATTTTGAGGATAATGAACACCTATTTCTGCTGAATTTACAAGCCAATATAAAAATGAATGAAATGTTCCTACAAACTCTGGACGAAGAGATTCGTCCATTTCATCAAAATAACTCTTTAACCAATTTCCAAGCATTGTGTTAAAACAAAAAAATGCTACTTTTTCTCCTTTTGCTACTGACTTTTTAACCTCTTCTATTGCTAATAATGTTTTGCCGGTTCCCGCTGGACCTTGAATCAAGCATCTTGAGTTATCTTCAAGTTGATCAAGACATTTAAGCTGCTCACCTGTTAAAGAAATTAAAGCTTTCTCTGCATAGTTTATTTGTGTGGAGAATGAAACTGCTTTGTCAAAATCTCCTCTAAGTATATTAGCAAATTCTCGGACAGCTTTTATATCTGGCAATTTATCTGGATTGATAGCACCATACTTTTCTTCCCATTTTCTTTTGATATTTTTAGAAAGTCGTCTAATAAATCCACTAACATTCTTACCATCATTCTTGTCAAACACTTGCCACTGTTCCCCATCCATATCATCCACATAAAATGTGATATCTGGGAACATAACTCCAGTTGCAAATAAGAGTTTGCTAAGATGATGGTTTGGTCCACATTTCTTTTTTACGGAATCGAACAAACTAAAAACGCCTTCATTTGCCTGTTCAAATGGGCCTCTTTTTTTACTAGATGGTTGCCCATATTTATTGGTAAAATTCCATATTCCATCTTTTCTTTTTACTCTTCCTCCTTTTACCTCCAGTGCGAACACACCAAGCTTAGGAGCAATAACAAAAAAATCTATCTCACCATATAATACCGTTCTATGGTTTGCTATGCCAAGCGAGTGCAAAACAATCCAACCTTCCGTTTCACAATCATCCCTAAACCATTCAAATATTTTTCTCTCGGCATTACTTTTTACTTCCGGAGAAATTACTGAAGGAATCATTCTTGCCATTATGTTACCCCCTATTACTCACTAATTAGAGTATTAGTAGTAGATGCATCTACTACTAATACGGTGCCTATGTCTATTACTTTTAATATCTTTACTGTACCTATCTCATCCAAATACAAAGTGATTGGTTCCCATATGTTATATGGGTCAATCTCTCCGATTTCTTGAATTTTTTGAGCAACTTTTCTTTTGAGAAGTTCAGATAATGTTCTTCCTGCTTGTACATGTGCGCGTTTAACTTCCATTCCTGCCTCAAAAATACTTTCCAGTTGCTCTAATAACACATTATCTTCTGTAGCTTCCGCTATATATTTTAAATCGTTAATATTTTGCGGAGAAATGACATCTTCATTTTTCATCCATTGTCTAACTGTAAATTGGTTTTTTGTACATCCTGCTTTTTTAAGCTTTAGATATATATCATCAAATGTTGAAAAAACGCTTTCCAACTTCAATGCCTCTTTCCATTTTGTTGCAAACTCTCTCCGGCCGCTTTTCCCACTATTGGATAAAATAATGTCTGCGTAATCCTTTATTAAATCATGTTGAGATTCTCTTACTACAATAAAATCACCAATTTTCAATTCTATAGGTAAAATTATTTTGATATTATCCTTTTCTTCTAACACAATTTTTGTAACAGACACTAATTTATGTGTAGATCTATAAAAAGCGAAACATCCACCAACAAAATTAACAGGAACGGATTCTACTACTTCGTTTATATTTTTGTTGCCACCATTCGCTAAATATTTACGATACTTATTCTCCCGTAAAACCATCTCAATTTCACTGAGCTCATCATGATTCTCTTGTCCAGTAGGCATTGTTAATGTTTCATCTTTAAAATATGGAAGATCTATATTTGCTTCTGCAAAAACTTTTTCAATAACCTTTCTACTATTGCATTTATGTAAAATGCTATTCCAAGATTTAATATGTGCGTTCTTCCAACGCTCCTCATAGGCATATAAAAGTACAATATATTTAGAAGTATTGTAACTATAGATAATACGCCTCATAATTGTACTGCTAAGCCATCCACAAACGATTGTAATATCACAGGCTATTACTTCACTATTGCAATACTCTGCTTGACTTAAAACACTTACTTTTGTTTCTAATTTTTTTTCAGTACATACTTTATTCCAAAACACTTGATGCTTTTCTTTGTCTGCTCTGTCTGGGATCACAATACAAACATTTTTATAATGGTTATCCAACAATACCTCTTTAAGTGCTGATATTTTCGGTATCACATATTCTTTACTATAAACAACTTCAAAAGAGGAAATAACGTTTTCTAAGTTGTTAAACAGTTCATCTGAAATGAATCGCTTCTCATTTTGCAATTTGACTTTACAATTTAAAATATTTTCATTTATTCGTGTGTATTCAATATCCTTTAAATCCACAATGTTTCTAAGACACAAGAAGGCCAATGAAAATAACTTATCATAGACATCAATCATATTAACATTCGTCAATGCCACTTCTTTACGATAGTAATATAGCTTTCCCAAACAATTACTTATTTCTTCACTATCACATTTAAGATATTGGATTTTTTGTACTGCGCAATTTCCAACTTTCTTATTGATACATAGCGTTGAAACATTATACATGTCTGGAGCGATACTTTCTTCATCCCATCGCCAAATACAAAATCCTCTCAATTCGAGTGATTCTAATTCAAAGGAGTTAAGTGTATCCGTAAGACAAATAATAGGAAAGTCTTCGTTAAGAAGCTCATCTAAAACATCTAATTCATTATTAATAGTGTTAGGGTTAGATATATCAACAAACAAACATTTTACATCTGATTCTTTTTTAGTTGCCTCATAAACTGCATACATATCCGAAGTCACAACAATTGCAGGTTCACCTGATAATTGGCCTCTATTAATATTCTCCACATTTCCTTCTGTGTCAGCTTGCCCTATTAGAAGTAAATCTTCTACTTTAATACCATTGATGCAAATATCCGACATCATCTCTTTTACTTTTCCTGTTGGTGCAACATTAAACACCGTGTTATTAAAATGCGTTTTGTAATCAATTAATATTGTTGTCAAATGGTCAGAATCAGATATTTCAGCTTTACGTTTTTTGATTTCAACTTTTGTTTTCGAAAATACTTTATCTGTAGAAAGACACCTATTTGTATCCGTCAATTGAAAAAATGGCGCTAGATCCAATGGAATACCATTACTACAGTCTGCATCTTTAACCCACAAAGTGGTTGTTCCCCTAAACTGGTCAATTCTATCAAATTCCACAACACAGTTTCCACATTTTAGTTTTTGTCCTTTTATAAACGTATTAGGATTATATATTTTTTCTGACTTGCCATCAAAGATATCATGAATTACTTTTAATACGGCTAAGAAGAATATACTTTGCCTTTTTTCAGGGAAAACCATAATAACACGTTTTTCATCAGCTTCAAAAAATCTATTCAATAGATCAATACTCACTTTAATAATTGGAGGTGTACTAACGCATTCATTGGCATCATCTCCAAAAGTTATTTTCAACTCACTCAAGCTGTTATTCTTGGCCAGTTCACTTTTTACATAATCTACCCAATCCAATTTGTACACCTCCATAGGTTATTTAAATCCTTTAGTCTTAGCTTCCATATAGACTTTAATAGCTTGATTTGCTTGTTTATACGTTGGTACCTTATTTCTACCCAAAATCGTACCTATTGAAAATGCCAAACTGCGTTGCCATGTTTGAAAATTGTTAGTTTCTTTAGCCCATCTAGATAGTGAAAACCAAGTTTCTGCAGGAATTTGATTTACTTCTTGGATTAAACTTATTTCATCTTCAGTTACTGAATTAATGCTTTTATTTTGTGTTTCTGCTGTATTGGGTCTTAATACTGATATAAGTTCTTTTGCAAGCTCATCGCTTATTGTATAATCAATTTCTTTAAATTCGTTCCAACATTTAACATTCTTACACCATTCTCCAATATTTGCACCACCTGGAGGATTTACGATATGTCGTTGTGCTAGTTTTGATATATTTATAATTTCATTTTCAAGAGCAGTAGACAAGCACTGCTCCTTCCAAATACAATCCAGATCAATTCTCTGTGATGTTTTATAAGATGCAAAAGCAATCGTATAAGCTACTATATTTGCTCTATATCCACCATACTTCTGCCCTTGAACTAATCTTTCGGTTTGCCTAAATAAAATAGTTTTGGAAATGAGGTGTTCATAATACTTCGAGTTTGGCATTACATTACCTCTCTCCTTCAGCCGCAAAGTGAATTTTTTAAAATTTTTCTGTGCACCTTCACTTACTTGATAAGGAAGTTGATCCCAAGTATTTTCATATTTAGATAAATCAGTTTTTGTAAAGAGAGGGTGTTCTTCTTTATATTGTTTTTTTCTCAGCAATGTAGACTCTCTTGATAGCATGTCCGAATATTGTCCTCTTGCTCTCTCATAAAACCAGTTCTTAGGTTTCAATCCTCCTTTTGCTGGCGCCCAACATATCCTTGAAAGTTCCTCGACTTTTCTATGAAATGGATCATTAGCAGAAAAATCAGCAATTTGTACTTTATTCTGTGTATTTGCAAACGCAGAAATATTAGGAATTATTTTATTCATTTCGTCATAAACATTGATTACCGATAACTTCATTTGTACATAAACATTGCTTATCTCAGATTGTATTTTTTTATCTTTATACGCGCTGAAAATTGATGCCGTCGTCTGTCCTCCATTAACGATCTGCATATCTTTTATCTTTGTAATTGATGGCTTTCCATTCTCGTCTCTTTCAACTTCAACACTTTCTGCTGTAACAGAAATTCCGTTGTTATATGCTAAAAACATATCTGGCTCATCTCTTAAAGTCTCTCTAATCCCTTTGTTTACTGGTCCTTTTACTTGTAAAAAAGACCTTACGTTACGTTCCAACAACCTTGCTCCGTGTTCTTCGTACAATTGTGCTAATATTTTACCAGGTACAATGGCAAGATAAACGATATATTTATCACTTGTTTTATTCTCAATACATTCAATAGCAGTATTAAATTTTTCAACAAAGTCTATTTCAACCATCTCTCGCATTTTACCAGAATTTACACACCTATATAATCTTTCAATATCCCATATTAAAAAAGATACGTTAGCCCCTTCAATTAATATGTCTTTAAATGAAATAGGTTTTACTAACCCATTTGTTAAAGCAATGACCCTTACATTCTTAATATCATTTTTGTGCTTATGAATAGCAGATGCAAATCCATATGTATCGCTATCTTTTTCAAAAGAAGCATATAAATCATTTATTGCTTTTCGATACAGTTGTATTGCTCGCTTTAATGAAGCATCAATCTCTGTACGTGTTATCCTTTGCGGATTTTCATTTTCATCAAAGATACTAACATATATATCCACACTATCAAATTCTTCTGAAATACTATACCCATTCATTTGCAAACCTAATACACGGTACGGACAGATAACAGCATTCTCCACCTCACCTATTTCTTCTAAGTATTCAAGCATTACAGCAGTAAAAAAATCTTCAAATTCCAAACTGTATGCATCGGTTTCTTTTGCAAGTAACACTTCTTGGTAAAAATTCGATGCAAATTCAAGCAAACTTATATTACTTTTCATTATCTTCACCTCATTTTAAATTTTTTTTACAATCTATGCTATATTCTTCTTCTTAAAGTGAGCAGTGCATTCATAATTTAAACAAGCTTAACACATCTTGTCCATAAAATAGTAACTTTCTGGTAAATATTTATACCTAAATTTTCTATTTACTTGATTCCAAACTTTAATCATGCCTATATATTTTTAACTTTTTAATATTAATTAATCTACCGGATAACTCTTTTGAACATATCACAAGTTTACTAATTCATCTTATTTAAGTACAATTTTTCCATTAAATTTAAATTCATTTATAAATTCATCAACTTCTTCCTTAATTCAAGATATAAGCCGGAATCCATAATATACTATATTTTAAAATAATGTCATATAATTATAATTTTCATTCAGATAATATGTTAATATAACTTATATTATGATATTATTCCCTAAATAGTAATTCTATATTAAAATAAGATTACCTTCTTTTTTGAATTTTTATTCTATACTTTATATGCAAGGAATAATGTTCCAATAAATATTCAAATGCAATAAAGAGCTGGCAAAATAACTATGATAATACGTAAGAGTCAAATACAATTAATATCTATATAGGCCACAGTGAAATAAAATATTCTAGTTAAGCTTTTAAAGTGCTTTTTATATTTTTCTTATCATAAATAGCTCTATTATTCTATAATTAGGATTTAATTCACCACCACACCGAAGATGGAAAAACAAAAAAATAAGTTACGATTATTAATCATAACTTATTTTTTGTAGTTTATTTATTATTTTATAATATAAATAATTTTTTTATTGATTTTGCTATTGCCTGTGCCATTAAAGGTGGAACAGCATTACCAACTTGAACATACTGCCAAGTCCTAGGCCCTTCGAATTTAAAATTATCAGGAAAGCTTTGAATTCTTGCCGCTTCTCTAACAGTAAGTGACCTACATTGATTAATATCTGGATGTATATTATAATGTCCATCCTTTGATATATGGGCTACAATTGTATGTGGTGTTTTATTCCAGCCATGAACTTTGAACCTATCTAAAAATGACTCAACATTTTTATGTGTTCTTCTTAATTCAGGTAAATCAGAATAGTAGAACTTTTCCCCATTATTAGATTTAATAATGGCATCTCCGTAAGTCTTCCTATCAAAATCTTTGATATTTCTTGCTTGATGATTTATTATTCCGGAACTATTTTCTCTCATTAAAAGTTCAAATTCTGAAAGCTCTACATTAAAACCATAGGGCTGCAACTTATTTTCATCGCCTTCTCCAGGTTGCAATTTTAATAAATCGCCTATAGCATTTTTTGTAACCTTCTCTTCATTAAAAGTATTAATGCAATTATCAAAATTAAGATATTCTGATTTAAGATCATTTCTAACTCCAAATAAAATCATTCTTTTCCTGTTTTGATATACACCAAAATCAGCAGCATTTAAAATGTTATCTTTATGCTTTTCATTTAATCCTGACTTTAAAGTATAACCTATCTTTTCAAAATAGTCCTTTATAGAATTAAAAATTTGTCCATTCTTAGCTGTCAAAATACCTGGTACATTCTCAAAAATAAATATTTTAGGTTTAAAATAATCCACTATATTTTTATAGTAATAGAAAAGGTAGTTTCTTTTATCTTGACCTACACTCTCACCCATTCTAGCCCTTCCAATAACTGAATATGCTTGACATGGAGGCCCTCCAATTATTACATCAACTTCTGTTTTATTATTATAGTTCATAGCCTTTTGTATTAGTTTTATAATTTCTTGTGTTGAAGTTACACCTTGTTCATTTTTAGAATTACCAAAGGTTTTATTTAGAACTTCCAATTCCACTTTTTCTTTTAACTCAGGATATTTATTATATATTATTTCTCTTGCTTCATTAATTTTTTTATAATCGCATCCACTCATCAAATATTTTTTATATAATTCAAGATCATTTTTTTGTAATAAGTAATAAAAACATATACGTGTTTTTAATGTTTCACATGCCCATTTTTCTTTCTCAACATGGGCTACTACCTCATACCCTTCTTTATAAAATCCTTCTGTCAACCCACCTGCTCCTGAGAATAAATCAATAACTACCATAAACTCACTCTTCCTCTGTATACTATATTAACTCCTATTATATGATTTTAAAATCTTATAATGAATAAAATTATAACACTTAATTATAACATGTCCTAATATAATTTGTTTTACTAATCGTTAGCAAATAGAACATCTTTACTACGTTACCTATTACTATAGTGTTGTCATAGGCGCTTCATCAAAAATTACATTCTTATTAGAATGTAATTTTAACTCAACTCTACTAAGAAATCACTGGTTTCCCACTTTCTCAAAGTTACCATGAATTGTAAGAAGATGACTGGAGGATACCATCTTGATATGGAAACTATATGCCTTAGTACCACCTTCCTCTTATCTTGCAGTTGTTTTTAATGATCTAGTATAATTGTTTAGACACTGCTATATTTTCTTTAATGATAGATCATCGCTTATTACTCCTGTGCCTTTAGTAAATTCAATTCACATAACAGTTCCGATGATTAAATAATTTTTTATGTGCTCTAATTCCATAATATAATATTAAGAATTATAAAAACACCAGATATCTCTGATGTTATGGATTTAGCCATTAATTTCACACTAAATAACTGTCCCTTCACAAGTTGCACGTATTCTCAGCCATCTAGATATTTACAATAATATTTTCTTATATATTGCGTTTATATCTAAATTAGGCTGCCCTTGTCTAGAATAATATTGTGAAAATCTAGATATAATATCTTTAATAAACTCACTTGATATAGTTCCTACTCGCTTATATTCAACTTTAAGTTCCTTTACTTTAACAGATTTAATTTTTCTAAAATCAATAAATCCGCCACTAAATGCATTAGTTTGAGGTAAGAAATGATAATTTAATGAGTAAGTATTATTTAATAAACTCAAAATTTTAAATTTAGCCTTATCATCCGAATTGTCTTTTTCTAATTTTTTCTTTGCATCCTTTATTTGACTGAAGTTTATATCCTCGATTTTGCCTAAAACAATATTTTGTACTTTCCCATTTGTAGCCATATCACAAGGTGGCATTAGAATTATATAGTTTATGCCTACTTTCTCTACTATATCTCCTGTAAAATAGTTCTGTTTTATAGGAGGCACAATATAAAATTCTGAAGAATGATAAACTTCAAATTCTCCGTTTTCATCTGTTTCAAATCCTTCTTTTAAATGATTTATTATATACCTTGAAACTATTTTCTCTATTTTAGTAGTGTTATCACTTTCACTAATCCAATATTCTAAATTAGTTGAGATTCGTTCCCAAAATATTTTTGTTAATTCTTTAATTATTAGTCCATCCTCACCTAAAATTTTAGTTATTCCAGTATTATAGATTTTTTTTAGAACATTAAAAATCTCTACAATTTCTATACTTCCTCTCTCGTAAAATCTAAGTAAACTAGTTTCATTTTTCAATTCAGGATCTAAATCACCCATAAATCCAGATACAACAATTGCAGGCATTCTTAAATTTCCAACTATACTTTTAATAATTACATTTCCTTCTGCGGCCTCAATATTATCTTGATTCAATTTCAAATCAACTATTGCCCCATCATATTTATTATTCTTTATAGCATTTATTCCATCTTGTAAAGTCGTGTTAAAATCAGCCTCTATAATAAAGCCATCTTTTTTATTATCTTCATTAAACAATTCTAAATTGTCTTTATAATTAACAATTTCATTTTTGTCATCTTCAACTATTAATAATCTAAAACTATTTTCCACACTAATCTTCCTCCGTTCCTATAACCTCTAATCTAAAATGAGCACCATTCTCCCAATAAATAGCTTTCAATTTACAATTATTTCTATCACTCGCCTCTCCTGCTAAAGCCAATCCTAGCCCAGTTCCTTCATTATTTTTTTTAGTAGAAAAATCAGGTTCAAAAATTATCTTACTTTCAATAAAATCTTTTCTTATTCCTAATCCATTATCTGTAATATCTATATATTTTAACTTATCTTTAAAATTGATATTGACTTCTATAAATTTATCTTGCGCATCTGCCTTATCTAACCAATAAACGCAATTTTCAAATAAATTTGTGAAAATAATATAAAAATCCTCTTCCCACCCATTAAATTTTATATTATCTTCACAATTTAAACTAAATTTTATATTTTTATTTTTAATCTCATTTTCAAAAACCTGATAACTACTATTTATCACTTTTTTTATATCAAAATCTTTTGCTAGACTTCTTCTATTTGATGCTAACGGTGTTAACCTACTAAATAGTTTACTCAATTTTTCAGCCTGCTCTTTAGATGTTAAACTTCTATTCTTAATTTTTAACAACAACTCTTCTGACGGATCTTCTAATATTTTATCAACAGTATTTTGGATAACACCAGCTTGACTTTTAAACCAACTTAATGGTTTTCTCCCTTCGTGTAATACTACCTTTATTATTTTACCTAAAGTAGCTTGGCCTTGGTATATAGCTATTATATCTTCGATTTTTTTTAACTGGCCTGCCTTTTCTTTTTCTGTTTGCTCTATATACTCTTTAATTTTAACTATTTTGTCATCTTCTATATTAGATAAATTAAGAATTTTTTCTATCTTATCCGATAGCTTTTCAAAATCAAACAAGCTACTTAATTCCTTCTGTAATCCAACATTAGACCTGCCTCTGCCTATAAGCTTTCTAATTTTATATCTTCTTATTTCCAATTGATTAATAGCTTCTTTCAAAAGTGATTTTAAAGTTTCAAAATACATGTCTTCTTTTAAACCATCTCTTGCACTTTTTTCTTCAAGATGAGAATTCTCTTCTGCTTCAATTTCTATAAACCCAATAACTTGATTACTTCCTATTCTTTTCGCTGGTGTTTGCACTCTTGTTTTATCCAATTGTAACCAATCATAGCCTGGATCACCATATGGTCTAATTCTAAATTTTCCTCTATAAATTCCTATACCGGACATACTATTCAAAAGATGCCTAGTATCCCTTTTCCCTAATAAATTTTCTGTATATTCTTCTTTTAGTCCCCTATTAATAATTTGTTCTAATGAATCTGGATCTCTATCAAAAACCCTTATATCAATATTTACTTTTCCAATAGCTTCATTTTGGGGAATAAATGTTGATACATCAATTTTCTCATTATGAATTCCCTTCATAACTTGTTCCTGAAAAATCAAATCAAACTTACCATCTTTGCTTACACTACCGTACAATCTATAATCATAAAAATCTATTAAAGGTATAGGCAATATCTCAATGACTTTATTTTCATATTCTTCTACTATAAAATCTTTAAACATTATTTTAATACTAAATTTATCTTTATTATTTCCCCATGTTGTTATTGGAGATAACATTTTTTTTAACTCATCTATTAATAATTCAACTTCTCTTTTAGACCAATTATATAATTTATCTTGGCTACCTGTTATTTGAATATTAGTTTGACTTTTTAAATTAGTTTTTTTTAAGTCAATATTAATATCAACATCTTCTAAGAACTCATGATTTTTAAACTCGTCCCAATTAATATAAAGTGAGGTTTCATTTCCAATAATGTCTACTGTTTTTAATACTACTTCTTCACCTAAAATAGCTACAGCATAACGACCAATTCCTTTTCTCCCTTGCAACCTCCTTCCTTTTGGACTATATTTTCTAATCAATTTATCATTAGTAGCAGGTACCATCCATTTATTAACAACAGTATCAAAATTCATACCATGCCCGTCATCATGAATATTAAGCTTTATATTTTCTTCCTCTGTTTCTTTAGTAGTAACCATAGAAAATTCTATATCAACATTATTAGCATCTGCATCATATGAATTTTTTACCAATTCAACTATTGCAGCTGTAATATCCTTAATAAGTTCTTCCCCAATTGATGTCACTATCCTAGCTGAAGGTTTAATTTTATATAATTCGCCCATTTCATTTCCCCTTTCTGAACTAAATTTGTATACTTCCAATAACATTATACCAAAGATGTATATATTTAGACAAATTGTTATTTTATTATTTAATAAGAGGGCCCCTTCGTTCCCCTCAAACACCTCCGAGGACCAGAAAATTACCATGTACAAGCAACTTCGACTAGCAAGAATGTAACTTCCAGTTTTTATTCTACCCCCCCTCTAACAAACATTTATAAAAAAAAATGAGAGCCAGTAGATTTATCTACTAACTCCCTTTTCCTATGCTACTTCAACTGTACTAGTATCCGTAGTAATTATCTTAGCATCTTTCTTGCCAACCAAGCTACCATTAGCTGATGCAAAAATGTTCTTTGCAATGACTAGATCCATTAGAGCATTTGCCTGCGCATCAGTTACAGTTGGAACTCCATCACCATCAGCTTTAATGTCATCTACAGTTAGTGTAAAATATTTACCTTCTGTAGCTGTTAAAAATCTCATAACTAATTTATGCATATCACTTTTCCTCCTTTAATTTATTTGGACCAGGACTCTGGATTTTCTACTTTCCCTTTCAAGTTAAAACTACTCAGTAACTAAGCTGTACTGATCTTCTCTGTCTAATCCAAACAATGGGTAAGTTTTGATGTTAGAGATTGCTTGTCCTACGGCAAACATGTCTTCATCTGATGCCGCAACTTTTAGATTACTTAATCTTTTTGTTGCATATTTGTCTTTGCCTTTGATGTCTACTCCTACCTTCATAGTAAGCTTTAACGCACTGGCTACCTTTGTTGATACAACTGCCATGTAAATCACTCCTTTCATTTTGTTTTCATTGAATATATATGCTGCTGGAAAGTTTTGTGAGAAATTTTTATAAATAAATCTACATTAAGGACCGGAGCTTTTCTAGAGCTTTTCTCTTAATTCTTGCAAGTTGATGATAATTTTTATCGCTATCACAAGCTATTTCTCCAAGGGACTGGTCCATAAGATAATATCTTTTTATTATTTCGCGCTCTAGTGGATCAAGTTTTTCTAGAGCACTATATAACTTTTCCACTTCATAGTAAGCTATTACCTCATCCTCTAGGGTGAATTCATAATCTCCACAGGTATCAAAATCTAACATATCATTGTTTGGCACCTCTCTAAAATGCTTTATTTGTCCTTTCAAAAGTGCTTTGAAATTCATTTTTATAGTATTTATGCAATAGCCATTAAAGCTGTTGCTACCTAATTTATACATTGCTATAGCTCTAATCACGGATAGATATCCATGCTGGATTAGGTCTGTTAAATCAAAACCTGGAATGTGATATTTTGAAGCCTCCTTAAATATTAGATACTTGAATTTTTCTATTATTTCTTCTGTAGCTCCTACCTCTTTAGCTTTAGCCCTTTCAATTAATTTTTCCACAATATACACCGCCTTGTTTTTAGCAAACAGAACTTGTCCACTACATTACCAATTTCTGTAACGGGGTCGCACCAGCCAACCAATAAATGTAAAACACATATAAAAGATTATAGTCAAACTGAATATTAATTTATAGAACCGGGCATCCCTATTTATAGTTGGCTATCCAGACCCACTAGCGCGTAAATAAGTTAACTGCCATAGTAGCTAGTGTTAGTCGCGTAAAAAAATACTACTCTACTAATTACACTCTATCATTTAAACATTAACATATTGTTGCCTACCAGCTTTTATTTATCTATTCTTACAAAAGAATTAGTTTCATCTTATTAAATCTTCACCAAATATTTTATTAGCAAACACCAACTTCCAGTTTATGTAATGACATCGAGGGACGTAACAATAACTGGAAGTTATTATTTGCTAGTTACGGATCTTATGCTCTCTAATTCATTACCCATTGCATAAAAGGAGTTCTATTGTCAGGATTGGATTTTTCATGTCCGTACCAATGATTTGTTACAATAAAAACTTTTTCTCCTATTGCATATTTTTCAGGATAGTATCTTCGATGCCCTGAGTTATCATTGTAATAATCTTTTGAAACTTCATCTAATGTAGGTACTTCAGATAATATAGCAAACCGACACAAGAAATTTGCGCTACAATAATCTCTATTAGTTAACAAATTGATATTTTTTTCTGTAAGCTTTCCTGTCTTATTCAATATATTAAGGCAAGTAAATATGAACTGTTTGTTTGGCATTCTTGATAATATTTCAATCATGTGTTAATCTCCTCCCAATTTACTACATATAATTTGATTTTAGAGATTGCTTAAATGACCCACATTTTACAAGGTTAGCAAGTAAAAAACTGTTCTTTGCTACGTTTTGCCCATTTTTCATTTTTAATAATTTCCGCACATCCATACTTAACTTGTATAGTTATTTAAGTTCCCTCAAACTATATTTCTACATTAATTTCCAATTTCCTCTATATAGAGTAACATTTTTGTCAATAAGTACTAATTAATCATTCCAATCAATTAGAGAAAGCCAAACCCTAATTTCTGTATGAAATAAACTTTTGCGGATACATATATTTTATTTTTAATAGCGAAAGCATAATCTCCCGTGCAGAAATTCGTAATCCATATGTATAGTAGTAGTAAGCAAGAAAAAAGCATGAAAATAATTAGAGGGGTGATCTTATGTATACATGTTATCATTGTAAAAAGAAATTTAAAAATGAGCCCTATATATCTTCTAATAGTAGAAAGTACTGCAGCTCCGAATGTATTCCAGAGTCTGGAATTGACCAACCTTATTCTTTTGAATAATTTACTTTTATGGATAGAATAAGAGATATTGAGATTGGTATTAAGAGCATTAAAACCCTTGATGATAGAATTGAACTAGAAAACGAAATTGAAGAATTATCGACTTCCTATACTCTTGAAATTTATGGAGATTATGAGGGGCTGTTTTATAAACGTCAAATTGGTCTTTTTCTTGATACCTTAAGTGAACTATATAATAAAGTTCATAATATATTTATGGAAAGAAAATATGATTCAATGCCTTTTGTTATTATTAATTGGGAAGATTTAAAAAGAATTATTGGAGAAGAGGATGCGAACCTAATTTTTGATATTTTTAATGATGAACTAGATAAGTTTATTTTTGATAATGCTTATTTCACATGGCCCGACTATATGTATAAAACTATTGATTGTAGTTATGAAAGCAAACTAAAATTTGCTACAATGCGTGATGCAAAGCATGTCCGAAAAATTTATCTTGATAGTTTTAAAGATTCTTTCAATGTATGTTTTCTTAATCTTACTGAAGATCAATTAGATGAGTTGGATATCTATACTTATTGCATTGATATTTTTACCCTCCATCACTGTGTTGTATGTGGAGGCTGGTAGCTATGGGAACATTTTACGTTTTATGATAATCTTAAACTTTATAAATGTGAACACTGTGGTTGTAATGCATATGACCAACTATACCAGGATGAAGATTAAAATTAGGATTTTATAATTATAAGCTTTTGCAGAGTAAAAATTATTTTTGGGGGAATTGTTTATGACTAGAGAAGTAAAAATAAAATGGCAAAAAATATACTATCCATCAGGAACATTAAATATAAAGGATTTACTAAAATGGATTGTAAGGTTAATAAATTATTACCCTGTGGGGAAGGAATAAAATTTTTTAAGGATGTCAAAAAAATATGGAACGAAACTTTGCTGACTGGTTTATTGAAATAGGCACAGAGTACTATAAAAACGGTAACATAAGATTTATAGGCGAATTTAACAAGGGCCCAAGAAATTATTATGGACCAAGATATTTTGTTTTTGGTAGATTGTTCAATGAAAATGGTATACTTTGGTATGAAGGTACTTTTAATATTTAACATAGCTTAATAGGGTATCCTTTATTAAGAAGAGAAGAGTCTTTTAAAGATGGTGTAGAGTTTAATCATGATGGCACAATTAAACGAAACTTTATAGGTGGCACCTAAAAATCACCTCTTAGCAAATAGGACTTCTTACGTAATATAAAAACAGCTAGTAAATAAACTTTACTAGCTATGAATTTAATATATTGTTAACCCAGCTTGGCATAATTATTTACCTATTACCTTTTCTTGTTCTCTTTGTAAAACCATATTAGATAACATCATATAAAAATCTTGCTCTTGTTTACTCTTTGCCTTCCTAAATAATCCCTTTAATTGACTATAAGACATGCCCAGGAATATGTCATATATTTGGTTATTTCCATCACTCATATCTATTACCTCCGATTGAAACTATTTATATAATATTATATACCAATATACTAAAATATTAAGCAGCTCTTATAACATCCTTTCTGTTTATTTTACAAAAATTCGCTTCCAAAGTTGTTAATATTGCAGCATATGAGATGATTAGCAAACAGACCTTGTCCAATACATTACAAATTTCCGTGCTCCATAACAGAACTTGTCCACGACGTTACCAATTTCTGTAATGGGGTCGTGTCAGCAATATAAAAATAGGCAATTGATTAGAATCATGTACCACTAAAGTAACCGAAATTAGAAAAAGTATCTTTTAATCCACTCACACTTCTTTCATTATATCCCTTAGTAGCACAGCTTATCTTAACTGGTATTACTGCTTTACCATTTAAACCAATTGTTGCTTTATAAGTAGTATTAGTGGATTTATAATGGCATATTATTTTAACAGACCCTTTTGCAGGACCATTTACAGTAACTTTAACTATTAAGTTCTGCAAAGGTGTCTTGTTATTTACACTTGACGATACTTTTACAGAATTTAGTGTTTGTGCAGATACCACTTTAGTCTTAAAACCTAAATTAGTTGCTTCTGGTACTACTACAATGTTAGGTAATAGATAAAATGAAAAGATAAAGATTAGCAAACATAAACTTCCAGTTTATGTCACGACCTCGGGGGACGTAACCATAGCCATCAACCTTATAATTCAATAATCTACCAAATATTAAAAATGCTTATTAAGTTCTAATTGGAATTAGTTATTAATAATTATTTTTAGTTGTAAAAGCTAATCGGAAATTATAGCTATTTTATTGTAAACTTAATAAGCCCATGTTAAATAAGTGTAAAAATGTTTAAAATGAGTATTTATACCCCAGTATTAAACTGCCATTTTTAACAATACTCTTTCGGTCATCTTCATGGTTTGTAGGATTCTAAATGCCGTTTTCTTCCCTTTTTTAATAGATTTTATACCATAGCGTTGAATGGATGTTGATATACGCCGAAATAGTTCAAATAAAATTACTTTGCTTCTAAAAATATTTCTATATAGTTCATTAAAATATTGCCTCACAATTCCAAAGGACTTTAGGTCACTTAATTCTTTACCTGTTGCAGAATAAGTAATCTTACGTACTGTAAAAACTATGGTTGAAGTTAGCAATAACATTATTAACCTACCATAAATAAAACATTGAATTCTTTCTAAACCAGCTTTCTTTACCTCATGAATTTTAAAAAGTGATTTCCATACTTTAAACATTATTTCCACCTGCCACCGCAAAGTGTACAACAGGTGCACTTCCTCCATAGCTATCATTTCACAAGTTACATTAGTTATGTAACAATTAAAGTCAAGCCACCATTTGTTTTGTTCAAGGCCCTTTATTTTACCTCTGTCTTTCATTTTTTTATTATTAATTTCTTTTTTTCTCTTGCATTCTTCTGTTAATTTAGTTAAAATTAATCTACATTTGGTACTATTTTTAAAGGTATTTCCTATGTAAATGTTATTGAACTCTAAGGTTTCGCCTTCCGATAAAGGCTCTGCGAGTGATTTAAGATCTACATAGGTGTACCTTTTTCTTATTGTAGCTTTTCCTTTAAATCCATATTCAATAATTTCCTCTTCTTTATAAAGATTAGTATTAACTTTAAGTCTAGAAATGTAGAAGGCTTCTTTTTCCTCAATAAGTTTTAAATCTGCAGTTTTAAAATATCCTAAATCTTTTAAAGATAGATCTCCTTTTTCAATAGTGTCTTGCAGTGTTGGAAGGTATGTAGCATCTGAAACTGAGCCCGCTCCAAGCTCGCAGTGAATAAATTCACCAGTCAATAAATCGTACTGTAATTGAATTTTTACAGATGATTTTATACCGCATCCCTTATATTTAGCTGCATGCTTATCATCTAATTTAAAACCAGTAGAATCAACTATTGTTATCCTATTAAAATGGCTTTTCAATAAAGGCTCATTACTTCTTAATACCTCATTTTGAATATTTAGCATATCGTGAAAAACCTTCTTAAGAAAATTCACAGCTTCCCCGTTAAATCTTTTACTTAATGCTTGAGGTGAAATTGATATCTTTTCATTAGCTTCTAATTTTGCACACAAATCTGATAATGACGAAGAACATAAATCTTCACCTAAAAAGGTGCATAGATTTAAAAAACTTCTAGCAGAAACCTTTCCTTTTCTTCTTATAAACAAATTCTTTTTAGCCATTTTTTCAATCTTACTAAGGTTGTACAACTCACCCAAATTATGAATTATTCGCATTATTTTCTCCCTATTCATCGTAAATAACATCCTTTCACATAGTTTTATATATAATTACATAAAAGTTATATATACACTAATTATATATTATTTAACAATAAAACAAAAAACAAAAGGTGTATTTTATACCATAATTAGGTATAAAACACACCTTTTATTAAAATAAATATTGATATTTTAAATCATAACTTTTACCCTGTTTTTACTCGCATTTATATGAGATTTAATAAAAAAATTCATTGCTTACATTTAATGGTTCTGTTAGGTTGATGGCTATGTTACGACCTCGGGGGACGTAACAATAACTGGAAGTTATTGTTTGCTATTGACAGTATGTAAAATAAAGTATTTACACATATATATAAATTAGCAAAATAAAGTTATGTCTAATTAAAAGGGGGAATTATGTGAAAAATTTATTCAAACTATCAAGTATAACTAAAGGTCTAATTTGTGTATTTTTAATTATTCTAACAATTATACCCAACAATGTTTTTGCAGTTACTAACACTAAAAAAGTTAGTGCAACTAATGGCAAAGTTACAGTAACATTCAAATATGCATTGACTACAACACAAAAAATAAAGGATTTTGTTGTAACTCAAAGCATAAATAAGGGTACTACAAAGGTAGTAAAACCAACAAAGATTACTAAGAATTCAACTAAAAAGATTATTGCTTTAACTGTACCCGTTATAGCAAAGACATCTGCAATTCAAAGTGTAGTTTATAGAGTATCATATAAAAAGGATATAAGTATTAGTTCGACAGCAATGGTTATAGCAAAAGTTCCAGTAATTGTAGCAGATAAAGCTAATGCAGCAATTGCTCTTGTCGTAAAATCTTTACCAGGCATGGTGTATAAAACATTAGGGACAATTAAAGCTGGTACAGCGGTGGGTGTATATGGTGGCGTACCTGTCGGTATGGATCAGGATGACTGGTATGGTTATCAGCAATATGGCTGGTCCAAAATTAAATATGGAAATGTATATGCCTGGGTCAAAACACATGAGCTAAGATTTGCTAATCCATATAATTGGGCACCAGGAATAAAAGAAAAATTTGAAAATGATATAGTAAAACAAGGATATGCTCGTGACAAAACAAGCATTCACTATAAAATTTATGAACTAAATAAACTTCCTGCTGGTACTATTGGTGCAGAAAGCTATCAAGTTTATACAGATGTTTCAGGACAACAATGTGTGGTGATTGTGAATGTAAAAACAGGTTGGTATCATGGTTAAGCAATAGATAATTTTGACAAACCAACAGAACTATATAAATTAATTTCTAAATTATATAAAAGAGTTTACAATAATTTAACTGTAGGCTCTTTTTACTTTAAGTTTGACAAGTAATATGGGCTTATTTTCATTTTGTTACATTTGCGCTTAGTAGCAAATTCGCTTCGCTCATAAAAACCCCTTGGGGACGTGAACAAATTGTAACCACAATTTGTTTTGCAGTTACATACATTTATTTTTAATAACAAACAGAATTTGCCCATACCTACACCTTATAAATCTATCAAATTCCATAACTTTAAGACCTAATCCTTAACATCATTCCATGAAATATCATAAGCATAACTATATTTTTTCTGGTACCTACTCCAATGATTATAAGAAATATCACTTGAGAAAACTTCTTTAAGAGTTAAGTCTCCATCAGATAAAACATTCAACGACCCTCTTTTTTCTGATGTTCCAATAACTGCTTTGCTCAATAAGATTTTATCAATATTGTTACCCTGCAACTTTAAGAGAATATAAATATCATAGAAATCCCTCATTCTTGTATTTGCAATGCCTCTCGCAATAATTGTCTCAAGTTTTCAGCTATCACCGTTTCAATATTGTATGCAAGAATATTAATGCTTCTATCTTCTAGCAATAAGTCGAATGTATAAACAACTTCCTTTGGTGTAATTTTATCACCAGTAGTAATATCTACCTTCAATGGAATTCTAGCATCATCCATTTGCGTTTCTAGTGATACTCTAAATCCATTGTAATCATCTTCATCACGTATCTTTTCTGTTTTTTTAAGTTCTATCTTAACTCCATCATCTATTGGTACTGACAAAATAGCATCAAAGGCGCTTTTAATAGATCCCATGCTAACTGGATAAGATTTTATGGTCGCATCCATATCAATCGTTGATCTCATATCTACACCAACTATTGCAGCTACTAACATACCACCTTTTAGTATAAATTTATCTTTAAATTTAGATAGAGATATCCTCTCAAGAAGTCTTTCCAGCATATAGTTTCTCAACAGGATTTGGGCATTGATATTCTTTTCTTTAGTCATATTTTTTATTAAGTCTTTTATTTGTCTTAAGTTTCTCATAGTAAAATCTCCATATAACTTCTTATAGTATTTTTAACGCCTAATTCTTTAGCATATCTTAGCAACAATGGAATATTCTTATCCTTATTATATAAATACCTCTTAATACCTTCATTTAAAATTGCAACATCCATATTATTACGGTTACGAACAATATCACAAATAGTCCTTTCCTTGCAATATACTTTAATAGGCCTTCCATATAAAGTTTTTAACTGAGCTACACCTATTAAATGGAGTTCCCTTTTAACAGTATAGACTTTAATTCCTGCTTCTCTTAAATTTGACCCATTATATCCAGTGGGAATGGTAACCGACCATTCAAGTGGATCCCTATCTGTCAATTCATGTAAATATAGCGCAGTCTCGTGTGAGAAAACAATCCTCTTACTTTTAACTTGAAGTGTATACATCTCATCCTCAAATGACTCAAGTGTCAGATATACGCCATGTGTGACTCTCTCAAGCTTATTCTCTCTGGTAAAAATCGTTAGATAATGACGTGGGATGCCTGCATCTTCAACCTCTTTAGTAATAATCAGACCTTTTTTTTTAATTATTAATTTTTCTAGTTGTTCTCGATAATTCATACTATCATCCTCTTTTTGCATTTATGCTCTTATTATACACCATCAAAGCATAAGTGCAAAGTTCTATTTTATATTTTTTTCAATTCCAGCACTAATGACATCATTAGCAAACACAAACTTCCAGTTTATGTCACGACTATTTGGAAAGAAAATATAATTTAATGCCTTTTTTTATTATTAATTAGGAAGATTTGGAAAGAATTAATGGAGAAGAGGATGCTAACCTAATTTTTGATATTTTAAGGATAAACTTGATAAGTTTACTTTTGATAATGTTTATTTCACCTGGCCCGACTATACGTATCAAACCATTGATTTTAGTTATGAAATCAAACTAAAATTTACTACAATGCGTGATGCAAAGCATGTCGGAAAACTCTTTCTTGATAGTTTTAAAGATTCTTTTAATGTATGTTTTCTTAATCTTACTGAGGATCAATTAGATGAGTTGGATATCTATATTTATTGCATTGATATCTTTACCCTCCATCACTGTGTTGTCTGTGGAGGATGGGAGCTATGTGAATGTTTTACGTTTTATATTAATCTTAAACTTTATAAATGTAATGAACACTGCGGTTGCAATGAATATGACCAACTATACCAGGATGAAGATTAGAATTGGGATTTTATAATTATAGGCTTTTGCAGAGTAAAAAATTTTTTTTGTAGATATTTTTGGCAAGAGAAGTAAAAATAAAATGGCAAGAAATATACTATACGTCATGAACACTTAAATATAAAGGATTTACTAAAATAGATTCTAAGATAAATGAATTAATACCCTATGGAGAAGGAATAAAATTTTTCGAGAATGGAAAAAAAATATGGAAGGAAACTTTGCTGACTGGTTTATTGAAACAGGCACTGAGTACTATAAAAACGTAACATAAGATTTATAGGAGAATATAACTACCAGACAGTGTACTCTCTTGGTTAAATGATATTTCTTGTGAAATATAACTTTTTATTAGTTTCACTGCTTCTCTAGCACATTTCATTTGAAGATCATTATCTTGCCAAGAACCTATACTGGCTACAATTTCATCAGTATTTATTCTCTTTTCATCTTTATTTTCATTATAATAAATAGACTTATATATTGAAGTTTTACCAGCACCATTGGCACATGCAAATATTGTGTACGTTGGCATAATTATTTACCTATTACCTTTTCTTGTTCTATTTGTAAAACCATATTAGATAACATCATATAAAAATCTTGCTCTTGTTTACTCTTTGCCTTCCTAAATAAATCCTTTAATTGACTATAAGACATGCCCAGGAAAATGTCATATATTTCGATCTTTCCATCACTCATATCTATTACCTCCGATTGAAACTATTTATATAATATTATATACCAATATACTAAAATATTAAACAGCTCTTATAACATCCTTTCTGTTTATTTTACAAAAATTTGCTTCCAAAGTTGTTAATATTGCAGCATCTCAGATTAACAAACAAAAACTCCCAGTTTATGTAACGACCTCCGGGGACGTAACAATAATTGAAAGTTATTGTTTGCTACCTCAAAACGGAATCCGTTGATTTTAGACTTCCTGTTAGTGATTTTATCTATAATAATTTCATCCAATCTCTTTTATTATATAATATTCTAATAATCGTAACTGTATTGCTCTCCTCAGTGATAATATAAAACACAATATAATTATCTACTAAAAATTTTCTTATTCTTTTATATGCCAGTCTATCATCAAATACTAAAACATTTCTTAATGGCATATCTTCTAAGGTAATAATTTCTTTAGCTATTTTTAAAACCACCTTTTGTGCGGTTTCAGGTTCTAAAAGTTCTTTAGATATATATGCACCAATTTCATATAAGTCTTTTTCAGCAGGTTCAGTAATTTGTATATTATAGGTACTCATTTTATAAATCTTTCTGTATGTCGGCTAACGCTTCTTTGAAAGGTCTTACTTTTTTCTTCTGCATCGCTTCTACACCTTCGTCAATTAATTTATACAATTCAAACTTACCCACAAGTTTTTCATAAGTTTCAATGCTCATAACTGCTAAATCACCTTTACCGTTTTTAGTAATATAAACTGGCTCATTATACTCATGGCAGAATTGTGATATTTCACCATACTTATTTCTTAAATCTGAGCTTGGTATTATTGATGGCATAAAATACACCTCCCGCTTAATATATCAATATTATATCGTTATTTCGATATATAATCAAGTCTTAAAGCTAAAACTTTAAATTTCGGACACTATTTTCTAATTCTTTCAAGCTTACTTAGAATTTATATACGTCAGCCATCTGTATTACAACCTTTCTATTCCTATCACTTATGCTATTCTTTCATACCATCCTCTAAAGTTGCGAATCTATCAAAATCACTTTCATAGAGCCTATCCTGAACGATACGATATTTTTCAAATTCCGTTTCTGCATGCAGTTTTGCTTGCTCGGCACTTATTTTACCAGCTCCAATCAGCAGCTCATTGCCATTGAATTCCAAAAAACCATCAAGACGTTGCGCCCAATCCTCCATGCTCATTGGAAGCCTACGTTCTGCCTGCAATTCTGCATAATCAAGATATAGCGATACAATTCTTTCTAAATAGGACATTTCCTTGTCATTCAGATAATTCTTTGCAATCGCAACATCAGATTTAACAATTTTTCCTTGGGGTACAGATTCCCATGTAATCAATCCCATATGTTCTTTTTCAGCATCAGCTCGTTCTACAATCAGTTCTGCTGCAGTATGCCTGTGAACTGCCCAATGCATTTTGTTTTGTACTGTTTGGAAAAACTGCCTTGTAGTCTTCGAATTTTTACCATAATCAAAAGATGTAGCATACAAGTCTGTGATTTTTTGATAAAACTTGCGTTCAGAGAGCCGTATTTCACGAACGCTTTGTAGCTGACGCTCAAAATATTCATCCGTAAACATATGACCCTTTTTCAGACGTTCCTTATCCATCGTCCATCCTTGAATTGTGTAATCCTTGACAATTTGACCTGCCCATTTGCGGAATCGTACAGCACGTTCATTATTGACTTTAAAACCTACCGCAATAATTGCCTGTAAATTATAATGAATCACTTCGCGATTTACCTGACGGGATCCCTCAGTTTGAACTATTCGGAATTTCCGAATAGTTGAGTCTGGAGCAAGTTCAGCATCATCATATATTTTTTTTATGTGTTCATTGATGGTTGGCAGACTAACATCATATAATGCTGCCATCATCTTCTGTGTCAGCCAAATATTCTCTTCTTCATAACGCATTTCCAAGCTTTCATCACTATCACCAACCGCAGCAATATATGTTAAATATTCAGCAGCAGATGAATGTATCGTTACTTCATTCTTATTCTTCATAGGTTTGTCCCTCGTTTCCAATTTGAATTTTTTCACCATTTTTAAGCACAAAAGTCTGTTCATAGGTTACACTCAGTGCATCAGCTATAGCTATCATTTCTTCGGAAGACAATGATGCTCGATTCAATTTTTTATTAAAATTCTGCGGACTTTGACCTATTCTTCTACAAAGTTCTGCAATGCTTATATTCTGTTTGTCACATAATTCTCGAACCATATCCGATGTTGTCATTCTCCACCTCCACCTGTATAAATACTATTATAAACCTTATGGTTTATACTTACAATCTTATATTCTATATTTAAAAAAATTTTACAAACGTAAAAGCATCCTTCTAATTTATTTTAAACTAGCAAAGAGTCTCCAAACTTTACTTTTTTCGATGTTGCAATGCACTGTTAAGTATATCAGCAAACAGAGCTTGTCCACTGCGTTACCAATTTCTGTTAGCAAACATAGACTTCCAGTTTATGTCACGGCCTTGGGTGACATAACAATAACTGGAAGTTATTGTTTGCTTCTGTAACAGGTAAAGGATGTTTTGTAGCTGAACACTCATCCGATGATATGCTTCAAAAGCGCAACGAAATGATCCTAAAGCAAATGGTTAATGACACTTCATATTACAAATCTCTTGGACTCACCATAGAAGAAGTTTTTGAGCTAATGAGGAAGGTTTACTGAGAAGGTATGAGTATGAACTCAATATATAGTAGAAAAGGTAAAAGTGCCCTTGCAAATAAGGAACCAGTTTGTTTAATTATATAAAGGTAGAAAGTGGTTAATATGTTTGATACAATAAGAGAAATTAAGAATATTTTGTTAGAACTTTTCTAAAAATAAGTAGATAACTACGAGTTAAGGATTAGTTATAGAATCTTCTTTATTAAGTTTAAACCTCATTGGCAACCCCTCTTTACAATGACGACATCTCCAGAATATAAGGGATATTGCAAAAAACAGTGTGAATAATGAAATTCCAATAATCTCGATTAACATTGAATTAAATAATGGACCAATGAAACATATCGGTATAGATGCAAATAAACATAATAGAGAAAACCTTCGGTACTTGACTGGTTTCTTGAAAAAAATGGTTTTAACCACATTAAGGCCTTGATATTTAAAAGAAATAAATACATAAAGTATAAAATTTGGAAGTGCTTATTCATATTATTAATATACCATAAATAACTCAAAATAAAAATGATTGTATATAATCTTCTATGATTTATTTGAAATAATATTAAGCATAACATACGATTCTCATTCCTTCATTATTATCTAGATATTAAGTAGTATTAAAAATGTACCTTGTATTTACCTTTAATAAATATAGCTCGTTAATTATCAGCCTGATTACTTCTTTTTATGATTTTAGCAAACAATAACTCTCAGTTTATGTCACGACCTCTAGGGACGCAACAATAACTGTAAGTTATTGTTTGCTTCAATATTAATACTTAACATAATATGAATTATTAGATGTGGCATTAATGCAAATAGTAATCAATTGTCGAAATTGGCACTTTCTTGACAATAAGCATAATACATGTTATAATTACATTATATTATAGTTGAAAATAAACAGAATAATATAATAATTGAATTTTATTAAATAAGCAGTTTTGCTTATACTTAAAACAGATAAAATTAGTAGCTTAAACACTTTAATACTATGGAATAGCATTAGAGTGTTTTTTTAAATTAATTTAATGCATAAATATTAACGATTTTTCGAATATTACTAATATTGTAGATAATTTATGATAGCAGAGGATAATAGTGTTCCTTCATTAACTTAATTACATTATGTAAGGAGTTGGAATTGTGAAAATGGTAATTAAAAATGGTTTTGTTAGTAATTATAAAAACACTTTTAATCACAGGGTGAGTATACGAAAATATTGGATAAAGTTAAGATATGCACCAAATAAGTATAATTGGAGGGGGAAAGTATGAATAAAAAAATTATTGTAACAGTAGGACTCGGACTTTTATTAGTTGGTACGTTAGTAGGGTGCAAGAATAATAATAAAACAACCTATGAAACTATCATGGATAAAAAAGAGATGACTTACACAATGTCAGCGGTGTATCCACCTTTTAACTTTATTAATGATGATGGAGACGTGGCTGGGTTTGATATTGACATAGCCAATGCTATAGCTGAAAAAATGGGAGTTAAGGCAGTTCCAATTACAACTGAATGGGAAGGGATTGTAGCTTCACTTATAGCTAATCGATCTGATATGATAATTGGGAGTATGGCTATTACTCCGGAACGTAAAAAGAAAGTTAACTTCACCGCTCCTTATTATCATGGTGGAGCACAATTTTTTGCTAAAAAAGGAACAACCCTAAAGAGCATAAAAGATCTAAAAAATGGTAAAGTAGGCGTTGTAACAGGAACAACTTTCATTCAAGCATTAGATAAAATGGATAACATATCTAAGGTTCTCCAATTCCAAAGCGACATAGACAATTTTAAGAGTGTAGTTCAAGGTAGGTCAGATGGACTTGTAACAGATTACTTTGTAGGACTCGAAGCACCTAAAAAATATGGGGTTGATATTGAAGCTGTTGGCAAATTACTTTATGTTGAAGATAATGCTATTGCAATAAGAAAAGAAGATACAAAATTATTAGAAGTAGTAAACAAAGCATTAAAAGATATTATAGCGGACGGAACATATGAGAAAATTAGTATGAAATGGTTTGGTATCAATATTCAAAATATAAATAAATAGTTTTATTCTTGTTAATTTTCACAAAATCTATCATTGAGTTGTGATAAGCAACTTATAGCTTTGTGAGATAACATTAAAAATGGGAGGAATTTTATGACCGGATTATTACATAGTATAACTACATTTTTTACAACTGTAGTTAAGTTCGCCCCTAAATTTGTACCAGGGGTTATATGGACACTAGAGTTAGCATTTTTTTCAATATTATTGGGTACACTTCTTGGACTTATAGTAGCTATGTTAAAGTTAACTAATAAAAAGTATTTAACAGTTTTTGTTGATTTATACGTTACTATTGTTAGGGGAACGCCTCTATTATTACAACTTTATTTTATATTTTATGGGTTACCTAATATGGGGATAATGATTGCGAGTTTTCCATCAGCAGTTATTGGATTAAGCCTTCATAATGGTGCTTATATTAGTGAAATTTTTAGAGGGGCTATTGAGTCTATTGATTTCGGACAAAGAGAAGCGGCAAGATCCCTTGGCATGAGTAGGTGGCAAGCGATGCAACGAGTTGTTTTACCTCAAGCTTTTAAACGGTCCATACCTGCTTTAGGTAATCAGTTTATTATAGCTATTAAGGACTCTTCACTTGCTAGTGTAATAACAATTACCGAAATTATGTTACTTGCAAAACAATATTCATCAGTAACTTATGATGTTTTCCCTATTTTCTTTATAGCGGGTGTTTATTATCTTGCAATTATATTAGTAGTTACAAAATTGCTTAAAAAGATTGAATTAAAATTAAAAATAAGTGAGAGGTGATTGTATGAGTATGATAGAAGTTAAAAATTTACATAAGTCTTTCGGAGATCTTGAAGTATTAAAAGGCATTGATTTAATAGTAAATGAGGGTGAAGTACTTTGTTTGATTGGAGGCAGTGGTTCAGGAAAAAGTACACTGCTTAGATGTATTAATTATTTAGATAAAAAAACAAAAGGCGAGATATGGATTGATGGAGAAATAGTTCACACTAGGGAAGGTAATATTAATTCTATCCGTCAAAAGGTTGGTATGGTTTTTCAACGGTTCAACTTATTTCCTCACATGACTGTTATTCAAAACGTTATGGAAGGACCAGTTACTATTAAGAAAATGTCAAAAGCTAAAGCAAGAAAAATTGCATTGGAACTTATAACAAAAGTGGGCATTGAAGATAAAATAGATGAATATCCTGCAATGTTATCTGGTGGGCAACAGCAAAGAGTGGCCATAGCCAGGGCGCTGGCTATGGACCCTAAAGTTATTCTGTTTGATGAACCTACGTCAGCTCTTGATCCAGAACTTGTTGGAGAAGTGCTAAAGGTTATGAAAGACCTAGCCAAAGATGGAATGACAATGATTGTGGTAACACATGAAATGGGATTTGCAAAAGAAGTAGCCGACCGTGTTATTTTTATTAATGAAGGTGTCATTGCAGAAGAAGGCCCTCCAGAGCAAATCTTTGAGAATCCTCAAAATGAAAGATTGCAAAGCTTTTTAGCACAAATTTTGGTATAGATAATTTATTAAGAAGTATTTAGTTAAGATCCATGGGTGATTTCAAATGCCCTCATGGATTTTTGTTTTTTTATGGCACGTATTAAAAACATAGAAAAGTGCAGAATCAATGACTGTAGTTATGAAAGCAAGACTTTGGAGCTCAGTCGTTCAGCTATTAAGAAAAGCCTAGCATAATTCCTAGGCTTTTCGATTATTTGATTATAGTGTAGTGTGTTCTTATTTTGTTAATTTTAATAATGACCTTTACAACTTACAATATAGATATTTTCATTATCAATACTATAAATAAGTCTATGAACATCTGTTATTCTTCGACTCTATTGGCTCCCTTTTCCTATGCTACTTCAACTGTACTAGTATCCGTAGTAACAATCTTAGCATCTTTCTTTCCAACTAAGCTACCATTTGCTGATGCAAAAATATCCCAAGGTTTAGATTCAGAGATTCCGCCCACCTTTACAGGCCAAAATCTTCTACCACCTGTGGTGTCTCTTAAAAAACCTGCTTCTTGATTTGTAGTTCCTACAATAATGCACTGCCTTGGATGTTCTTCCACTACTCGTCCATAACTTGCTCTAAATTTATCGTCCTGCCTTGTTAAAAAGGATTTTAAAGTATCCTCATCAACTTTTCTAATACCTGCAATTTCCCCAATTTCTAAAATCCAACTTCCTTGCAATTTCTCTGCTGCTGTCTATTTTGGGGAAGATATAGTAAAAAATAAGGACAAGAAGTCAATAACTCGTAAGAAACCATTTCCACCTTTTGTACTCCCCTGATAGTCTACTAAATACTGATAGACTTCTGATCCAGCATCGTTATTTCTTACAATATTATTAGCTCCTTGGTCGTGACCGTTGACAGTCATGAATATCTGATTGTTTTTAGAAATGAATTTTTCCCATATCTGCTCTGGCGAGTTATTCTCAGCACGCTTGTATGTATAAGGCTTGGAAGCCATCTCTCTCTGTGGTCCAATAAGTGTATGTGTCACAACGATAGTAGGATTATTGGGATATCTATCAACCACGGTTTGTGCCCAAGCAAGTTCATCATTGGTAGCATCAATGTCCAAAAATACAACTAAAAAGTTATGCCCTTCGGCCTCAAATGTATAGACACTGTTCATCTCGTTGTCAGAGCATTCAATATATCCAGGATTATCTTGTGCTCTAGATTTACCAAAGTATTTAACAAAATCCTGACGATTAATTGATAAATCGTGATTCCCAATAGTTACTCCGTATGGTACCTTGTTGTTATCTAGAGTATCCATTGCAGCTGTTGCATTTTTCCACTCAGCTTCTGTTCCCCCGTCGACTACATCTCCTAAATGCATTGCAAATTTTATATCATCTTTTTTAAAAAAATCCGCCAACCACTGAGTTTGATCATTAAATATTTCTGGATATTGAACCGCATATACTTGTGTATCAGGTAGTAAAGCAATTTTAAATTTACCGTCATTATCAAATTTTTTTTCTGGTACTAAGTTGATATTCGTCTCCACTATAGGCTCGTCAACTGCGTATGTGGGCTGAATATATCCAATAGAAAAAGATACAGTCATTTGTAGTATTAACGTAAACACAGTTAAATTTCTTAATCTTTTATACATTATTTTTCACCATCCAAATAGTATTATTGCATAATTTAATTATAGGTGTGGTTTGTTAAGCTTGTATTATTGGCGAGTTAATAAAGTATTGTTTTTCATACTAAAATAGCCATGAATATATTTTTTACATAGTCAATCCTATTCAGCTTGTAAAAAACTCCAAGGCCCATAAAATTACTGCATTGCTTATGTGAATAATAAGGTTTAATTTTAAAATAAATTTTTGACTCGACTATATTTTACATTAGCGGTATCATTATAATTAACATTAAGTTAACATGTTTATAACTTATTCATAATTTGCGGTTGTTATTATTCAAGTATAAACATTTCTAATAAAATTATTAGGTGGAATTATTTATGCTAAAATTTAGAATGAAAATTACTGCATTAACTTGTACCGCAATAATTGTTAGTCAATTTTCAGTAGGTCTATTACAACCAATAATGGGCTTTTCGAACATTGTTAGCGCCAAAGAAGTAACCCAAATAAAAAAAGCTAAAAATGTAATAATGATGATACCAGACGGATGTAGTGTTGAGACGGTTACCCTTGCAAGATTATATTATGATTTAAAAAAAGATGGCATTGCAGGGAACGATACTTTAAACATGGATTCCATATTAACTGGACTTGTACAAACACATTGGCAAGATGGTCCTATTACAGATTCTGCTCCAGGTGGAACTGCTTATTCTATTGGATTTAAAACTGAGGACAAGCATATTGGAACTTTAAGTACAAAAGATGGAAATATTCCTAAAGCAACTGTACTCGAGGCTGCAAGAGAGGCTGGTAAAGCAACTGGCATAGTAGTTACATGTGAAGCTACACATGCTACACCAGCTGATTATGCATCTCACTCTGCAAATAGAAGTCAATATAATTCTATAATGAAACAAATGGTTTACGGAGATTTTGATGTAGTATTAGGTGGTGGAGATAGCCTATTAAGTTCAGAAGCTATGTCATCAGATGGCAAAACTCAATATAGAAAAGATGGAATTGACCTAAAAAAAGAATTAGTAGCTATGGGTTATGAATATGTTACCAATAAAACCCAATTAAATTCAACAAAAACTTCTAAATTCTGGGGTATGTTTGCACCACAAGCAATGTCTCCTGACATTGATAGAGAGAGATTAACTCCTGAAGAGCCAACTATAGAAGAAATGACAAATAAAGCTATAGATACATTATCAAAAGATAAAGATGGATTCTTCTTAATGGTTGAGGGAAGTCAAATAGATTGGGCTGGACATGCTAACGATCCTACTCAAATAGTTAGTGAAACAGTAGCTTATGATAAAGCAGTAAAATCAGCAGTAGATTTTGCTAAAAAAGACGGAAATACTGTGGTAATATCAGCATCTGATCATGGTTGTGGTGGTGGTACTCTTGGTGTGGTTGGCCTTGGTGTGGTTGGCCTTGGTGTGGTTGGCCTTGGTGTGGTTGGCCTTGGTGAGAATATTGGTAAAAATTATTCCTCAGTTACTTTTGAAGATACAGTTATAAAACTAGTTAATGCTAAAGCATCTAGTGGCTTAATAGGAACAGAGCTTAAAGGTAAAGATGAAGCTACTATAAAGTCTACAGTAAAAGAATATTTCGATATAGAAAATTTAACAAAAGAACAAATTACAGAATTTCAAGCTGGTAACCTAAAATCAGTTATAAGCAAAATCGTTGGTATAGGTTGGTCAACTAACAATCATACAGCTGGCGATGTTGGATTATACTGTTATGCTCCTGCAGGAATTGAAAAAATAACAGGGCTTGTAGATAATATAGATGTTGCTGCATATATAGAAAAAGTAGCAGGTTTTGATTTATCTTCAATGACAGACAAATTATTTAAAAATGCAAAAAATGAATTTGAAAAATTCGGTGCAACTGTATCTGTAGATACGAATGATTTAGATAATCCAGTAATAAATATTAGTAAATCAGGACACACTTTAAAACTTAATGGATTTACTGATAATGGAGTATTTGATACAACAAAAGTTAAATTTGATGATATAAGTATTTTAATTACTAAAGATGCTAAAACTTATAATGCTGAAGATATATATGTACCAAGTGAGGTAATAACTAAATTTGAGGCATATGTTAAAGCAGGCAAAGTAGTAGACATTAAACCTATAGTTAAACCTATAGTTAAGCCCGTAGTAAAACCTGTAGTAAAACCTTCACATATAAAAGCTGGATTTGTAACTGCAAAATCTTGTTTAAAAGTTAGAAGTTCAAATAATTTAAATTCTTCCAAGTTAGGATTACTAAAATATAATTATTCTGTAAAAATAATTGGAGAAGTAGGAGATTGGTATAAAATATGTTACGGAAAAAGCTCAGGGATATATTTATAAAAATTATATAAAATTTTAGGATAATATAAAAGAGCAACAGAAATGTTGCTCTTTCTTTAGCATCCAGATGGTTGCAATCTGTGAACCTGACATGATTAGTAAACAGAATTTCTTCATTACGTTACCAATTTCTGTGATGGATGGAATCGTGTCAGCCACCTAAGTAAATACTTATAGAATATTGTGGAGAATTAAGGAGGCATGAAAATATGAACCAAAAGAAGCAATCGCTAAAGCTAATCGGACTTTTTCTACTTTACACTTTTTCTATAACATGGTTATGTTGGTCAATTATTATAATAGGGAATAGATATTTTAATGTTCTTTGGTATGGTGAACCATTAAGTTGGATAATTTACATAATTGGAGGTTTGGGACCAGCCATTAGTTCTTATATTTATCGACAGTTCAATGAAGAGTTTGATAAAAGGTCTTTTGTTAAATTTGTTTTCGGTAAAAAAATAAATTTAAGAATATGGTTGATATTTGGATTATATTTTATTTGGCGTTTCTTTATGATTTTGTTTGCCTTTGAAATTAAAAGGCCTATTTCAATTCTATCTCTGCTCATTAATTTACCACTTATTATACCTTTAGGAGGACTTGAGGAATTGGGTTGGCGTGGAATTTTGCAACCTAAATTAGAAAAGGTATTTAACTATTTACCTTCCGTTCTTATTGTAGGAGTTATATGGGGCATATGGCATTTACCATTATGGCTAATGAAAGGGACCGTACAAAGTGGATTCCCATTTGTATTATATTTATTATCTGGAATGATTTTAACTTTCAGCTCTACAACTCTTTATAAATACACTAAGAACATATTTCTGTGCGTATTAAGTCATGCATGGTTTAATGATTGTATTGGGTTAGCTTTATATACGGGCAATAATGGAGCCTTGCAGCTAAATTTAAACTGGAAAGTAAGTGTAGTATTTACCATTGAGCTAATATCATCCTTAATTTTAGGAATAGCATATAATCGTACGAAGTCTATAAAAATTAATAATAAAATCGGCTTGTCATAAATAGACAAGTCAATTTTGTTATGTTTAATCATAAATATCACTTTCAGATATTGAAATTGTAGCAAAACTTAGACATTTTAAAAATCCACATTAAAATTTCCGGGGGTACGTAAATACATTCTTTGAATTTCTGTAATAATTGAATTATGGAAAAACAGAAGGGAGTTTTAAAATTGGGAAATATTATTTCTATGGAAAATGTAGTCAAAGATTTTAAAGATACCAAGGCTTTAAAAAATGTAACTTTTAAGGTGGAGGAAGGTGAAATTTTGGGTTTTTAGGACCAAGTGGTTCAGGGAAAACTACCACTATTAAACTATTAACCTCTCAACTAATACCAACTAGTGGTGATGTTAAAGTGTTTTGTAAAGACGTATATGCTAATAAAAAAGAAATCTTTAAAAACATTGGAGTGTTGTCTGATAATAGTGGAATATATGATAGACTATCGGTTAGAGATAATCTGATGTTATATGCAGATATATACGGTGTTAGAAGGGGAAATGTTGAGGAAATACTAGATAAGGTAGGTATGATCCAGGATATAAAAAAAGAAGCGAAGAAACTTTCTAAAGGCATGAAGCAGAGGCTTATGATAGCTAGAGCAGTGCTACATAAACCTAAATTGCTATTTCTAGATGAGCCTAGCTCTTCATTAGATCCAGGTACAACTCTAGAGGTTCACAAGTTACTTAGAAAGCTTAATGATGAAGGAACTACCATATTTTTGACTACCCACAATATGGAGGAAGCAGATAAACTTTGTAATAGAGTAGCCTTTTTAAATGATGGTGAAATAGTGGAAATAGGAAATCCTAAAGACTTAAAGTTGAAATATACCACTGAAGATATAAAGGTGATCTTAAAAGATAGAAGCAAAGTAATTATGCTTAAGAATGATGCAGAAAGTGCTTTGAAAATTAAAGATTGGATGGAAAATGGTCAATTGATAGCAATTCATTCTATGGAGCCAAGTTTAGAAAAAATATTTCTAAACCTTACAGGGAGGGAATTATAATGGAATTTTCAATAAGAAGAGTAAATGCATTATTTAAGAAGGAAGTAAAGGATTTAATCAAAAATAGGAATGTATCGATTATGTATATATTACCAATTGTCTTCAGTATTATCTTTTCAAAGATGATTGGGAGGGATATATCGAGTAACAATGAAGAAAAGATTAATGTGATAATCACGTGTATAAGTATGAATATTATAATTGTATCTAGCTATGTTATGTCTATGCTTATTGCTGAAGAAAAAGAAAAAAACGCTCTTCGAACCCTTATGATTTCAGGGTTATCACCCCTAGAATTTTTTACTGGGAAGGCGCTTATTACCTTTGTAACAACAGAAATTATAAATGTAGTAATATTTTTTATATTTAATATGAACATTCAGTATTTAGGTGCATATACATTACTAACTACTTTAGTAGTTTTTAGTATGATAGAAATTGGGGGAATAATTGGAATCATATCTCCTAATCAAATGGCCACAGGAGTGGTTGGTATACCCGTGCTTATGATTTTTTATATGATACCAGTGTTTGCAAGTTTCAATATAATAATAGCAAAAGTAGCGAAATTGTTGCCTAATTACAATATGAATATTATTCTACAAAATTTGTTTAAAGGTGAAGGAATTAGCACTGGATTTAGCTACAGCATAACAGTAATTTTGGTTTGGGTAATAATGGCTGCAGCAGCTTTTGCTTATACTTATAATAAAATAGGATTAGATAAATAATGGAGGAACATTATATGATAAAGGCACTAAAAATAGCAAGAAACGTACTCCTAGGGATTATTGGGATTATAGTTGGACTAGTAATTATCTCAGCAGTAACTCATAACATCATGAAATTAATTGAAAAGAACAAATATAAAATTGGTCAGACGATAAATGTAGACGGTAAAAATATGCAAGCTTATGTGACTGGCACAGGAGAAAAAACAATAGTATTATTAAGTGGATTAGGAACCGCTTCACCAATAACAGATTTTATGCCTTTGGCAGAAAGATTAAGTGATGATTATAAAGTTGTAATTCTTGAATGTTTCGGATATGGTTTTAGCGATACGATAAAAGAGGAGCGTTCTAGCGCTAACATTGTAAAAGAAATAAGAACTGCACTGAACGAATTAAAAATTGATGGACCATACATTTTAATGCCCCACTCTATATCGGGTATATATTCTATGTACTATGCAGTAAATTACCCTAAAGAAGTAGAGGCAATTATTTGTATTGACGTATCTACACCGAATCAAACAAAAATCGATAAAAACGCTAATATGTCACCAAATCTGACGTTGCTTAATACGTTTGGAATTGTAAGGGATATTACATACCTTTTGCCAAGTGTTGACGATGGCATGAACAAAAACAACTATTATTCTATTGAACAAGTTAAAATGGAAAAAATGGCAACAGCTTGGAACAGCGGCAATATATCTGTGATAAATGAATTTAATATGGTAAATAAAAACACAGAAGAACTATATGATGTAAAATACCCAAATATATTACCTATCTTATCCTTCTTATCAACGGATTCGATGGACAGCAATAAAAAATGGTTGCCACTTCATAAACAATTAATTTCAAACTCTGATATTCAAAAGATTGAAGTTCTTAGTGGGGATCATTATTTACATTGGACAAACGCAGATAAAATCGCCAAAGTGTCAAAAGAGTTTATTTCTACATACATAAAATAATGTATGCGCCAAACAGAACTTGTCCACTGCGTTACCAATTTCTGTAATGGGGTCGTGTAAACATTGGGCCTACCTTGCAAGGTTTAATCTCAATCTTATCCCAAACCTTTCCAAGTACATATGGTTCTACTTTAAGCCATTCATCCAGCTGACTTCTAGACAGAGAGTCAACTATAAGAACTGAACCTATCATCTTATCATTATCATCCGTTATAGCAGCTGCGAACAAGTGTGTTCCATGGTTAAACATAGACTCCACAAGCGCTAAGTGCTCATCTCTAGCGGCAAGTCTTCTTCCCATAGCTTTTTCGTCAATTCCATCATAGGCAGTAACTAAAAATTGCATAAAGATCACATCCTTTCCATATATTAAAGTTATTAGTTGTACAGTAGATTATATTGCATGACATAATAAATAATCATTACTAAGGCCTCTATTTTATAATATTAATAGTACCTTCCTTTCGTAATGGTCCAATTGTTGGTGTATCAATATATCCAACTATAGCTGATGAACAGATAGTATGTTCTTTTGGAATTCCTAATTCAAAAAGGAATTCACGAAATTTGGAATCATTTCGTAACCAGTGTAACTGATTAATATAGCAAGTACCTAATCCTATAGAATTCGCCGCTAAAAAAAGGTTTTCTAATGCAAGCGAACAGTCTGCCATAGCATTTTCATAATCAGGCTTATTAGATGCAATAATAAGTGTAGGCGCATGGTAGAAAAAATGGCAATCTTTTTTTTCTGCTTATACCTTCAATATTATCTATTAGTAGTATTACCTTTTTATTTTTTGTTTAAATTTCCCTTCAAGAATTTTAAAGCATATATCTTAATTGATTACCCTCAATTATATTAATATGTTGTTGAAATTTGTAGAAATATCATTAAAAACCAGGTCAGAGTATTACAAAAAATTTCCATGTTTCATGATATAATTAGATAAATACAAAATATAAAAATTGTGATAAACATTTTTTGTTTAGAATGAATTTTATATTTTATATAGAATTAATAAAATATTATAAAATAATGAGGTGTTTTTATTAATAGAATTAGGTTTAACAATATGAGTATACTGGCACAAATAAATTATATTAACAATGAACTTGTAAAAGGTAATACAATAGCTAATATATATGAGTGTATTGAAAAGAATAGCAAGCATGAAATAATATCAGGGGGTTTCAATAATAAGGACGAGAAGTTAGAAATAAATAAAGGAGCTTAATGTAGAATAAAGTGTTTTATATCACTTTTGGGTGGTGTCATTTCATTTGGTTTTATACTTAGACCATAGTTTCTTTATAGATTCTAAAAATACTGCAATAAGCCACACTATTAACGCAACTATTTTTATAATGCTATTATTTGGTAAATATGCTGTAAAAACAAATAATATAGAAGCAATAAGCTTAAATATGAAACTTTTTTTCATAAAAATAATACAAACCTCCTGAAAAAATTATTTCACCAGTACCTAAATGAGGGGTAGTGCTCGCAAAACGCGTACCTCCTCATATTTCTAATTACCTCATAATTTTAAATATTACATATATTCCATAAAAGACATACAACATAATATTATCTTGAATGCCTCTTTTAAATTTTTATAAATAGAATTTATTATATAAGTTTCTAAAAATTTTACTTATACATTCCTAAAAAATTTTGTAAATATAGAAATAAAGATCATAAATAATCCACATAAGAATAAAAAAGTTGCTTCTCTTTTTTTATTCTTAATATATGAGGAATACCCATCTAATATACTCATGCTACCTAATAATGTAACTACAATCGATACTGAAATTCCTCTATTAATAATATTGCAAATGCTTAAAACCACCAATATAATACTAATTACTGAAATTACTGTCTTAATAACATTAAAATTTTTCAACTTACTACCCCCAAATAAAATAATCTCCTAAATTTACAACGACTATGAAACAAAACATTTACCTAATTATACTACTAAACACAAAAATAAACAGGTTATCTACACCTGACCTAGCATAAATAATCAGTTAAAAATCATATCATGAATTGGAAATATTCATGACTTTTGTTTACTCCTATAATTAGCTTATACCTCATTGTTTCAGTTTTATCCATGATCGAAATTTCTTTCAATCACACTAATTATTTAATCCATAGTTTATGAATTTACGTATCAATTTTTATTTTCTTTTTCATCCTCTTTATTGGCTATATAACCTAAGATTATTGTTAAAATGCAGCCTAAAATTCCTATTATAATTGGAGATATAGTTGATTCCATAATCATTATTCTCCTTCTAAATTTTCGTCCAATATTCTACAAATTCCAATTAACTTATTTTTTAATTGTACCATATATTCCATATGACAATTTTTCAGTTCAAACCGATATCTACCATATAACATAAAAAACGTTATCTTTCTATACAAATGGATCATAGGTAGCTGATGCAAGTATTTGATATTTAGGAAATACTATAACATATATCGTTTATTATGTTGAATGGTTATGGAGAAGATCCTAAAAAGTAATAATAAATTCCCAATATAGAATATGACAAAACATTAAAATTATTGGTATATACAAATGAACCTAATAGAATAAGCATTAATATTCCAATAATGAGTGTTATTATTACGCTTCTAAATGTCATAGACCTCGCCCTTTTCGTAAATACTGTGTTAATATCTTTTTTTATCAAAACATTAGAACCAATTCATAGTTCTGATATATACTTGATTCGTCTAAGATTACAAAGCTGTATAAATCATATATCTAAAATATATACTTATAGGTATATTATAACATGATTTCTATATTTTAGTAAAAATAGCCAATAGAATAAATTTAAAATGGTTTATTTAAAATAAATTATACCGCTATCTATATTTAAAAATGGGGTAGTCTCTTTAAGATTGCATTGCTCTCTATAAAAATTGTATTAATATAGCTAAAGTTTGTGTTTCTATACAAACACTAACTTTATAAATAAGTATAAAAAAAGAAGCAAATTTTATGCTCCCTTTTTTTGTACTTATTTATTAGTTTTTCTTCTTAACAATTCTTCTTCCTTAATAGTAAACTCTTTTTTTGTTATAATCCCTTCATCCAATAAATCCTTATATTTCATAATTTCATCTATTATAATTTGTTTTTCCATTAAACTTCCCCCCGGTTGTTTTATTTTTTTTCAATTTTTAATAATGTAACAATAATATGTATTATACCATATTATTGTTACATTGCAAACGTACATTCGTATTTTTATTGCATGGACTTTTATGTAACTGTCGGTTTATTCAATCATTCGTATTTTAAATTTATTTACATTGATTCATAATGCTTTAAAAATAATAAAAGTATTAAAAGATAAAAGTACCAAAAGATAAAAGTACCAAAAGATATTTACATATTATATTGAATGCCTCTTACTCAATTAAATTTGTGAATTTTTTTATATGAGATATTCATTATTAATAGTATAATTAAGTTAATCTTCACAGTAATACATGGAAAATCAAATCACCGCTATAGCTTAGATAGTTGAATCACAATAATATTATAAAGGAGTACATATATGAGTAATATTTCGTCTACTACAGTCATTATTGTAGGTCTTATAGCTATTATTCTTTTGGCATTTAGGCAAAGAAAAGTGGTTAGTAGCCATAGAGGATTACTAAATATAGTTTCCTTTGTAATTGTTGCAATCATGATTATTTTTGCTATATTTCACCTCTTTTTTTAAGAGCGTAATTCTAAGGAGTGTAGTAACCTCAAAAAAATATAGAATAAGTATCATTAAATAAATATAGCCAGAGTTCGTTATTTGAATAGGTTTGGATTCAGATGACGCAACAAATGTTTTTACGAATTGATTAAATAAACCTCAATAATTGAAATACTATATGCGGAGGTAACTATGAAAAGAATATCAATATTAATTATATTTGAAGGTATTTAAACTGCTTTTACAACACATCCTAATGATAATTTACATTTAATTAGTTTAATTAATTTAATTATAGGAATTATAACTATTTGCATAGGTGTCAGTCTGTTGTCAAAACGGAAATATTCTTATTATTCTGCGATAATAGCCTATATCATAAAAATTATCATTTTAATTTATTATGTATTTCTTCTAATCAATGGATTTGAATTTGCACCAGTGTACTTAATTGTTATTATGGCTTGCCTTTATATTGGTATAATTGTCTGTATTAAAAATAGGAAAATGGAGTTTAGATAATTAACTATGTTATCTTATATATATGATTTAAACTAATTAGAGTGATTTCGAATTTTTAGTTTATGTCGTATCAAGTCCCCCCCATATCATATGATATGGGGGGGGGGACTTGCTTTAAGTGTATATTGATATTCTGAATGTAACACAATGGAAGTAAATAGAACAAACTGGAAACAGTTTCTTCTTGCTAAATAGATGCAACGTACTATACTATTTTAAGCAACTTATTTATTTCTACTTCTTGAACTGGTTTAGATACAAGATATCCCTGAAACATATCACAGCCATGTTTCTTTAAATAATCCAATTGCTCCTTTGTTTCAACCCCTTCTCCTATAACTGTTAACCCTAGCTTCTTCGCTAGTATAATTATAGTACAATGATGTGGACTGTTGTTGTAACGAGTATGATGACCTTACCCAGTTTTTTTGTTATGCCCGGAAACTAAAAAAGCATCAAGATCTCTGCTGTAATCAGCTAAAATCTCAATGTTTTTTCATCTGCTCTATTAAAAAAACAGAAGCTGTCTCAATTTTCATTTAGACAGCTTCTGTTTATGATAAGGATATGCGATTTCGCATTCACCGTCATTATTAACAAGTAACTTTGATAGTTCCTGTATTTACAAACAAATGCCTATTATGCTTGTGGAGGTGTTCCTTCAGCATTTGCTACAACTGCATCGATTTGGACTAAAGCATCGTTAGGTAAAACTGATACTCCAACCACTGTTCGTGCAGGAACACCGCCTGGGAAGAATGTTGCGTAAACTTCGTCAACAGCATCAATATCTACAATATTTTTAAGGAAGATATTCACTTTAACCACATCATCCATAGCGTGGTCCACACTTTCTATAATTGCCTTGATATTTTTTAAGCACTGGTAAGCCTGCTCTTTTACACCACCAGCTACCATATCAAAAGTTTTTGGATCGATTGGCAATTGAGCTGAAATATGATTGTAATGAGAAAAAGCTACAGTTTGTGTAGATAGAGAACTTTTTGGTGCATTTTTCGTATTGTTTGCTTCTATAATTAGTCCATGTCTGTCTTCAACAAGTTGTGGTGGTGTACCATCTCCGTGTGACACCACTGCTTCAATTTGTACCAAAGCATCCATTGGCAGCGCTGAAACTGCAACTGTTGTCCGTGCAGGTACATAAGCTACGGCTCTTGCGATAGCGGAGTCTGGGAAAAATGTTGTATAAACTTCATTTACGGCTTCAATATCCGAGAAGTTTTTAAGGAAGATGTTAATTTTAACAATATCGTCAAAAGGAACATCGATACTTTCTAAAATTGCCTTAATATTCTTTAAGCACTGTCCAGCTTGCTCTTTTACACCGCCCACTACCAATCTACCAGATTTTGCATCGATAGGTAATTGTGCTGAAATATTATTGTAATGAGAAAAAGCTACAGCTTGCGTAGATAGAGCACTTGTTGGCGCATTAGCTGTGTTATTTGTAAGCTTTATAAGGTCTCCTGATTGTGGTGCGTTTGGAATTGTACCTTCACCATTTGTAACAAGTGCATCAATTTGCACCAAAGCATCCATAGGCAAAGCTGCAACTGCGACTACCGTCCTTGTAGGAACATAGCTTGTGAAGAATGTTTTATAAACTTCGTCTACAGCGTCAATATCTTTGATATTCACAACAAATACAGTGATTCTAACAACATCGTTCATAACATGGTCGATGCTTTCTACAATTGCCTTGATATTTTTAAAGCACTGCTTCGCCTGCTCTTTTACCCCACCAGCTACCAATTCTCCAGATTTTGAATCGATTGGTAATTGAGCTGAAAGATTATTGTAATGAGAGTAAGCTACAGTTTGTGAATATGGACCGATACCTTTTGGAGCATTTTCCGTATTTCTTGCTAATACTGCGTTATATCCGCTCATGATAGTATTCCCCTTTTGTACTATTTATTGATAGAATCTTTAAAATTCATCTAAGCAAATCATAAACCTTGGACTAGCTCTAATGTCAATAGATATAATTATTTTTGCACAACATTTTTTAAAATGACTGCGCCAGTAAAAGTAAAACTCTATAAAATAGAGTATAAACCTTAGAACAGGTCTAATGTAAATAAGTTACATTCATATTTTTAAATAGCTTTAATGTTACTTAGTGGTTTATAATAATAGTGATAAATAGTTTAATATTTATAGAATGGAAGTGACAAACATTATGAAGGATACTTTTTTAATTGGAGAATTAGCCAAGCTTTTTAATATAAGCACAGATACCTTAAGGCATTATGACAAAATTGATCTTTTAAAACCTAATTGTGATGTTGTAAATAAATACAGATTCTATAGTGTTCGGAATTTTTTCAAACTAAGCAGAATCCTATTTTTTAAAAATCTTGATATTTCATTACAGGATATTAAAAAATATATGAATAATAAAAATACAAATAACTTAATGACCTTACTAAAAAATAAAGAAGAGGAAATTGATGTAAAAATAAATAAGTTAGTCAATTTAAAAAACAAAATAAATACAAAACTTGAGCTACTCGGAAATATAAAACATGAGCTGAATATTGTAAAGATAAAGCGCTTGCCTGAAAGAATTGGAGTGGTTTTAGACATTAAAGATAGCAAAAACGAGTACGAACTTAAAGAATCCGTTAAAAAAAACGAAAAATATTTAAAGCTCAGTTCCTGGCTTATTGAAGGTCAAGTATACACTTCTCTTTCAAGAGAAAACATGACAAGTGGAAATTTCAATAAATTTAAATATTTCATCGAAATCTTGTCAACTGAAAATATAATAGAGTTGGATTTGATAACGATTCCAGAAAATGAGTTTGCTTGTGTTGTTTTTTTAGGACCCTATAAAGATATCGAAAATTACTATACCGTTCTTATTGGATGGATTGAAGAAAACGGATACGAAATATTGGGAGACTCTATAGAAAAAAATATAGTAGATTATGACTTTTCAGATTCTGAAAATGAATATGTATCTGAAATACAAATACCTATTAGAAAACTGTTATAACTATATGTTACATTCTTGATAATAAAATAGGATTTAAACAGTTTTTAAATGAATCTTAAATTGGCTCCTTTATTTTTATTATATTATGATTTGTTTTTCTATGTGATATATTGAGATTACTATATTTGTAAGAATGATTTTAGTGTAATTTTCATCTCCAAAATTCGTAAATATTATTTGATAACATGAGGAATAATGCGATATGATGACCTCTCACCGTATCATAGTACAGAAAAGGTTTACATTGAAATTTCTAGATTTGATTCTTATAAATTTAAGTGTTAAGATTTTAACATATTCAATTCGTCAAACTGATTTTGTTAAACATTAAGGAGGGATTTTTGTGAACAAGTATCAAAAACTTTTTGAACCACTGTCAATAGGAAAGCTTAAATTAAAAAATAGAATTTCCATGGCGCCAATGGGATTAGTTTTTTATTCTGACCCAAACGGTGGTTTTAATGAAAATGCGCAAAACTATTATGTAGAACGTGCTAAAGGTGGTACTGGGTTAATTATTACTGGTATCTGTAACATAGATTACAATGAAGTGGAAGATCTGATAATGCCATGTCCAACATACAGACCTGCGTTATTTTGTAGTTCTGTGGCATCTATGATTGAAAGAATTCATGCTTATGATACTAAAATAATGTTACAGCTTACAGGTGGGTTAGGTCGTTCTGCAATTCCAGGACTTGTAAAAAAACATATAGCTCCATCTATTAATGAAAATCGTTTTGATCCAAGTATAATTCATCGAGAAATGACAACTGAAGAGATTCAAGTTTTAATTAATAATTTTATAAAATCTGCTGCAATTGCTAAACAAGGCGGTTTTGATGGTGTTGAAATCCATGCAGTACATGAAGGATACTTACTTGATCAATTTGCCATCAGTTTTTATAATAAACGTACCGATGAATACGGCGGAGATTTAAGGGCAAGATTAAAAATCGCAACTGATGTTGTAAAAGGTGTGAAAAAAGCTTGTGGTGAAGACTTCCCAGTATCTTTGCGCTTTAGTGTTAAATCCTTTATAAAAGCTCTTCGCCAGGGTATATTACCTGGAGAAGAAGCAAAAGAACAAGGAAAAGATTTAGAAGAAGGTCTAGAAGCTGCAAAGATTTTAGTAGAAGCTGGGTATGATATGCTAAATGTTGATGCAGGAACTTATGATTCGTGGTACTGGAATCACCCACCAATGTACTTTGAAAAGGGAATGTATCGTGAATTTGGAAGAGCTGTAAAAAAAGCAGTTGATGTACCTGTTATACTTGCAGGTAGATTAGATAATCCTGATATTGCAATGGATGCACTTAATGGTTGTTGTGATATAGTATCATATGGACGACCACTTCTTGCAGATCCTTATCTTCCAGAGAAAATTCGTACAGGCAATTTTAAAGATATTCGTCCTTGCCTTTCTTGTCACGATGGATGTATGGGAAGAATTGCCACAGGGTCTCCATTGTCCTGCGCAGTTAATCCTGCTTGTGGAAGAGAAAAAAAATATGGGTTAGTAAGTACTGATTCGCCAAAGAAAGTATTAGTAATTGGTGGTGGACTTGCAGGTATGGAATGCGCACGTACGGCAACAATTCGTGGTCATAAAGTAACCATAGTTGAAAAATCCAGTAAACTAGGCGGAAATATTATTCCAGGTTCTGTTCCAGATTTTAAAACTGATGACAGAGAATTAATTAAATGGTACGAATACCAATTAGAAAAACTTAGTATAAATGTTATAATGAATACACCAGTAGATAAAGCATATGTTGAAAGCTTTGATGCCGATATAATTGTAGTTGCAACTGGTTCATCTCCAATTAATATTAATTTTGGAAGCGAAAATAATGTATATACTGCAAATGATGTGTTACTAGATGTATCCAAGGCAGGCAATAAAATAGTTGTTGTTGGTGGAGGACTTGTAGGCTGTGAGGCTGCCTTATGGTTAGCACAGATGGGTAAAAAAGTAAGTGTAGTTGAAATGCAAAGTGATATTTTAGGTGGACCTCATGGAATGCCTATGATGAATTATTCAATGTTAGTTGAGCTTTTAGCATTTAATAATGTAGATGTTTATAAAAATACAAAAGTTGAAAAAGTAAATAAACATTCAGTAGTTATAAATAATGCAGAAGGTCAAGCAGAAATTTCAGCTGATACAGTTATTACCGCTGTGGGTTACCGTCAAAAGAATGATTTATATAATAGTCTTAATGCTGGTGAAAAGGTACTTTATAACATAGGAGATTCTAGAGAAGTTCATAATATTATGAATGCAATTTGGAGTGGTTATGAATTGGGAAGAAGTATCTAGATATAAATTTAAATTTAATATAAGAATACAAAGACCACAGAATGTAATATATCTGTGGTTTTTAGCACCCATTATATATACTGCTAATAGTTTAGTGCTTAGGTTTCATATTTTTATTTAGATTGTTTGGAAACCAGCTTTTTTTAATGTTATTCCATAGGTTATCCAGTTAGGAATCCAGTTCTTTACTTATAATCCCCTTCCAGAGATTAGAAGTGAAGCTTTTATTAAACTACATTTATGACTTTATCATTTTACTCATTAAATTTCCATGTAAATTCTCATCATCAATAATTTTTTGTATATCAGGAAATTTCATCACTAGTGGAAGATAGTCCTTCGCAGCCTTGAACTCACCTTTTCCAATAGTGTTAAGCAGGTACTTTTCTCCAAATACTTTATATGTAATAGTAACAACTAAAGTCTTAAAGTTTTTTGCTTCTAGTTTTTCACCTGTATATTTTCTCAGAATACTAGCATGTTTTCCTTCATCGGCTGCAATTTTTAAGAAAATTTCTTTATTCTTAATTTCTTTTGTCATGACTGATAACTTACGATATAGTACTACCGCATCTAATTCACCCTGTTGTGCCTTTATAAGTTGTTTTTTTTCTTCTTCTGTAATTTTAATATGTGACTGAGCTTTCATTGGTCATCCCGCCTTTATGTTTATTTTATAATTTCTCTAGCAAACTGTTTCGCAAGATTTAGGTCCTCTGCGTTGGGTCTGCCTTTATGAAATTTTGAAAACCCTCCTCTTCTCCAATTTGTTTAACTGTTATCTTTCCTTTTTCCCAAAATACTAACATAGTTGCATACTGAGTATAAGTTATATTATATTTATCAAGAACTGGTTTATATAATTTAATGACTTCTCTCGATGTCGCATATAATGAAAACCATAACTGATTGTCCAATTTAATATTTTAATATTTATTCATAATTAATCTCTCTATATAAAAACAGTTTAATGCAATTCAATTTAATTCAATTTAATTCATGTATTGAGTATATCTTTTATTATTTTGATTGTCAATTTAATTTTTCGTTGCAATTCTATTAAAAACGATATTTCCAGCACATTAGTAAAAGCCCCTCAGCTTCTAATTCATAAATGGTCTACAGTGTATTTCTAATTACTGCATATAATAGTAAAAATTATTACACTATAACCTATTCTTAGAATATTAAAAGGTACCTATATGGGAGCACTTTAAGAAATGTGTCTACCCTATAGATACCCGTTTAATGTTTACAAGTTAATTATAAGTTTTTTTCGTAAGACTCAACCATTTTTTTAACCATTTGTCCGCCTACGGATCCGTTCTCTCTTGAAGTTAAATCTCCATTATATCCTTCTGAAAGATTAACTCCTACTTCTTTAGCCGCTTCCATTTTAAACTTGTTTAAACCTTCTCTTGCTTGTGGAACTAAATTTCTATTTGACATGTTATTTGCCTCCTTTTTATTTAATAATGATTTTCATTTACACTATTATTTTGCGCATTAGTATAAAGAATATTCTTAGTAATTTATGGTTAATTTAAGATACAAAACAAACAAGCATTATTAAGGTAAAAGGATATACTTTATTTTATACTGTACCCAAAGATAAGGAGTCCAAACGACATATCCGATTTGTCAGTTGGACTCCTATACCATTATAAAGCTTAATATTTGTAATATTTCTTGTTATGTATTACGTTAAATTAACACTGTCTATTGGTTGATAGTGTAAACACTATCTTTGTTTTATTTATTTAAATCCTTGTATTTGCAAGGCTTCAAGCTACCTTTATAACAAAAAAATAATGACCCCCTCTTTTTTGGTATAATTGTTGTATCTCAACCCAACAAAATTCCAAAAGGAAGGTGTCATCATGAGTACAATTATATCAATATTAGTTAAATATAATCAACTATTACTTTCTCAAATAAATCAATTACTTATTTTTATTGCGAAAAATATACCTCTTAGTAAACCGAAATACGATATAACAAGCCCTAAATACAATAAACATGCTGTAGATAAAGTACCTATCATAAAGATCTTTAAAAGACTTGATTACAAACAACTATTAACTGAGACTTTCATTTGTCCATTTTGTAGACACGTCCTAAGTAAGAAAAAGGACCGTAAAAATTTTTATATCCATAAATGTATTAATAAAATATGAATCACAAAATGAATACGCTACCAATTTTATCAGCAATACTTACATCATCAATTTTTGGTTTAAGTTTTTTATTTTCTAAAAAAGCATTAAACATCGTAGATCCTTTTACTTTACTACCTTTTCGCTTTCTCGTAGCCTTTTTAATCATCTCCATACTTATATTCTTTGGGGGTATAAAAATAAATTATAAAGACAAAAACATAAAAAGCTTGCTTTTTCTTAGCTTGGCGCAACCAATAGTCTATTTCATCTTTGAAACCTTTGGAATTCAGTATTCTTCCTCATCTCAAGCCGGTCTAATGATTGCACTTATTCCTATATTTGTAACAATTTTATCCGCGTACATTTTAAAAGAAACCCCATCAATAAAACAGTGTGGCTTTATATTCCTCTCTGTTAGTGGAGTAGTATTTATTGTACTTATGAATGGATCAAACTCTTCAGGAAGTTTATTGGGTGTATTTCTATTACTTGGAGCAGTGCTTTCTGCGTGTGTTTAATATCCTATCAAGGAAGTTCTCTAAAAAGTTCAGCCCCATGGAGCTAACTTATGCCATGATGGCAATGGGCGCAGTGTTTTTCAATCTTGTTTCTGTATATAATCATATAAGATCTAACACATTAAACCAGTATTTCACACCTTTAAAGAATAAGAATTTTCTAATCTCCCTGGCATATTTGGGAATATTGTCTTCCATAATTGCTTTCTTTTTGACTAACTTTACTTTGTCTAGAATAGAGGCTTCAAAATCTGCAATTTTTGTTAATTTATCTACTATTGTTTCAATAATAGCTGGTGTTGTATTGCTTAATGAATACTGGGGTCGTGTCAGCTAGAATACAGTGATATAATTGGAGTAAATAAAATTATAATAAAGTGATTATACTTAGGGAATACAATGGCTAATGGCTTTTATATTTCCAGGACTATAGGAGGAAACTTAATGGAACCTAAATATGCTGTGCTTCAAAAGGTAAGGAATTTAGACTGTCTCTTCTTTACACATAAACTCAACTGTTATATGAACTTCTTCTTTTCAGAAAGATTTAGCCAAACGAAATCCTAAATCATCTATTCCAAATGAAGGATGCCCACGACGACGGCAAGTAGCTCCGCATCCTCTAGCTTGTTCAGCCCAACTTCCACCACGAAAAATACGATATTGATCATATGTTTTTTCATCATACAAATCCCAGCACCATTCCCATGTGTTTCCTAGCATATCATATAGTTCCCAATCATTAGGATTTTTTTTACCCACCTCATGGAGCCTGCCTTCTGAATTCTCACAATACCAAGCAATGTCCTCTATTCCGCCATACCTATACCCGGTTGATGTAGATTTACAAGCATACTGCCATTCTGCATCTGTCGGTAACCTATATCCATCGGCATTCCAATCACAAAACACATTACTACCATTTAATTCAAAAGTATAACATTCATTCAATCCACATTCCTTTGAAAGTAGATTGCAAAATAAAATAGCATCGTACCAAGATACATTAACAATTGGTGTATAATTTACCTCTACATTATCTTGTGCCTTATGTAAGATTACTTCATACAAGTTTTTTGTAACTGGATATTTAGCAAGAAGAAAAGGCTTAATTTCAAGTTTTCTTTTAATTTCTGTCAAATTTCCCTTTTGTCCTGATATGCTCATTTTAGAATCTGAACTATGCCATTTATGCTCATCCCGATAGTCCCTCAAATATTCAACTCCACCAGGAATACGCATCATTTGTTTATTTAAATAATTATTTGTATTACTATCTATCGATTTCACTCCCATAACCTTAAATTCACTATTCTTTTCATTTTGTATATGTGTTAAATTATTTTATCGCAACCATAAGCATACCTAACCAGTTCCATATGCTCAAATAATGATTCTTGAGTCAGAAAATCTGCCTCTATTTTTGTATAACAATCTCTACGAGTGATGGAGGAGGTTCTTATAATGAAAATTGTTGCATAAATCGATATTTTTATAGCTTTATTATTCTGGATTCACCTTTCATATTATAAAATGATGCTTCAGCTTCATCTGCACATAATGAAAAACAAAGAGAATACTAATATTAATAGGATATCTTTTTAATATGTGTTTAGATAATCTGTTTATACTAATTTATTTTTATTAATCATTTCCAATTTTATGGTAATTATAGTATACTTATATAAGTTTAATATAACTAATACAATAATAAACCAATGACAAGACTAAATGCATACCTATGAGGGGGAGATATTAATGAATGATTCACACTTACGCATAAATTCTAATAAAGCTATAGCAACTTCAAAAGAAGCAAATTTAATAATTAAATTCTTTACTGGTGTAGAGGATGCTGATGCTGCACAACAAATGTTTGTAGATATACAAGCTCATTTTGATAAAAAAGGTACACATTTAGAGATTGATGCAGTTGTTTTTTGGCATTATTTACTAGACCGTAAACCATATCAACAAATCATAAAAAAAAGTAAAAATGTTAGATATTATGATTTTAAAAAAATAATTAAAAACAAGGGAATAAACAGTTATGAACAATTGGTTGAAGCTGCTAATGATTATAACAATAAATATAAATATAAATATAAATATTATTAAGAATTATAAAAAAAATAAATAAAGGTGTAGAAACTTAATTATAAATAAAAGATTAATGCGATCTTTCAAAATCCTTTTCCACTTAATCTATCCTCTAATGTAGCTTAATATATGAGTTTATTTAAGGTGACCTATTCTTTTAGAGCTTCATGTTTACGGTCTGTATTTTGTTCCTTGGTGCTGACTCTGATATTATGTGACTTGCTACATAATGCCAGTTATGTGAGGTAATTCAAAATAGAGTATTAAGGCAATAAAAGCCTTGCAATACAAAGTAAAAATCTGATATTACCTCACATAATTTTTTGAATTTGTAATGGCAATTCTATTCCATAAACTCCGGAAATGATTTCTTCACTGTCTCGCTTGATTCATTTACAGGAATTACGTTTGGAATTTTACTGCTAATTTCTGCAACTTTTTTAAAGTCTGGATTTATAGAATTTAGTATATCCATATTTTTAATAGGTACAAATATATCCCTAAGGCCTGTGGATACAATCTGTACTGGTAGCTCTTCCAAGATTTCAGCTGTAGTAATGTTCAAGGAATCTGCAATTTCATTCTTGCTTACTATTTCATAATAGTTTGGAGTATTTTGTTCCATCATAATTAATAAGTCTTCCTTTAATTCCACATTTAAAACTCCAGTTTTGGTTTCTTGAGAATATTTTCCCAACTTAATGTAACCTTGTCTTGAGAGTGTATAGAATGTTGCTATTGTTGAATGACCGCAAATATCAACTTCTTCATTAGGTGTAAAAAATCTTACCTTGAAATCTGCCAGATCTGACTTCATTACAAAAGCAGTTTCACTAAAACCAATTATACCTGCAATCTTTTTCATGTCATTTTCTGATAAATCATCAGCATTAAGCACAACTCCGGCGGGGTTTCCTCCCTCAATTGATTTTGCAAATGAGTTTAATGTATAAGCTTTTACCTTCATAAATCATTCCCCCTAGTAATCACAAAATTTTACTCTTCAGCCACAATGTTAACACCATTTTAAACACTTGCCTCAAATATAAAAAGTTTTATAAAAGTGATACAACCAATGTCGTGAAAATGGAAATTTTCACGACATTTTAACATCATCTACAACTATCCTATATCCACTGCAATCTTCTAAAGTGAATCCCAATTTCTCTTATCATTAGGATTCATGCTTATAAAATACAAACACTTAAGTATAGCATCTTACAATCTACCGCGCCAGTGTCCAATTGAGTCGGGTATTATCTCTTTAATTTAAACCTTACCTGTAAATGTTAGATACAGGAGCACTACATTTAGTAAAATTATAACCGCTGCTATTAAAACACCTAATAGCTGCACTATACGTTTATTAACTAAAATACCCATTAAGTCTTTACGTTTAGCTATAGTTAACATTTGAAATATTGGGAATGGTAGAATAAAACTAAGTGCGACCTGGCTCAAAATAAGAGCATAAATCGGATTAATTCCAAGTGCAATTACAACCAAAGCTGGCATCATGGTTATAATTCTTCTAACATTTTTAGGTATGCTCAAATTAACAAAGCCCTTCATAATAGTCTGCCCTGCCATGGTTCCAACAGCAGAGGAGGATAGTCCTGATGCAAGTAATGCTATTCCAAAGGCGCCACTTGATAAAGAACCTAATAATGGTTGTAAAGATGTATGAGCCTGTTCAATTGAATCTACTATCATTCCATTTCTATAAAAAACCGCAGCTGATACAACAACCATTGCAGCATTTACAATAAAGGCAATATTCATAGCTATAGTAATATCTATCTTTTCCATTTTCAAATGTCTTAATTTACCTTCATTTGACGTATCAGTACCTCTCTCCTGAACTAACTGCGAGTGATAATATACTACATGGGGCATAACTGTTGCACCAAGCATACCTACCGCAATGAATACAGCTGCTCCATTGGGTAACGAAGGAATTAATGTATGAATGCCCACCTCCACCCAATCTGGTTTAGCAAGAAATAATTCTATTGCATATGCGATACTGATTACGGTAACAAATGCTGCTATTATAATTTCAACAACTTTCTGCCCATATTTTTCTAAGTAGCAAATTATAAACGTTATAAGACCCGTAAGAAGTCCTGCATATATCATAGGTATATGAAACAATAAATATAATCCTAATGTGCCACCTAGAAACTCTGCCAAATCTGTTGCCATAGCACCTATTTCAGCGACAATCCAGAATATCCAGTTTACTGACCTAGGGAATACCGTAGCACACATTTCAGGCAAATTACGTCCAGTGGCTATTCCTAGTTTAGCAGACATAGTCTGTAAAAATATAGCAAGTATGTTGCTCCATAAAATCACCCAAATGAGGGTATAGTTGAATTGTGACCCTCCACTTATATTAGTTGCGAAGTTACCTGGGTCAACATATGCAACACTAACAACAAAAGCAGGCCCTATAAACTTCATTAACTGTTTTACCTTACTTATCTGCTTTGGAGCAGCTAAACTATCATTTATTATTAAGTTATCATTCTCCATAAATTACATCATCCTCCATTTGGTTCTTAAAATATAACCAAAATAATTATACTGGAATAGATTTCTTAGACGGGACTAAATTTATTCTGGTAATATAAATTATGTTGTTGTTGTTTAAATGTTCCACTAAAGTAATTTCATTGTATGTTTAAGCATATAATTTATTTAACAGACTATAGCTTAAAGTGGGTGATAATATGTTGGAAAAAGATTTTTATACTTTTAACGGATATATGAAAAAAGGAAAAAAGCTTCTTACTCCATGTATGGAAGATTATCTTGAAATGATTTATAGATTATCTTTAAGCACAGGATTTACAAGGGTTAATGAACTATCTAATGCACTTAATGTTAAACCACCTTCGGTTACAGACATGGTGCAAAAATTAGCTGAACTTAAACTTGTAAAATATATAAAATATGGTGTTTTAGAACTAGAAGAGGATGGAAAAAAATTTGGAAAGACATTACTTAATCGTCATAATACTGTAGAGAGTTTATTAAGAATACTAGATGTTTCAGAGTCTGATATTTTAGAAGAAACTGAAAAAATTGAACATACAATAAGTAATAAAACAACAGAATGTTTTCAAAATTTTGTACAATTCATTAAAAAAAATCCTCAGATACTAATCGAATTTAAAACTTATAAAAAGGTTTAATGTAAGTCTTTTTAATATTCAGTTATTTAACATTTAATAATACTACTTATTATAAAAAAATGTGGTGAAACGATAAAGAAGCCTAGCAATTATGCTAGGCTAAATTTGACACTACACTATTTATTAGTCTTCACATGGATATATATAATTGGCTGCGGTACGAACTTCTAAATTACTAGGGTCACATGTAATATTGTCGGGAAGTACAAACACTAATTTACGTTCAATGTTGCCACATTCACCACATCCATTTTCTCTACATATAATTGTAATAAAGCCCCTAAAAGCAACTATTCTATGACATCTATCATATATAATGCATGCAACAGCAACTTTTTTATCAAAGCATACGTTCCTTACTTTTATTCTTACAGTTAGTAATCTTAGAGCATGTTTTTCTATATCTACTGGATCTACATTAATAACGCTGCATAAATTACATGAACTTTTAGTGCACTTATTACAATCAGAATCATTTCTCATTTAATACAACTCCTTTTAAATTTAGAATAAGACAATACTTATTAATACTGATTTGGTCACTCGGATTTCTTATAGATCTATGAACCATTAAAAATATTTTCAACATAGGTGCTATGAGTTGAAAATATGTTCCACTGAATCAGATTAATATTTTTAAATGTCCTTATTATAAATTTACAATGGTTTGATTAATGAGCTTGTAAAAAATATAGCTAATATATAATCTATATTTCTAAAGGTTAAACAAATAATACGTGATAAAATATTTTAAGAAAGCCTATTTGTTATAATACTTTTTATATACGCTAATCAAAGGTTATATGGGTAGTTATCTCCATACCATCAGAGTTCGTATAGTTTTCTTTAAATTTTTCAGCTTGTTTAGAGTTCTCATCGAATTCTTCATATTGATTTAGTTTATCTTTTAATTTATTAGATGGTTTAGGTTGTTTTTCTCCCCACTTAACACTAATTGTAAAAACACCATAATTAATATCACTATCAAGTTTAAATTCGTAATCTAATTCTTCATTATCTGGTATTAAAACACGGGTCCCATCTATTTTGAGTTTATCCTTTAATAGCCTTATAACTTCATCCTTTAGAAAAAAATAAAAATCTTCTTTGCTCCCAGTATACTTTTCGCTATGATCCATGAATAACGCCACCTTTCACTATAATAATATTCAGATACAACTATAAAGGTGATTGTAATTGTCATAATCTTTGAGGGGCCAGACCCTTGTAAAAAACTGGAACAGTTTTTGTTGCTTATTTGGTGCTTGTTATCATCTTTAGAATTATTATAAATCTTATTGTTAAAAATAAACTTTAAAAAAATAAAAATAAAAATATTATATTGACGCCACCACTACTACGTGATACTACATAGAGGTAGTAAGTAATACTAAATACCAGTATTACTAGATAGTGAAGAGGTGATTTTTTGGAAAATATTACGGAAATGTTAAAAGGTGTACTAGAAGGCTGCATCCTTGAAATCATCAACCACGAGGAAATCTACGGTTACGAGATCACGAGAAGGCTGAATGCCCTCGGATTTTCGGACGTTGTGGATGGGACAGTTTACACCATTTTGGTGCGTCTTGAGAGGAATAAACTCGTGGACATAGAAAAAAAGCCATCCGATATGGGACCGCCGCGAAAGTTTTTCAAGCTCAATGACGCGGGGCGTGTGGAGCTGAAAAGGTTCTGGGAAAGATGGGAATTCGTATCATCAAAAATTAGTGAGTTAAAGGAGAAGAAGAAATGAATTTTTGGGAAAAGGTTACGGGAAGCGACATGACTAAAGAAATGAAAAGTTTTGAATCTCGAGCTAAAAAGCTGCCGGCTGATTATCAAGCATCATGGGGAAAAATTAAGGCCAATCTTTGGCCGCACTCAGATTTCACCGGTCGCAACCTCATGCCAATTCTTGACGGTGTGCTTGGCCTGCTGGAGGAAACGGCTGCGGACGGTCAGAGTGTACAAGAAGTTTTTGGTGACGATATCAATGGCTTCTGCTTAGAGCTGGCCGGTGAAGAAGTGGCAAAGTCTTTTCGCGACAAGTGGCGCAAGCAACTCAACAATAATATTGCTAAAAAATCAGGTAAATAGGAGGATAAAATGATAATACAAGATATCATCGAAGGCAAAAAAGAGTGGCGAGCACACGTGACACGTGTCAAAGCGCTCCCTAAGGATTATCAGATTGTTTATAAAGAGATTCAGAAATATCTCTTTAATGTGGGTCCTGTTGAGCTAACCAAAGGGATAGGTTTACTCTCAGGGATTATCGATCTTTTTGAAGAAGGCGCTGCCCTTAGGAAAGGTGCACTCGAAGTGACAGGCAGTGACGTAGCGGCCTTCTGCGACGATTTAATCAAAGATTCAAAAACTTACGCTGACATCTATCAAGAATCTGTTGACCAAGAAGTTGACAAGGCCATGAAAAAGGTTACGGATAAAACAAAGTAAACAACAACTAAGGGGATGGTAGAGTGTGTAGATATGAGTGGATATTATGCCCGGTCTGTGGCAACAAAACAAGGGTTAAGATAGGAGTTGATACGGTACTTGAAAACTTCCCGCTATTTTGTCCAAATTGTAAACAAGAAACGATAATCAATGTAAAACAACTGAATATATCAGTTATTAAAGAGCCAGCCGCTAAGACGTAGAGCCGATAACATGTGAATGAAATCACAGTTATCGGCTCTTTTTTTATTATAACTACTCAAGTCGTATTGAAAGAATTAAATGCAGATTTAAGTAAGGTTACTATATTGTAGAGGAGGAAAAGAAAATGGGAAAAAATATCATACAAATTAAAGGAGTAAAGAAATCTTACAAAGATGTAGAAGTACTCAAAGGAGTAGATTTTGAAATTGAGCAGGGAAGTATTTTTGCATTACTAGGTTCCAATGGATCCGGAAAAACAACGATGATTAGAATAATGGTTACTTTACTTAAAGCAGATGAGTTAATTAATCGTTTTGGTATGTCAGAGGCTGCAGACCGAAGAGTGGCTACTTACTCTGGAGGGATGAAAAGAAGAATTGATATCTCAATGAGTCTTGTGGGAAATCCAAAGATTATTTTCCTAGATGATCCAACCACAGGTCTTGATCCAGAATCACGTTTAGAAGTTTGGAAGATTGTAAAAGAGTTATCAGCTTCAGGAACTACAGTATTCTTAACTACTCAATATTTAGAGGAAGCGCAGCAACTTGCAGATAAAATCGCTATTCTTCATGGAGGAAAATCATTGCTCTAGATACACTAGAAGGATTTAAAAAATTATTTTCACCTGCAAAAGTGGAATATGTTGAAAAACAACCTACATTAGAAGAAATATTCCTAACAATCATTGGTAAAAAGGGGAAGAAATAAATGGAATCTACAAACAAATATTTTTTAAGTGATATGAGTGTTATGTTTGAACGTTCTATGCGCCATATTTCTAGAAGTATGGATACAATTATTACAGTTTGCATCACACCAATTGCGATGATGTTATTATTCGTTTATGTATTTGGTGGTGCAATCAAAACAGGTACATAAGTTTATATTGATTATATATTACCAGGTATAATGTTAATGGCTATTGGTAGTGGGATTGCATATGTGGCATACCGTTTGTTTATAGATAAATACCGTGGTATATTTGAACGTTTTCACTCAATGCCTATCGCTCGTTCTACAGTATTATGGGGGCATGTATTAACCTCATTAATTTCTAATGGAATTTCTGTAGTAGTAATTATACTTGTTGCATTATTAATGGGTTTCCGCTCCTCTGCAGGAATCTTAGAGTGGCTCGCGGTATTTGGAATTCTTGGGATCTTTACACTTGCTTTGACTTGGATTGCTGTAATTGCAGGACTTGCTGCTAAAACACCAGATGGTGCAGGCGCATTCTCTTACCCAATCATCTTCTTACCATTTATCAGTTCTGCCTTTGTACCAATAGATACTATGCCTTCAGCAGTACGTGCCTTTGCAGAAAATTAACCTGTAACGCCTATCGTAGAAGCTATTCGTAATTTATTAGGAGTCCAACCAGTAGGAAATGATATCTGGGTTGCACTTGCTTGGTGTATAGCAATAATAGTTGTTGCTTATATCTTTGCAATGAGGATTTATAAAAAATTATAACCTATCTTTATCAAGCATAATTTGTGCGCTTATGCTTCCAGATTTTACAACAGGGTCGTAAAATCATTTCAGTTCTATATAAGTATCACTGCTAATTTCAAAAGACTGAGTTATTATAGCTCAGTCCTTTTTGGCTTAATTTATACTGGCATTATCAATTTATCTTTCTCCAGTATATGCTCTAAAATCCATTCAAATACAAAATGAAGCAAATCCTCTATATATTCTTGGTGATTTGTATCCACATTATTTAGATTTATTTCTTCTAGTCTTTTTATGAAATTAGTATGTTCTCTTTTTTGTTCTTCATATCCAGGATAATTAATTTTAAGCATATACTCTTCCTCACATTTAAAATGATATTTAGTATAATTTCTTAAATCCTCAACTATTAAATTTACATCATCATATTTATCAGTTTGAAGTCCATTTTTTAAAAGTGCATAAGCTTGATTACCTATCTCAAAAAGATGTTTATGTTGAGCATCAATTATATCTATACCAATTGAACAACTGTCGTTCCAAATTAACATATTTAATTACCTCCACTCAAAATTTATATTTGTATAAATTTAGTTTATTTTAGTACAGTATACCATTTTATACAATGAATAACCTAGTTAAAATTTAGTATTTAATTACAAAATAAATTTTATTATATAAATAGAGATAATAATAATAATAAGGCTTTAATTGTTATAACTAATTTGTCTGTAGTAGTTTTGTGAGTTGAATCAATATACTGTATTTTATAACGCCACATAAAGCTATCGTCCTCTTTATTTTTATTAAAATAAAGGGTTGATAATTGATTTTTAGAACAATCTAAAAACCTTAATGCAGTACTTTTGCTTATATCTAATATTGTTAGTTGATTACTATTGCAATATAACTGAGTTAAATTTGTATTTTTACTTACATCTAAAGTTGTTAATTTATTACTATCACAATATAAAACAGTTAATGATGTAAAATACTCAATACCACTTAGATTACTTATTTTTTTATTACTTAGACCTAAATCTTTTATATTTTTAACATCAGAATAAAGTATTGGAGCAGGACTAGCTTTTCTTATTAAAGAATAAACCTCAGTTTTAAAGTTTACATCCGAAAATTTACTAGTTATAACGGTATTATTAATAACTGGTTTAACAATTAATATAACTTTTGAAACGATTATTGTTGGCGAGCTAACAATTATATCCTTTTTATATGATACTTTATAAACTACATTTTGAGCTACTGATGTTTTAGTTATCACTGGTACTGTTAATGTGGCAGTCCTTTTTGTTGAATTTATAGTAACTTTTGTTGCTTTCCCATTTATAACTTGAGTTACACCGAAATCTGTTACTTTTGGTGTTGTAGTCAGTGCATATTTAAATGGTGCTGTTACCCTTCCATTAATTGCACTAATTTTTTTAGTGTTAGTAACTGCAAGACCATTGTTAGGCATAACTGCTATACTGAATAAAAAAACACAAATTAGACATTTGGTTATGCTTGTTAATTTTAAAATAATTTTCAATTAATATCCACCTCTAAATACGTATCTAATATATTAAATGAAATATAATTGTAACCCCTTTTTATATTACACTTATACTTCAAAGATAAATCTTAATAACAATGTGATAAATTTACAGCTTAAAACAGCTTACAGTAAATTATAACAATATATACAATGCTTAACTATTATAAAAGAGTAAATTATAAAATATATATCAGTGTTATTTTATCTGATTAGAAAATAGCTTGGATGAGTCTCCTTAATTTGTAACATTTTCATATAAACATAATATTATATACTAACAAATGAAATATTCATGGGACAAACTTAAGAATAAACTAAAATGAAAAAATGTATGCCTTTAAGGGGGGAAATATGTATGTGTTGTTGGTGGATACTATTATTATTACTATTTGACGATAACAATTGTAGTATCAATAATCGTTGTAATAATAGCGATCGTTGCTGCGAAAATAACCGTCATCATGACAATTGTCGTAAAAATAAATGTGATCCTCATTGTAATAAACAATGGTGCAATCAATGGTGTGATAAATGGTGCGATCCTTGTTGTGAAAAAAAGCATAATGATCGTAATTGTTGTTAAAAAGAAAATTAATATATAAGCAGAGTTGATATTCAATTCTGCTTTTTTAATTTTAATTTTAGGTTCTCAAGATAATATCTATATTATTTTGGTTATCTATATATAGCAATAGGATCGCTTTGTTCCCCTCCAACATATCTTACGATAAAAAAATGAGAGTCAGTAGATTTATCTACTGACTCCCATTTCCTATGCTAATTCAACTGTACTAGTATCCGTAGTAACTATCTTAGCATCTTTCTTGCCAACTAAGCTACCATTCGCTGATGCAAAAATGTTCTTTGCGATGACTAAATCCATAAGAGCATTTGTCTCAGCCTCGGTTACAGTTGGAACTCCATTACCATCAGCTTTGATGTCATCTACAGTTAGAGTAAAATATTTACCTTCCGTAGCTGTTAAAAATCTCATAACTAATTTATGCATATCACTTTTCCTCCTTTAAATTATTTGGACCAGGACTCTGAATATTCTACTTTCCTTTCAAGTTAAAACTACTCACTAACTAAACTGTACTGATCTTCTCTGTCTAGGCCAAACAATGGGTAAGTTTTAATGTTAGATATTGCTAGTCCTACAGCAAATATGTCTGCGTCTGATGCTGCAACTTTTAGATTACTTAATCTTTTTGTTGCATATTTATCTTTGCCTTTGATGTCAACTCCTATCTTCATAGTAAGTTTTAGCGCACTGGCTACCTTTGTTGATACTACTGCCATGTAAATCACTCCTTTCATTTTGTTTTCATTGAATATATATGCCGATGCACAGTTTTGTGCGGAGTTTTTTAAAATATATAAATCTACATTAAGGACCGGAGTTTTTCTAGAGCTTTTCTCTTAATTCTTGTAAGTTGATGGTAATTTTTATCGCTATCACAAGCTATTTCTCCAAGGGACTGGTCCAGAATATAATATCTTTTTATTATTTCGCGCTCTAGTGGATCAAGTTTATCAAGAGCTGCGTATAACTTTTCCACTTCATAGTAAGCTATTACTTCATCCTCTAAGGTAAATTCATAATCTCCACAGATATCAAAATCTAACATATCATTGTTTGGCACCTCTCTAAAGTGTTTTATTTGTCCTTTTAAAAGTTCTTTGAAATTCATTTTTATAGAACTTATACAATATTTATTAAAGCTGTTGCTTCCTAGCTTGTACATAGCTATAGCTCTTATTACGGATAGATATCCATGCTGGATTAGGTCCGCTAAATCAAAACCTGGAATGTGATATTTTGAAGCCTCCTTAAATATTAGATACTTGAATTTTTCTATTATTTCTTCTGTAGCGCTTTCTTCTTTAGATTTAGCCCTTTCAACTAATTTTTCCACAATATACACCGCCTTGTTTTTATATTAATACTTTGATTTTATCCATCTGTACCCCTGTCCCCCTGTCCCGTGCAAGAATGGCTTGTTTATTGGGTTTTAATACATCTCTGGGACAACTAGGAGAAGATTCTCTTACGCGGGTATGCGTATTAGGCACACCTGCCCTTACTCTTCTGCCTAATTTACATACTTCTATATACAATTCTTGTCCTGGCTGTCCCAAATCATTCTCAAACCTTGATTCCATAACGGTTTGAGCAATGGGACAAGGTTATGGGACAGCCTATTAGTTACTGTCCCCACTGTCCCACAGATTCCCTCAAAAAAACTCTTTGTCTTCCGTAAATAGGTAAGTAAACTCTGTCACTAATATTCCCCCACCCCTCAATTTTCCTCATTATTCCACCTATTTCATAAGAATCAAATTTTTTTAACATACTAGCATCTTTACCAAAGAGTTCACACCATATCTCTATTATGCAAACATGGTCACGTATTACGGCTCCTACAGGTTTAACTGCCAGTTCACCCTCACCTCTTAAAAAGCTTCTTCTTTCATATAAACCCATCTCTTCCCAATTACTTGGCAGAAGTTTATCTAAATAATCACTAACTATACCTTCTCTTTCATCACTTTCAAAGGCTTCAATTTGTGCTGTCTCTGCAACTTCTGTAAGGGAACTTTCTAATATTAAAGATTCTCCATTGTTATACATCATTAAGACTTCTGCCCATATTTGATCTATATCTTTTATATCCCAAGGTTTAAATTCAGAGATGCCTCGCACCTTTACAGACCAAAATCTTCTACCACCTGTGGTGTCTCTTAAAAATCCTGCTTCTTGATTTGTAGTTCCTACAATAATGTACTGCCTTGGATGTTCTTCCACTACTCTTCCATAACTTGCTCTAAATTTATCATCCTGCCTTGTCAAAAAGGATTTTAAGGTATCCTCATCAACTTTTCTAATGCCTGCAAGTTCCCCAATTTCTAAAATACAGCTTCCTTGCAATTTTTCTGCTGCTGTCTTATCATGCATATCCGCAATACTTAATGCATCACTAAAAAATTTCCCACCAAGCTTTGAAAATATAGTACTTTTACCTATTCCTTGTGGACCATTTAAAATAAGGGTGGTATCAAATTTAATTCCTGGTTCCATAACTCTATCTATTGCTCCGCATAACGTTTACCTTGTAACGGCTCTAACATATTCACTATCCGCTGCACCTAAATATTTAATGAGTAAGGTAGCTGCACGAGGCATGTTATCCCAGGGAAGTAGTGACTTTAAAAATTCTTTTACTGGATGAAAGGATCTCTCTATGGCAACTTTTAATAATGCATCCTGACATTTACTTGGGGACCAAAGCTTATATTTTTTTTCAAGATAGCAAGATAGGCCTGCATCATCTCCTGTGGACCAACCCGCCTTTAATCTTTTCCAAGGTACCTCACTTAAAGTTTCTATTCTTTAACTATGCTCATTATAGGCAATTCCTACTAAGGCAGGGTCATGTTTTATTATTAATACTAGATTTGTCAAAGTCTCCTTAAAGCCACCTTTAGCACTAATTTCTAATTCATCTACCCAACTATTCAATGTACTAAAATCCTCACCAACCTCACTAATGTGCTCCTTAGCTATCTGCCTTTTCACTTCATGATCCTTCATTGCAAGCTCTTGCATGGCCTTAAATGAAGGCATTTTATTCATGGGAGTTCCTTCCCGGGTTTCATCATCCAAAGCGCCAAACTTATGAAGTCTTACTAAATCAAAAGAATTACAAAGTTTACCCGATGCTGGGTCTGTTCCGTGATGTGAATAGGCAAAGTCACCCTTTTCATAAATAACAAGCCCGCCTGCAGTTGAACCTTTGGTATAGGTGTATCTATTTTGCTCAAGGGATGCCACATAAACCTCACTTAAAAATTTTTCTATAACACCCGCCACATTATAAGTTCTACAAAAGGCACCTACTACTCCACCCTTTCCACTTGGATTTCCTTGCTTATCTGCTAGCTTTTCTCTGGTTTTTATATTTCTTGAAGGCTCATAGGTTGTATCATCAAAATAATCTATTCCTATATCCCCTGCAATTTTTCTAGATACCGCTCCATATTCTTCAGAACTTACTGCTCTACTTAAGGGAATAACAAGTCTAAGCCTTGGTTTATCTATGCTGTGCTTATGGGTTGTATACATTGCGCAGCCAAAATCAAATAACAGCTCTATAGTCTCCCATAATTTCATTCACAGACTGTAAGGAACCAAACGCATACGTAGCCTCTAACATAACTTCATCATGAACATGAAATACTATTTTATATCCTGCCTTGTCTAGCCTGAGCATTGCCTCTGCTAAACAATCTCTAGCAATTGCTTGAACTATGTTTTCCGTAAGTTTCCCTCCAAAGGTACTAATCCTTCCCCACTGCTTTGTCGCTTGTTCAATTCCTTCGTAAGTAAGTTTGGGTTTGTTAAACCTAACATCTGTTTCAATTCTAGGCCTTACGTAAGCAAGACTTCTACCTGAGGGAAGTTTAATAAATAAGACATGTTTTGTGCAAGAAAACTCAAGTCCATATTGCATCTTTACTACCTGATCTTGCTGTACTGCCATTATTGCTGCATTTTCAATTTTCCTCCAAAGCTTAACAATGTTGGAATTAGATTTTCTCCAGGCTGTAACAATACCTCCAAGTTCCTCTTCCCTGAGTCCCATTTTTATTGCTCCCATAGCAGTTAATGCACCAATATTTCTCCCAAGGCCACAGGCCATGGTTGCTATTTTTCCTTTTTGCCTAAGATCATACTGAGGATTCCCTTTTACTATGTTTTCAAGGGGCACTCCAAACATCTTACTTGCAGTCATTTCATATATCTTGCCATTACCTTTAAATGTATCAATAACTCATTTTCCATTTGCAATGTAAGCTATAATTCTAGCTTCAATGGCACTAAAGTCTGATACAATAAATCTAGAATTCACGGGTGGAATAAAAGCTGTTCTTATAAGTTGGGATAACACCTCGGGTACACTATCAAAAGTAGTTCTAGCATTTCATAATCTCCCGCTTTTATAAACTCCCTTGCCTGCTTTAGGTTATCCATACTATTTCTAGGAAGATTGTGAATTTGTACTAGTCTACCTGCCCAGCGGCCAACGAAAGATTCCCTAGAAAACAAGAAGTCATTGCAAAGTTTGCCGAGGTATTCAACGTTTCAGTTGACTATCTTCTTGGCACGGATGGTTCATTTTTGCAAGGTTCTAGTGAAGAATATGGTACTATAGGTCACAAACAAGCCCAAGGAGTACTAAAGAATGTAGAAATGCTATTTGCTGGCGGCGAACTCATGGACGATGATAAAGATGAAGTCTTTAGAATAATTTCGGAGCTTTATTTTGATTCAAAAAAGAAAAACAAGGAGAAATACGGTAGAAAAGAAATTAAAAAATAACTTTTCTACTAACACCTGTGGGGAGGGTGCGAATGAATCGTTCAAATATTTCTAAATGTGCTAATAAACTAGTAAAAACTTATGAAACAAATGACCCTTTTAAAATAGCTGAATATCTGGGGATTGATTTAAGTTATGAAAAGCTTCACCATTTAAAAGGGTTTTATACTTATATACTAAGGAATAGATATATTATTATTAATAATAGTATAGATGAAATAAGTACTAGAATAGTTTGTGCTCATGAGATTGGTCATGACCGTTTTCATAGAGGACTTACCATTAACATGTTTCAAGATGAAGTATGCGTATCCTTAAAACCATCCATACCTGAAATACAAGCAAACTACTTTGCAGCAGAACTTCTTATGCCAGATGATACTTTTTTAGAACTAGTAGCTGAAGACTATACTTATTCTCAAATAGCTTGTACTCTAAGTGTACATACAGAACTTGCAATTATAAAAGCACAGCTACTAAATAACCGAGGTCATAAATTAAATTTGCCTTATGTACCAGGGGCTAATTTTTTAGTGAAGATATAGTGAAAAACAAGGTCAAGAAATGAATGTGTTAAACTGAATTTAAAAATTAGAAAAACAGAACTTGTTACCAATTATTAATTTATTGATATTTTACAAAAGTTGATATATAGTTGCTTAGGCAATCATTTTAAAGGCGGTGATTTTTTGACATGTACTTATGAGTTTTTGCATCAACTTCTAAAACTTTCTAGAACTGTGGTTAGTGACTTAAATACAGAAATTATTCAATATAATCTTCATCATTCTCAGTGGAGAATTATCCGTTTTTTAGAAATTAATGGTCCTTCTACACTTGTGGAGATAGCTAATTATTTAAGTGTAGAAAAATCGTCGGTTACTCGGGCTGTAGATCGTCTAAAAAAGAGTGAATTCATCGAAGAAATGTCAGGGAAAGACAAGAGAGAAAGAAGAATCAAACTAAGCGATCAACTATCTGTTTTTGTGTTTTTATCTATCTTTTTATACTACTTTATACACGGTAAAAAATCAGCATCTATACACCAACATTCAATTAAAAATTTAAATCTAGAACTAGATAATATAAACTAAATAACTTTACAATTGATCCAGAAAAAACTAGCTTTTACGAAAATGCACTTGGATTTTAAGATGATTTATTAGCAAGAGGTTGTCCGTTTCACTTCCAATCTCTGGAACGACAAGGCTTAATCTTCTTCGGTTTCTTCTTTCTTTCATTTTAAATATATTTTAAAACAGAGCGAATGCAACATAATTTTTTATTTTAAAAGTTGTGTTATTGTAAATAAATATCTCTGAATCCCTAGAACTTGCACATAATTCTAATTATAATAACCCTAAAGTAAAAGACCCAGTATAATTTCTCTAATTATACTGGGTCTTTTACAATCTATTATGCTATAGTTACATAATTTATTAAACTATACTAAGTGTTAGACTTGCTTTTTATTAAATTTATTTTTTAAATATACGGAAATTTCAATTAAAGCTTCATCTGCTTTATTCGTAATCTTATCCATTGTAATGAAACCATGTGTAACACCCTTATAGTTGGTATAAACAACATCTACCCCATCAAGGCTTAATTTTTTTCCATAAGCTTCACCTTCATCTCTTAATGGATCAAATTCTGATGTAATTATTAGAGTGTCAGGTAAATTTTTAAAATTGTTAGATAATAATGGGGACGCATATTTATTTTTTCTGTCCTCTAATTTAGGAACATATAATGATAAAAATTTTTGGGAGTTTTCTTTTGTATAATTATAATTCATACCAAAATTTGACCAAGATTTAGTTTTTAACTTATAAATGTTTGTAGATGGATATATAAGTACCACAGAAGTTATGTGAGGACCAGCTTTATCACGTGCCATTTGGGATACTGCAGCAGAAAGGTTACCTCCAGCACTGTCACCTGCAACACATATATTGCTAGAATCACCATTAATACTTTTAGCATTTTTATTAACCCATTGGAGTACATTATATACGTCATTAAGCCCATCAGGAAAAGGATTTTCTGGCGCAAGGCGATAGTTTACAGATACCACAATAGCTTTTGTATTTTTTGAAAGCTTCCTGCAAACATTGTCGTAAACATCAATGTTACCACTTATAAAGCTGCCTCCATGGGAATAAATTATTATAGGAAAACTATTGCTATTTCCATTTTCAGGAGTATATATTCGCACAGGCACTTTATTTGTATCTGTATTTATATTCATATTTTTTATATTGGGAAAAGGAATAGGTTTAGAGCTCCATCTTGTTGTATTTTTATTTAATTCCACACGTATTTCATTTATAGACTTCCCTTTAAGTGAAACAGGGTTGAAATATTTTTCTATTTTTGTCATTACTCCAAACTTTGTATCAAGCTTTCCAAAACCAGTTGTAGTGAAATCTTTAATTATAAAATAACCGCAGGTTACAATAATTAGCATAACACTAGAAAAAATTAAAAATATCTTTTTAGTTTTCATTTGATAAGCCTCCACCATTATAAATACTCATTAGTTTTTTAAAAAACATTTACGGATTATTAGTATTATGCCCATATTTATTATAATAATTTATCATTATTATAAACAGGAAAATCGAAACTTAATAAAACAGAGTTTATGAAATTGATTGATTATCAACAACAGAATAACCAATCATAAATATTCTGTACTATCTCCTGCATAAAAAAGAAGGCAATTGTATGCCTTCTTTCATTTTAATATATTTTAAAACAGAGCAAATGCAACCCAATTTTTTATTTTAAAAGTTGTGTTATTGTTAATGGTCCTACAATTCCATCTGATTTTAACCCTCTTGAGATCTGAAAATTCTTAACTGCTATTAGGGTATTAGACCCAAAGTAGGAATCAGCTCCAGTTTTACCACAGTTAAATCCTAACGCAATAAGTCGCTGCTGAACCCACATTACAAGTTCATTATTGGCTCCTTTAATTACCAATATTTTAGCTATAACCTCATTGGTATGAGCACCTTCAATTCCATCCTCAATAAGCTTGTCCTTGTTTTTATCTACTAATCCAACCAGGTTAACAACATGTTGAAATGCCTTTACAATAGCATTTACTGGTATAGGTTGTATTGAACTAATAAATATACCAGAACTGAATTCATCCAAATCAACAAGTCCGTTTATTCCATCTCCCTTCCCTGATTCCGAATATTGAAATCCTATATAATTAGCCGCATCAGGTTTTGACACTCCATAATGTGCCACCCACAACGGTATATCTTTAACTGAATTATCTAGATTGTTTGAGTAAAAATAATCTCCTGTATAAATACATGGCTCTTTCCCATTTGCTATTAAATAATTTGCAAATATCCTTACATTAGAACTTGTTTTAGCTATGGTTTGTCCTAATGCCTCTTCTACATCTATAACTAATTTACAATCCGATAAAAGTCCAGCTATAACACTTAAAAAGTGTTTTGCTTCTAGTGTCGGATCATTCGCTTTTAAATAGTGATAAAATCCGATTTTAAGTCCTGCTGCCATGGCTCCACTATATTGTGATTCTAACAGCGGATTTTTATAAGTGATTCCTTGAGTTGCTTTAATATAAACTATTTCTATTCCACTTTTTTTTACTTTCTCAAAATCTATATTTTGTTGGTAACTTGCTATATCTATTCCTCTCAAAAAAATTCATTCCCCCCCCCATTTAAATTATTTTCTCGGTATAAGATATGATTCAACCCATATCTCTGCTACTATTTGTAGTAAAGAGCTTATTAATGGAATATTGCATCATCAGTTTTGGGTTCAATAATTTACGAACTTAAATATTGTTGTTGACATGTGAAAAGACTACGCTCTCTAAAGTATCTTAAAAAGAGGGTAGTCTTATTATATATATGCCTTTCTTTCTATTTGTACGTAATCAAAATTAAATGTTATTATTTGATAAAAGTATAGCATGAGGGTCGCTTATCTCCCCTCAAACACCTCCGAGGCCCAGAAAATCAACAATTCAAGCATTCCATTGCAGTAAAAATAAATGCAAATGATTAAGATAGAAAAACACTTGGAATCATATTTAAATTATTCCAAGTGTTTCATCAAAACCTTGCTCCTTCATACATTTTCTATTTATTTATTCTACAGTTAAAATTGCTTTTGCTAAAGCACCTTGTGCATCTTTTATAAATACTTCTGTTGCGCTATCATAAGTTTTCTTTCCTGAGAATCTCTCAGATTCTCTTAAAGATACGTCTGCACAAATAATAATTAAATCCGCAGTTTCAATATCCTTTTTAGATAACTTATTTTCAATTCCAAGAGCTCCTTGAGTTTCTATTTTCACAGTGTGACCCATTTTTTTAGCCGCTTTTTTAATTGCTTCCGCCGCCATATAAGTATGTGCAATTCCTGTAGAACATGATGTTACTCCAATAATATACATGATATATCCTCCTAATTTTTAATCGTATTTTTTCTTAATAGACTATCTCATCCGTTTCCACAATATCTTTTTTTAGGAAATTCACCATAAGAGCAGTTACAAGGGACCCAATTACAATGGCTAGAATATAATATATTTTTTTATCTACTACTAACATGACTATAAGTCCACCATGTGGTGCATAACATGATACTTTTGCAAGCATTGCTATTATTGCGCCTACCATACCTCCAACACATATGGATGGCAATACTCTAATTGGATCTTTAGCAGCAAAAGGTATTGCACCTTCAGAAATACCAATCATGCCCATTGCAAGGGCCGCTTTTCCCGCTTCACGATCTTCCTCTGTATATTTTTTCTTAGATAATAGTGTAGCAAGTCCCATACCGAGTGGTGGCGTACAAATAGCGACCGCCACTGGACCAGCTAGTGTATATATGTTTTCAGGGAAGAAAGACCATGCGAATAAGCAAGCAACAACATTGACTGGTCCACCCATATCAAAGGCTGTCATAAATCCTAAGATTGCTGCTAGAAGAATTATATTTCCCCCTCTCATATTACTAAGAAAAGTAGTCATAACTCCATTAAAGGATGTTAATGGTGCACAAATAACATATTCCATTGTTAAAGCTACTATTACTCCACCAACTAATGGTATAATAAAAATCGGCATCAATGATTTTAATGCAATTGGAAGGTTAATCTTTTTTATAAGATTAACTACGTAGCCTGCTAAAATACCAGCTACCAAAGCCCCTAAAAATCCTGTCCCAGCCTGCGCGGCAATTGCTCCACCAATGAAACCTGGCATAATACCAGCGCGGTCAGCTAATCCGAAAGCTATAAATGCAGCTAAGATTGGAACCATATATCCCATAGATAGTACACCAAGATCAAATAATCTTTTTAAAATTGGATTTGCAATAACAGCGCCTTCCTTTGGTGTAATTCCTGAAAATGCAATTGTCAATGCAATTAAAATACCACCAAATACTACAAAAGGAATCATATAACCTACACCTGTCATAAGAGCTTTTCTAATGTTTATTAATTCTTCTTTAATCTTACCCATAATATCGCCCCCTAAATTATTATACTTTTAAAATAATTTAATACTGTTTCTTTTTCTGTTACATTTCTTAAATCATTCAAGAAGTCCTCATCCATTAACTTTCCAGCTATTTGAGACAAAATCTTTAAGTGTACGTTATCTTTACTATTTTCTGGTGCTCCTATCATAAAAATCAGATTTACTTTACTGTTTTCCTCTTCATTCCAGACAATCGGTTTTTTTAATTTTGCAAAAACTACAAATGGATCTAAAACTACATCCGATTTTCCATGAGGTATTGCTATTCCAAATCCCATATCTGTTGACACTTCATCCTCTCTTTTTTTAACCTTTTGACAATATATATCTATATCGCTTAATCTCCCTGCTTTTCCTGCAGTTTCACTCAATGATGCAATTGCTTCTAATTTATTATTAACATCTAAATCTAGAATAATTAACTTTTCGTCAATAATCATTTGCCAACTCCTTATTTAATAATTTCGACATTTCTTTTGAGGTATTTGCACTCTTAATTCTATTCCAAAAATCAATGTCATCTAAATAATTTCCTAATTTACGGAAAACTTTTGTAAAATAAATAGAATCTTTTTTCGTACATACCACATTTATGATAAAATCAACACGATCTTTATCATTCCATAAAATCGGTTGTTTCAGTTTGATAATTTGCAAACAATTAAATATAACTTCGCTCATGTCACCATGCACAACTGCAACATTATTTCCTATATAAGTAGAACCCTTTTTCTCTCTACCTATAAGTGTTTCATAATAATATTCTCTTACATAATGATTTATCATAAGCTTCTCATAGGCAAATTTTAAAACTTCTTCTTTACTATCAAGGTCCACATTCAAATAAATATTTTCTTCATAAAACAAATTATCTAAATTAGTCCTAACCTGGTTATGATTAATAATATCTGTAATACTTATTATGTCGTTCTGACTTAATAAAGGATTCACAACAATAGTTTTAAATTCATCGTTCTCCTCAGTATCCACTGTTGAAATTAAAAGGTCTATATTTTGATGCTTATATTTTTCAATTTCATATATGGAAATAACTGCAACAATTTCGATATTTTTAAATAATCGTTCAATTTTAACAGCTAGTAATTGCGAAATTCCTATACCACTTGCGCAAGCAATTAATATTCGTATGGTTTTGGAGCTTCGTTCTACTGAAACTACAAAATGTAAAACCAAATATGCAATTTCATCCTCAGGAAGTTTTATGTGAAAATAGTCATCTATAATAGATTTATGCTTAGATACAATACGGAAAATCTCACCATAATCCCTCTTAATTTCTGAAAGTAGCGGATTGTGGAGGGTTAAGCCATATAGTATTCGATTTATTGATGGTTTAATATGAAGCATTAAACTTTCAATTAGCTTGCTATCATTTTCTAAGAATAATCCAATATCAATTTGTATTTTTTCCACAAATTCACGGATGATCTCTTCGTTTTCAAAGTTTATTTTCATGTCTAAGGGCTGTATTATGCCATTTTTTAGAACCTTTGCTCCAAGGAAATGTAGCAGTATATAATACCTCTCCGGCTCTGGTAATGTAATATTAAACTCATTTTTAACATTCTCCACCAGTTCTTCTATAATTTTTAATTCTTCACTACCTTTTAAAATATTAACTAATTCAAAGTCAAGCAGGATACGGTGACCGTTTTTTGCTCTATTTATTATAACAGCAAGATTCATTGCAAGAGTTACTGTAGCTTCTGTTGAAAATACGTTACCAAAGCCCCTTTCCACTCTATGAATCATTGCGATCAACTTATTGAAATCAATGCCTAGCACCTTTTCCAAATTTAAAATAGCATCTGTATATATTACCTTTGAATCATGGTATGTAATTAAATTTACTTTGCCGCCGCGCTGATTATAAGAAAACACCATTGCCATAGCATTTCGCTTATCATTTTCACTCCCAACTATATGAACACCTTTAGATTTTAAATATTCAATAATTAGGTTATAGGAACTTAACCATTGATTAAGAATAATTATGTCTTTGTTAATGGTCGCTCTACTTACGTGAAGCTCTATACTTAACTGTTTGATTAAGGTTGCTTCTTGTGAATTAAATAATTTTAACAATATTCTTTGTTGACGATATTCCGGTGAATCAATTTTGTCCAGTTTGGAATTATCAAAGGATGTCATTAATTTTTGCACATTATCTAAGTCTCCTACATAGGAAACTCCTTTTCCTGGGATCTTCACTATTTCGCATCTGAAATTAGTTGCATACACCTCTAATTCAAGCAAATCGTTGCGTACGGTTTTTGCTGAGATGCCCAAAGACTTTGCTATATCATTTACAGTGATATATTCTTTTGAACTAAAAACCAACCTGAATATCTCTTTTTTCCTATCCATAATTCACCTCTTTTAAAGCATTATATTAATCAATAATTACATTAACCGCAATTAAGAATAAAGGAGGTACTTATCGCTCTCTATTATATAATTTCTATACTCGTGTACCCACTATTTTTGTATAATCTTCATTCATTGGATAATTTGGATCATGTCCAATTATCTCTGGAAGAGCTGTTGCTATAACTTGAAATACAACTGAAATATTTAATGAAGATGCGGTAAGTGGTCGGTATACTACATTTATATAATTATCGCCTTTTATAACTTCCTTTGTTGCATTAATTACCAGTAATTTTCCCGCTTTTTTAATTAAATATTCATTAGTTCTCTTCATATTATCCTTTCCAGGTTCATCTGTAAATATAGTTATTACATTACTATTATTAGTAATGGTTCTATGAAATCCATGTGAAAACTCCCCTAATTCACAAATTGAAGCGGGTATGCATAAAGTCTCTAGTATTTTTAACATACCTTCTACTGCCACTCCATAATTTGTCCCATTCCCTATTACAAGGAGATGATTAATTGCACTCCAATCTTTATGCTCATGTAACCACTTTTCTGTATTTTCTATAGTGGAGGGAATATCATCAATGCTAGCCTTAATTTCGTCCATGTAAGCTTTAAAAGTTTCATCTGTAATCACAGCTTTCTCTTTTGCTATTTGGATAGCTAATATTTCTAAAAGTGTTAGTGAGTTACTAAATCCCTTAGTTTTTGCATTACAATCTTCTAAATCACTTAAGAAATTTAAATAATAATCACTCATTTCCTGTGCTGGTGTATTTCTTCTTTCAGTAATAGATAATACCTTATATCCTAACTCTTTCGCACAAGATATTGAATTTATTGTTCCACTACTTGTACCGGTTTGCGAAATAGCAACCACTAAGGTAGTCTCTTTATTAAAACTATCTAACATCTTACTATTAAAAATAAATTCTGAAGGTGTATAGGTACTTACATCAATTTGTGCTAGATCCCCATAAAACTTTTTTGCTACAGTTGCGATATTAAGTGAACTGCCAGAGGCTACAAATATCATTTTTTTAATTGCTTTTGTGTCATATATTTCTAAAAATTTTTCAACTTGAGTACTTGCTAGTAATGTTTTTAGTTTATTAGTTTCTTCATAAATATGATTCCACATAATGCTCTTTTTCATAGTTACAACTCCCTTCTTATAGTACAAGTATATGTAAGAAATCATGCTGTGTAAACATATACATAGTCAATCATTTTTACACAGAAGTGGCAAAATAGTTTCGCTTATGCTGTCCTTGCATAACCTCACTAAGAATAAATTCTCCAGTTGATAAATCATATTATAGTTTTTTAGCAACTTAATCTATAACGTCATCTTCAAAATTACGCATGAAAATCTCAAGGTTTTAGGATATGTACAAACCTTAATCTACATTAAGGCCCTGAGTATTTCTAAAGTTTTTCATAGCTGATAACTAAGTTATTACTCTATAAAAGCACCTGTAAATTATTAGTTTTTATCAGATTTACGTTAGAGGTTCAAAAAAATACTACAAGTTATGAGTGCAAAATCACAATGATTTTTGCACTCTTTCCATTTGCCTTAAGTCAATAGCAAGAGGCTCGCTTAGCTTCCCTCAATCACGTCGGAGGTCCAAAAAAAATGAAATTAATGAAATTAAGGACCTTGCTAAATCTTGCAATAAACCAGAACTAATAGAAGCTGAACTTACGATGGCAAAAGCCCTCATTAACTTGATTACTAATTCTAATTCATCTGATGGAGTCCATGCATGGCACAATGTATTGTCCTAGTTAGGAGAAAATGGATCATATTTGTAAAGAAATATGTGACAAATACGAAGATAGCCATAAACTGTGGATAGAGTTGGATATAGATTAAATCATGCTAACCAATATAATGGTGTTGAAACTATAAATTTTGAGAATTATGATAATTCAGAGATATTGGTGAGATTATTGGAAGAACACTTGTAGAAAAAGGCCATGAGAATAAGACATATTATATTAAGGGTTCTGAGGCTGGAATGGCAAACCATGTTACGGATACTGCTGAAGTACTATTAAAAAGAAACCCTAGGACTATAGACGAGTTTATAAAAGATTATGTTAAAGCATGGGAGTAATTGATAAAATGGAGGTTGATTAAGAGTTTGTTTAGTGATTTAAAAGTATTACTAATTCCAAAGTAAATAGTTTTTAGTAAAGTAATCAAACAGGGTGAAGATGTATATACTTTTTTATTTGATGCATGTGTAAAGCTAATAAATAGTAAAAAGTAAAGACAAATTGTCTTTATTTTTTTACTATTTAACCTATTAACCCTAAAATAAAACCAAATTTGACATATTTTTAACAAGTGCTACAATAAACATGAAATGCATTTCAAATTTATTATTATTTTAGTAATGTAATATAATTTATACATATATATATCAATTCTTTATTTTGAAGTTTCTAGTTATCAAAAATAATACTTACTTATATCTTAGGGAGGACTAACTATGCATACACTAATAAATGCTGATAACACATGGGCATTATGGGCAATACTTACAGGTTTTGCTGCTTTAAGTATCTATTTAGAGCAAGAATATAAATGGGCCAATAGACTCACAGGTTGTGTACTAGCTTTATTATTCATGATGATACTATCTAATTTAAAGATTATCCCAACTGATGCACCTACATATGACAATGTCTGGGGTTACGTAGTACCCTTAGCTATCCCACTTCTCTTATTTAAAGCAGATGCAAAAAAAATCTGGAAGGATAGTGGAAGAATACTTGCAATCTATTTCATAAGCGGTATAGGAACTATAGTTGGTGCTATTATAGGCTTCCAACTATTAAAAAATCACATACCAAAATTAAATGTAATTGCTGCTATGATGACCGGTACTTACACCGGCGGAAGTGTTAACTTTGCTGCTATGGCTGATCATTTTAATGTAGCTAAAGAATTAGCTGCAGCTGCTGTTGTTGCTGATAATCTTTTAATGGCATTATATTTCTTTGTTTTAACCACAATACCTTCTATAGGATTCTTCAAAAAAACATACAAGCACCCTCTTATGGATGAGCTAGAAAAAAGCACTGATCCAAATAGCGGCAAAACACAAGCTGCGACGTTCTGGGGAGCTAAAGAAATATCATTACTCGATATAGCAACAGCAGTAGCTTCATCATTTATCATCGTTGCTGTTTCAACTATGATTGCTGATTACTTTAATGGTTTTATCCATATTGGACCCGAATCAGGTTTAGGATTAAATTTATTAGTTGGTCTTATAGGAAATAAATATTTAATTATAACAACTTTTACAATGCTTTTAGCTACTTTTTTCTCTAATTTCTTCGGAAATATTAATGGATCACAAGAAATCGGTACTTTCTTAATCTATATATTCTTTTGTGTTATAGGCGCACCTGCTTCTATCTCATTAATAATCCACAAGTCACCTTTATTATTAGTATTCTGTTTAATAATAGTATTAGTTAATATGATCTTCTCACTTGGATTTGGTAAACTATTCAAATTTGACTTAGAACAGATTATATTAGCCTCTAATGCAAATATTGGTGGGCCAACAACTGCAGCTGCAATGGCAATTGCTAAAGGCTGGGGGGCACTTGTAATTCCGGTTCTATTAGTAGGTACCCTGGGATATATTGTCGGAAATTATTATGGAATATTTGTAGGAAACATATTATAAGTTCAATTGAGAGTTGAAAATAAGAGTAGCAGATTATATTGATGGTTAATGTTAATCATTTATATTTTATATAATTAAAATAATTAATTGAAAGAAGGCAATACCATGATTTTTGACGCACATGCAGATATATGGACAGATGTAACTGTAGAAAGACAAAAGGGAATGAAAGATGTTTTTAAAACAAAACACATGGAAAAGTTCAAAAAAGGTAATATTGGTGGAGGCATATTTGTTATTTGGATAGATCCTCCCTATGATACTGACCCTACAAAAAGAACTTTAGAAATAATTGAACATATGTCAGCTGAAATTTTAGAGAACAAAGATATTTTCCATATTATTAAATATGGCAGTGACATTGATATAGCTCTTTCTGAAAATAAAATGCCTGTTTTAATTGGTATGGAGGGATTAAGTGGGCTTGGACATAACTCAAATCTAATTTATGCTTTATATATGTTTGGTGTAAGACATGCTATGCTTACATGGAATGAAACAAATGAATTAGCTACTGGAAAAGATGGTGATCCATCTAGAGGGCTTACAGAAGATGGTGTTAAAACTGTTAAACTTATGGAACAATTAGGCATGATTGTAGATGTATCTCATGCTAATGATAAAACTTTCTGGGAAATACTAGAAAACACTACAAAACCAATCATTGCTTCACATTCAAACTGTAGAGCTATATGCAATGTTCCTAGGAATCTTTCCGACAAACAACTTAAAGCAATTGCAAATAGAGGTGGCGTAGTTGGATTAAATGCTTTCGCAGATATAGTAGACATTGATCCTAAAAAGAGAGATATTCAGCATCTTGCAAATCATATTGATCATATGGTTAAAGTTATAGGTATTGATCATATAGGATTCGGTTTTGATTTTGATGATTATTTAGATCCTGCAACTATGTTAGCCTTTGCTGAAGGGGAAGACGCAAACACTATCGGTTTTGAAAATGCTTCAAAAGCTCAAAATATGATTAAAATATTAAGAGAAAGAAATTATTCAGATGAAGACATTGAAAAAATAAGCTACAAAAACTTTTTTAGAATAATGAAAGAAATCCTTTAAGATAAACTATTGGGAATGTAGCTAAATTTGTGTAAACAAATCTAGCTACATTCCTTTTTTCTACGTTTGATTGTCTTGTACTTTGCTCATCTCTTATATTCCTTCACTTATTATTTCCCCTATGTTTTTACCCATCATCCCTGGGTTGTATAAGTTTATAAAAATAAAAACTTAATACTTGCAATTGATCAACCTGCTGTGGCCAATAGAGTAGCAGAACTTGGTGCAGGTATTGTTATTGAGAAAGATAAAGTTACAGATGAGATGTTGAGGCAGTCAGTAGTTAAAATTCTTTTAGACAATAATTTTAAAATAAACAGTGAAAAAAATCGGAAAATCACTTAGAGACGCGGGAGGGTATAAAAAAGCTATTGATGAGATACTTGATTTAGAATATTGCATCTGTAATCGAAAAAATTGAAACAGGTAGCAAGAATAAACTGCTTCCAGTTTATTCTAAGGGTCTGACCCCATTCCAGAGATTGAACTAAAAAAATACTAAGAGATATCAAACTTTTAGCATTTTTTTAAATTTTATATTAATTATTTTCGTAAAAGGATATTCAAATATTTTAAGTGATAAAACTAAGGCTAACCCAACCGCAAGCAGTAGATAAATTATTTTCCAGTTATTCGGGAACATTCTAATTATATAATTATTTAATCTATAGTGATGGTATGTTGATAATACTAAATGATGTATAAAATATACCTGAAGTGTTCTATTTCCAAACTTAGTTATAAATAATTTACCTTTTGGAGTTATATATATTATTGCCAGTGATATAATCGTGGATAATCCATAAAACATCAATCTATAAAAACCACCAAGTAGAGGCCTGTCTAAAGATGAATAAGAATTACGACCAGTTAAAAAACCTCTAAATGAATATAATTCTTGTCCATATAAAAGAATTATTATAAATAGTGCAGTTATGGAAATTAAGGATACCCATTTTAACCAAGAGCATTTTAAAATCTTAATCAAATTATTTTGCTTAAAATAATAACCAGCTATAAAATATGGAAAAAATACTAATATCCTTGATAAACTAAAAAGGTCTTTAACCGATACTAGTTTATAATATCCTACCATAATTCCTATCAAAACGGAAAAAACTATTACGAACATCGGTTTAATATCTTTTAGAATATATGTAAAACAAAACCAAACACTCATTGCTAACAAATACCACGGAACACTATCTTCTACTAAAAATTTAAAATCAACCTCTGAATTCCCAAACATATATTTGGTTAGAATAAAAAAGCAAAATTTCATTAATAAATATAGTATCAAAAATGAAAATACTTTTTCTATACTAAGATGTTTTCCTTCAACAACTCTTTTAGAAAAATATCCTGAAACAAAGATAAACAAAGGCATATGAAAAGTATAAATAAAAATATATATATTTCTCATCATTAGTGAAATAGATGTATAAAAGTCTACAGAATGTCCTACTACAACCAGAATTATTAACAAGATTTTAAGATTATCCCAAAAGAAAATTCTTCCTTCGCCATCCACTTTTAGTGTTATATCATTTTCCATTATCATCATTCCTAACTATTTTGATTATTAGAACTCAAAAGACCATAGGCGAGCTCTTTAACAATTACAGCAAAACGAATTCTCGACAAATTATTCACGATGCTATCTTATTATATATTATATCTTACTATAGATGTTATAATACATTAATATATTTCAAGCGAGGGGGCTCCTAATGTTTATACAGTAAAAAAAGCTGAAAATGAAATTGTTTTGAAAGGAGATATAGTTACTATAAATTAAAATAAATGTACAGGATTGCTGTGGCTTATGCCAACGGGTATGTAATAGCAAAACCATTACAGTTAAGGGAAAACCTATATGGGGAAAAGAATGCTCACAATGTTTAGCTTGTATTAATTTATGTCCTGCTAATGCTATTCAATGGGGTAAAGTTACACAATGTAAAGAGAGATATAAGAATCCTAATATTAGTGTTAATGAGATGATAATAAATTAAGTGTATACCAACTAATACAGATATTATAATGTCTGTGCGTATAAAATGGGATGGTAATCTTCATTTGTTACTAATTTAAAACTACTAAAGAACAATCCCTTAGTAATTTTAGTACTTTACTATTCCAATGTAAAATATATTCTTTCCCACGATGTACTACATGATCCTCTCCGTAAATGTCATATCCAGTGTAAGGTTTTACAAAAAATTGTTCACCCGGTACTAACATAAAATCATTTGTATTAGCTTCAATGCAACCTATAAGTTTAACAACGCAGCCTTTTCTTACCTTATAAGTCCTGTGTTGAATTAATAACATATCACCTTTACTATTAGTACTTTCAGTGGGGTTTGCTAATGCTTCAACACCATTAATTTTAAAATGATTTATAGGTGTAACACTTAACGTGAAGTATTTAGTTTTATTAAATAATTCTTTAAATTTCATAATTCATCCTCCTTTTAAAATAAAAAATTAGCTCAATTTTCTTCATACACTCCTATACATCTATATCTTTCATATCTATCTTCAATAAGCTCCTTTTTAGTTTTACCTAGTAATATTGGAAGGGCGTTAACTAAAGCATTTTTAATTGATTCTGATGTTTTGTCTACATCCTTATGTGCACCACCAGCAGGTTCTTTTATAATTCTATTAATAATTTTATACTGCAATAAATCCTGAGCTGTGATTTTCATAATTCCTGCAGCTTCTTTTGCACGGCTACTATCCTTCCAAAGTATGCTTGCAAATCCTTCCGGTGAAAGAATGGAATATACCGCATGTTCTAGCATCCAAACTTCATCTGCCACCCCCAGTGCTAGCGCTCCACCACTTCCCCCTTCTCCAATAACAATGGAAATAATAGGAGTTTTAAGACTTGATATTTTAAGAAGGTTTATAGCTATAGCTTCTCCCTGCCCTCTTTCCTCTGCACCAATTCCACAAAAAGCTCCAGGGGTATCTATAAAACATATAACAGGTCTTTTAAACTTTTCAGCCTGCTTCATAAGTCTTAAAACTTTTCTGTAACCTTCTGGATTTGGCATCCCAAAATTTCTCTTAATCTTGTCCTTTGTATTACTTCCCTTTTGTTGTGCAATAACAGTAACCGCCATACTATCAAACATAGCGATACCTCCAACTATTGATGCATCTTCACCAAAAGCTCTATCTCCATGAAGCTCTATAAAAGAATCAAATATTCTCTCTATAAAATCCAATGCTAATGGTCTTTTGGGTAATCTAGCAATAGTTCTTTTTTCCCAAGAAGTAAATTCTTTATGAGTTAATTCAGTAAGTATTTTTCCTAGTCCTTGTAATAACACTACCGTACCTCCTTATGCATAAAAAGTATTTGTCCTAATGTTTCCCTTAGCTTGTGTCTAGAAATTATTTCATCTACAAATCCATGCTCTAATAAGAATTCAGCCCTTTGAAATTCTGCAGGGAGCTTTTGCTTTATAGTCTGTTCAATTACCCTTTTACCTGCGAACCCAATGAGTGCACCTGGCTCCGCAAAAATTATATCGCCAAGCATTGCAAAGCTTGCTGTTACACCACCAGTTGTTGGATCAGTAAGTACAGTAATATAAAGTAATCCTGCAAAACTATGCCGCTCGATAGCAGCACTCACCTTTGCCATCTGCATTAGTGAAAAAATCCCCTCCTGCATTCTAGCACCCCCTGAAGCTGTAAATATTATAATGGGCAATCTTAATTTTGTTGCCTTTTCTACAGCTCTAGTTATTTTCTCTCCCACTGCCGATCCCATGCTTCCCATCATAAAACGACTATCCATAACAGCTATAACTATTTCAATATCATTAATTTTACCTTTCCCTGTTATAACTGCTTCAAGCATATCTGTTTGTTTTTGGGTTGCCAGTATCTTCTTTTCATAACCTGGAAAATCAAGAGGATTTGCACTTCTTAAATTTTTATCCAATTCTTTAAAAGTTCCGTCATCTACTATTTGCTTTATTCTATCTGATGCAGAAACCCTTAAATGAGTCTCACACCTTGGGCAAATTCTCAAATTATCTTCCAAATCTTTTATATATATTATTTCACCACAACTATCACATTTATCCCACATTCCATCTGGTATAAAAGGCTTGTCCTTTTGCTCTTCTTCCAAAAATTCCACCCCTGGAGTAGGATTTTTACTATCTAAAGGTATCTTACTTGCAACCATATATTTTGTTTTCCTGAATAACTCTTTAGCCATGGGTTTTCACCTATCCTTACAAATTAAACTCAATTGCGATAAATCCAGTATTATACTTACCTTGTGTAAATGCTTTATTATTTAAAATTGAAAGCTGGAAATCAATATTAGTATGTATTCCTTTAACTACAAACTCTGCAAGAGCTCTTTTCATAGTTGACATAGCGTCTTCTCTTGTCTTGCCATAAGTAATTACCTTTGCAATCATAGAATCATAGTTAGGTGGTATTACATAGTTTTGGTAAACTGCACTATCTATTCTAACTCCTGGCCCACCTGGAACTACTAACATTTCAATTTTACCGGGACAAGGCCTAAATCCTTCTGCTGTATTCTCTGCATTTATTCTACATTCAATTGCATGTCCTGTAATTTTTATATCCTCTTGAGTAACACTTAATTTCTCTCCTGCTGCAATTCTGAGCTGCTCCTTCACTAAATCTACACCTGTAATCATTTCGGTTATAGGATGTTCAACTTGTATTCTAGTATTCATTTCCATAAAATAGAATTTACTATCATGATCAAGTAGAAACTCAATTGTACCTGCGTTTTCATAATGAACTGCTTTTGCAGCATGAACAGCCATTTCACCCATTTCTTTTCTTAGTTCCTTTGTCATTATAGGTGATGGAGCTTCTTCAAGTACCTTTTGGTTTCTTCTTTGTATTGAGCAATCTCTGTCTCCTAGATAAATTACATTTCCAAATTTGTCACCAAGAATTTGAAACTCAATATGTCTTGGGTTTTCTATGAATTTTTCAATATACATTGTATCGTCCCCAAAAGCACCATTAGCTTCAGCTTTAGCAGTTTCAAAAATATGAACGAATTCCTCCTCTTCTCTAACTATTCTTATACCTCTTCCGCCACCACCAGCAGATGCCTTTACCATAACAGGAAAGCCTATAACCTTTGCAGCTTCTAATGCTTCCGCGCTATCATATACAGCCCCTTCAGAGCCGGGAATTACAGGTATACCTACTGCTATCATTAATTCTCTTGCCTTGGATTTGTTACCCATACTTCCAATAGTCTCAGGTGTTGGACCAATAAATTCTATGCTACATTCTCTGCACATCTCAGCAAACTTTGCATTTTCTGAAAGAAAACCAAAACCAGGGTGTATAGCCTCTGCTCCACTCAAAACTGTAGCACTTATAATATTTTTCATATTTAAATAGCTATCCTTTGCTCTTGCGGGACCTATACAAATAGCACAATCAGCAAGTTGAGTATGTACGGCTTCCTCATCAATTTCAGAGTATACAGCTACAGTTTCAATACCAAGCTCCCTGCAGGCGCGAATAACTCTAACAGCAATTTCGCCTCTATTTGCAATTAAAATTTTGCTAAACATTCTTATTACCTCATTTACCCATTATTATTAATTAGTAGCAACGGTTAGTTAAGTCAAAAAAACTTTTTTCATATAAGAGCAGCAATGATTTACTATCCACACTCTCTAATTTTGAATAAAGGCTGTCCATATTCAACCATACTTTCACTTTGAACTAATATCTCTACTATTTCTCCACCTACATCGGTCTTAATTTCATTCATAAGCCTCATAGCTTCTAAAATACATAGAATAGATCCTTTTTTAACCTTTGAACCAACACTAACAAAATTATCTTTCTCGGGAGATGATGATGCATAAAAAGTGCTAACTATAGGGGATTTAATTACGTATAAGTTTTCTTCAGTAGCTTTTACAACTTCTAGAACTTTTACAACAGCCGATGATTTAGGTGCTTCTAATACATGTAAATCTGCAGCCCCACTTTGAGCCTCCACAATATGATTTACGTCACAAACTCTGTTGGAATCTATAACTTGATCTGGACCCTTTGCCATTTTTATACGAGTACCTTCGCTTTCAATTTCAAGGTTGTATAACTCTGAATTGTTTATTGTTTTTATAAGCTCTTGAATTGCCTGATAATTCATTACTATTTACCTCCGCAGTTTCAGTCATTAATTTATCAATATTTTATTTCCTACTACTAATATTTTATGCTTAATATACTTTTCTCCTGTTAGAGTTTCATTTAGATACCCTTTCCTACTTTTTCTGCTTTGTTCATTATTCTCATAGGTATTTTCTCATTTCCATAGGTATTAGATAACTTTTACCCTTCTCCGTTTTGATAGCATAGCTAGTCATTCTGTCAAACATATTCTTTACTATGGCCGGAACATTTGACCAATAAGTTGGTGCTGCCAAAACAATCACATCTGCAGAAAGAATCTTCTTTGAAAGAATGTCTAGAGCATCTTTTATGATACAAGATTCTTTGCTTTAATCTCTAAAAGTATTCAATGTTTTGAATAAGAGTCAAATTTAAATATAAATTTTTACCTTCATTTAAACAAACTGAAATAGTACTTCTTATTATATTAAAATTCTTCTGCTCCACACTTTCTCTCAAAATAGAAATTTTCCCAGAATCAAAAATTAATAACGTGGTAAGACATTTTATTAATGTTGTTTTTTCAGACCCATTTTTACCTACTATCGCAGTAATGGTATCAAAAATAGTAAAGTTTGCACCTGAAAAACTATTGTCAGTTGAATAGGATACCTCAATATCCTTGGCTCCCATATGCCCAATTTCCTCACCCTAACGTCCTTCTCCATACTAGCGAATTAATAGATCCGTAAGTGTAGTATTTTTGCCAAGATCAAATGCAATCCATTCTCCTCTACTTGAAACCGGAGTCACCTGCGTTTTATTCCCTTCGAATTTATTTGTGGATTTAACACCCAGATACTCGCTGTTCCACAACCTTCTTTCAAACTCGCATTTATCTGAAAATTTGTTTTTACCATCTGTCTTAAACTCGTTTATGGTGGGTGAGTAAGTTGAATGGTTAATCCTATTATCATTTAAATCCAATTCAATAACTCGTAAGAAACCATTGCCACCTTTTGTACCACCCTGATAGTCTACTAAATACTGGTAGACTTCTAATCCGGCATCGTTATTTCTTACAATATTATTAGCTCCCTGGTCGTGGCCGTTGACAGTCATGAATATCTGATTGTTTTTAGAAATGAATTTTTCCCATATCTGTTCTGGGGAGTTATTCTCAGCACACTTGTATGTATAAGGCTTGGAAGCCATGTCTCCCTCTGGTCCAATAAGTGTATGTGTCACAACGATAGTAGGATTATTGGGATATCTATCAACCACGGTTTGTGCAAAAGCAAGTTCATCATTGCTAGCATCAATGTCCAAAAATATAACTAGAAAGTTACGCCCTTCGGCCTCAAATGTATAGGCACTGTTCATCTCGTTGTCAGAGCATTCAATAAATCCAGGATTATCTTGTGCTTTGGATTTACCAAAGTATTTAACAAAATCATGATGATTGATTGATAAATCGTGATTTCCAATAGTTACTCCGTATGGCACCTTGTTGTTATCTAGAGTATCCATTGCAGCTGTTGCATTTTTCCACTCAGCTTCTGTTCCCCCGTCGACTACATCTCCTAAATGCATTGCAAATTTTATATCATCTTTTTTAAAATTATCCGCCAACCACTGAGTTTGATCATTAAATATTTCTGGATAGTGAACCGCATATACTTGAGTATCGGGTAGTAAAGCAATTTTAAATTTGCCGTCATTATCAATTTTTTTTTCTGGTACTAAGTTGATATTCGTCTCAACTATAGGCTCGTCAACTGCGTATGTGGGCTGAATATATCCAATAGAAAAAGATACAGTCATTTGTAGTATTAAAGTAAATGCAGTTAAATTTCTTAATCTTTTATACATAATTTTTCACCATCCAAATAGTATTATTGCATAATTTAATTATAGGGGTGGTTTGTTAAGCTTGTATTATTGGCGAGTTAATAAAGTGTTGTTTTTCATACTAAAATAGACGCGAATATATTTTTTAGTGTGAAAAATTGAATTCACATTAAGCAATTAGCAACAGACGATTCATTAATTAGAGGTAATTGTATAAAATTGATTTGCGTCAGCTACTTGCGTCTCACCTTATTCAGATACAAACATAAAAGACTGTACTTTAAGAGGCACTGAAGTCGCCACTATTTACAAAACTTAATGAAAAAGGAATACTGTTGAAATTTACAATTATTGGTTCTACACATGTTCCCATAAAAGAAACTGGAAACAGTATCTTCTTGCTAATACTACTACCCTGGGGTATTTGTGAAAGCTTACCTGAACTTGCTATCATATTTGCTGACGATACCCTTTTAGTGCTAATCATGGTTTAAGCATCAGCTTGGTTTCACCAACTCCGGTTTTTAACTTTACTATCATGGTGATATCTGATTTGCCATAAGCATCATTTACATAAGAATCACCATTCAATTTAAAACCTTCAGTACTTATCTTACCGATGCCTTTTGTCACATTTACAACAACACCAATATTCCTAGGAAGTATCATGTTGTTACTGCCTACACCGCCGTTGACATCCACAATAACATCCTTTTTCCAATCACCAGATAAATCCATATCCAGTTTGCCCACTCCCATATTCACTTCAACGTTTTGTAAGTTCATGCCATTTAAACGGACATTACCATTTCCAGCACCTAAGAATAATTTTATATCCATAGAAATGGTTTTATTCAACTTAAAATTCCACTTACAACTATCTCCGTTATTAACATTAAAAAATTTTTTTTGAAGATTGCTCTAAATTCAATCTACCTTCGTTACCCGTTTTTGAGTATTCAATAGTTGGCTTCCATTCCTTCACATTATAAATGAATTCACCTTCCATCAGTTTAGTAGATACACCTTGAATATCTATTGCTCCCGCTCCCATTTTTACATTGACGGAAACACGTTTCGTATCGTCAAGTTCAAGGGTTTTAGTTTCCGTTTTTGTATTTATATTATTTACACAACCCGTCGCACCTACTATGAGTGCTGTTATAAAAAAGAGAATAATGTATCTATTTATTTTCACTTTATAATCAACTCCTCCAAAATATTGTAAAACTATTTTGACTAAAATGTATGAGAATCATTACTTAAATGGTTACCTTGTTTATCCACTAGCTTTAACCAATTTTTTCCTTCTACAAGTCTAGCTACAAGCATAGAACATACTGTGTTCCCAGTAGAGTTAAGTAACGTTGCTGGGGCATCTATAATCACACTAACAACAGCAATAATTGGAAGAACTTCTGGTGGGAAACCATATACACTTAATATTAGCATTTCGCCAATCATTCCACCACTCGGAATAGCTCCCATAACAGCTCCCACAAGAAGCGAAACACCAATAATACCAATTATAGAGATCACACTAGACATGTCTTTACCAAACAAGGTCATTAGAAGTGTAATTTTCATAACACCACCAAATACAGAGCCGTCTTTATGCATATTTGCACCAAGTGGAATTACTATTTCTGCAATGTCAGAAGGTACACCCATTTTTTTAACAGCATCTAAGTTGACAGGTATGCAAGCTGCACTAGAGCAAGTAGCTAAAGCTGTAACCGAAGGTGTAACAACATTTTTCCAAAATACTGTTACACTGTTTTTTCCACCTGCAATGAATGCATAAAGGCTAAAAAAGCCAAAGTAATATATTACAGATATAATTGAATATAATACAAATATTTTAAAATACCCATGTAAAATTTGACCACCAAGTTGTCCAACAATTGAGGCGAAATAGCATCCAAGATCAATTGGTGCATAATACTACCAATAATTTTGCTTAGTCTTTTCATTCCACTTATGTTAGCCATGGCTGAGGTTATGCTAAAAAATACTAATGGGACTAAAATCATAAACATTAAGTTTATAAATAATTTACCGAAAGGTTCTAGCACCAAAGCTTTTGGTCCCATAACACTACCAATAATATGCCAATTATGACAGAACACAGAAGTATAATAGTTGATTTATAGTTTTTAAACAGATTATTCACTTTTATTCACTTTTATTCTCCTTTTAATTATATTTAAATAACATTTATACTAGCTAATGTAAATAAAATATCTGCTAATTATTTAATGCCTACTGACTTTTTAAAACTGATGAAATCTTTACTAAATACCGATATTAATATTGCTATTAAAATTGAAATGACGGACACTAATATTACTATTATTGAACTAAAATTTTGTAAAAGTTGGCCATAAATAATAACCCCCATTGGAGCAGAAATACTAGATGCTGTTATCACTATTCCAAAAATTCTTCCTCGCATATTCTCCTGAACATTTAGTTGGAGATAAGTATAGATTGGAACAATTATAATTGTATATAGTGCACCCATAAAAAACATTATTACAGAAAAAATTATAGTAGTATCCCAAGTATTCCATCCCATTAAAATAGTTTGAATATAATCTGGTGCCCATAAAATAGTTTGCTTATTCTTAATTGTATATTCTATTGCAACTGGTATAACCCACACAATTACAATAAAACCTAGAATCAAAAATAAAATTGGTAATTTTCTTAAAATTAAATTAATATCTTTTATTATGCCTACTAAAACTGCACCTACAATTACACCAACACCTAATAATGCCAGTGTAATTGATAACTGGTATTCTGATGATACTATTTCAATTCTCATAATATATTGAATTGCAACCATTGTAAGTGGAGAATAGACAAAGGTTAATATTGATAATGAGATGATAAAGAATTTTATACCCGCGGTTTCCTTAATATAATTAAATATAAATTTTAAATTATAACTTAATTTATCACTTTCTTCTTCCTTATAATTTCGATTATTTATAAATACTAATGAGAATGTCAAAATAGCTCCAATTATATATGATATTCCATCTATACACATTATTAGCTTAATTCCTAATAACTTATAAAGCAGTGCACTAACAACAGGACCTAGAATTGTTATAATAGCCCCCATGCCTTGGAAAAATGAATTTGCTTTTGGAATCTTATCTTCTTCTACAATATTTGCTAAACAAGAATTAATACCCAAATTCAAAAATGCTTGAACTACACTTACACTCACAACACATATTCCTAGAATAAAAATATTATTTCCTATCATCTCCAGTGATATAAACATACTTAAAACTAAAATGCTGCTAATAACATCTGCCCAAATTATTATTTTTTTCTTGTCATATTTATCTATAATTGTTCCAGCAATTATACTAATTAATATTCCTGGCAACATACTAAGAGTCAAAATAAGTGAAAATATTGCTGCAGACCCTGTAGTGTCCAAAATATAAAGGCTTAACGCAAATTTAAATACAGCTGTTCCTAAATCACTAATGAATCTACCTAAAAACAAAGTAGGTATGTTTCTTTTCGGTAATTTTTTAACATAACTATCATTTAGAACAATTTTATTTTCCATAACTTAACTCCTTGCATTCTTTAATGTTTTGTTTTCGTTTATAATAAAAATCAAATGCATATAATATAATTATAACCAAAATACACAATAAAATTTTATTGAAAACAGTTATATAATCATCCATATTACTAGATAAAATCATAGTATTAAACATTCCATGCATGATAGCAGCTGCAAATATAGATTCTGACTTTTTACGGATGTACGTAATAATTATAGATATCACAAACATTTGTACGAAATTAATCATTGCACCGTTAAGTGGATCATTGGGATACTTATACAATATAGCAATAGGAGTATGCCATAATGCCCATATTACACCTATAATTAGTGATGATTTAATTGCACCTATATGTTTCAACTCATTAAACAAAAAACCTCTCCAAGCAAATTCTTCTATTAATGCTGAAATAGCTGAAATAGACAAACCGATTATTATATTTATGATAAATGTTTTTAAAAAAAAGTTTGGACTACTAAACTTAATAATGCTAATTACATTAATGCCAAATGCTATTAACATAGGTATCAATATTGAAAATAAAAACCAAATATTAAACTTAAAAGAAATTCCAAGAGAGTCTTTTAATTTTTGTTTAAATATAATTTTCTGCACAATAATAAATGAAATAAGAGGAAATACCATTGTTATTCCTAGTAATTTCATAGAAATCGGAGATGACTTCCCTCCATTTACCTGCAGTATTAAAAAAAATAAAAGTGTAATTACATATGTAAACATTATAAAATACAATACTTTTTTAGTAGTCCTATTCATTTATAACACCTCTTCCTATGTTTAGAAACTCAATAATAGTTGATAGTTTTTCTTAAGTATGAAAGATACTTATTTTAACTTATCAATAATCACTTTACTGCTTTGCTTTCCATATATTTCTATATCATTAATATTTATTTCTGGGTTTTGTGTTATTTGATCAATAACATCACAAAATGAATTGATAAATTGAACAATAGTTCCATCTTTAAATAAATTAGTATCATATTCAAATTCAAATTTTAATCCATCATTAAAGGCATAAATGGTTAGTAATAAATCATACTGTGATGTATAAGTATTAACATCCTTTAAAGAATATTTTAGCCCTTCAATTTTAGGAAAAGTAAAATTTTGATAAACAAATGCTATATTAAATAATGGTGTTATACTAGAATCCCTTTTAATTCCCAACTTATTAATTAACATATCAAAAGGATATTCACCATTATCAAGTGCATTTATTACGTTATTTGATACAATTTTTAAAAGTTCACTAAATTTAATATCATCATTAAAATTAGTACGTATTGGAACCATATTTATAAATACACCTAACATATCTTGAATTTCATTCATTTGTCTACCCGCCGCAGGTGTTCCAATTACAATATCATTATCACCAGTATAAAGATTTATGAAGATATTATATACAGATAAAAACGTCATGAAATTTGTTACATTATGGTCATTTGATATATTTAATATGTTTGTTATAATTTCTTTATCTAATTGGAAGCCTATTCTATTACCATTATATTTTTTGACTTCTAATCTATCAAAATCCTCAGGTAAATATATTGGAAATACTTCTGTGCTAAATTGTTCCATCCAATATTTATTCATATCTTGAATTTTTAAATTATATTCTGAGCTATTTTGATAATGTACATAATCTTTAAATTGAAATTTGGATGGCTGAAGTTCTTTCCCAAAATATGTATTCAAAAATTCACTTAGAAAAAGTGAAATGCTTGTACCATCACTAATAATATGATGCATATCAATCAAAATAATAGTATCATTCTCAACTTCATTTATTTCAAGACGCATTAAAGAAGATTCTGTAAACTTAAATGGGATTACAAATGTTTCAATAACGTGCTCCAAATCTTCTTCACTTATTTTCCTGTACTCCACATTTTTCAAAACATTTTCATGCACCTTTTGCATAGGAGTTAAATTCACAAGTTCTATACTAGTTCGTAAAATCTCATACTTTTGAACTAACCTATTAATTATGTCTTCTGCCTTTATTGGATCAATTAAACAATTGTATATCCTTGCAGCTACAGGTATATTATACATAGTATTATTTTCTGTCAGGCATGAACTAATATAAATTCCAAGTTGTTCTTTACTTAAAGGATAATACTCTGAGCTTGGACTATTCTTTAATGTGTTAATGTTTTCACTATTTATTTTATCTAAAATAGCAGATAAACTTTTTATAGTTGGATGTTTAAATATTGCAGATGCAGCAACTACTTTGTTTAATCTTTCTTTTATTAGTCCAACCATAGCAATAACTTTAATAGAATTACCACCTAATAAAAAGAAATTATCATCAATCCCACATTTTTCATTTTTCAAAACATCACACCACATATTAAAAATTTTAACTTCTGTCAAAGTTTTGGGGCTATTTAAAAAATTATGATTGTTATCTATAGCATTAATTCGTTGCTTTATTTGGTTAAACTCACCTTTTTCATAAGCCTGTGCTAATTTGAAGCGTTGTTTCTTACCACTTGTTGTTTTAGGAATACTTTCCACTTGTAAAATCTCATTAATTATTAAACCGTAGTTTGATCCAATAAATGCTTTTATTTTAAGTGACATAATTTCAAATTGCTCAAATTTCAAATCATTTTCAATAAATATTACTGTTCTATCTTCTTTGGTTATAGAATCAAAAACTGAAACAGCTACTACCTGTGAGTCCATACACTCTCCTGAATCTGCTACATATTTTTCAATATCATGGCAATAGATGTTCACACCATTAACAATTATTAAATCCTTCTCACGCCCTATAATAGTTAATCTACCCTTATTTAAAAAACCAATATCTCCAGTCTTTAACCAGTTATCACCAGTATAAAGATTTTTTGTAGCATGTTCTAATTCATAATATCCCGCAGTTAAAGCATCTCCCTTCAACTGGATTTTACCTGCAACTCCTTCCTCAATTACAATTTTATCATTGTCACAAATTCTAATTTGTATCCCGTCAAGAATATATCCAACATCTACCAAACAAATATTGTTACTTTTCTCATCGCCTAATTCAACCTTTTTACCAACAATTAAACTTTCACGTTTATAATATCCTGCACTAATATGCTTATTGATAGGTGATATACTTACTCCAACAGTTGCCTCTGACATTCCATACGCAGCAATAATTGAATTATATGATAAATGTAAAGGTTCTAATATTTTTACAAAACTTTCGCAGGTATCGAAAGAAATTTGTTCTCCCCCAGTAAATAGAACTTTTAATGATGATAAATCTAATTTAGGAAGTCCTATCTTTTCAATTGTTTGTAATACATACTTAAATGCAAAGTTTGGTGATCCAGAACAAGTTATCTTGCGCTTATCAATCTCTTGTAACCACCTAATTGGGTTTTGTAAAAACATTGATGTTTGCATTAAATAAGCTTCAACTTGATATACTAAAGGCAGTACCCCAAAAATTATTAAAGCTAAATTATGTGTTAATGGTGTCCAATTAAATAATATACTTTCCTGAGTAAGTTCAAAGCCTTTATATACGTCTGATATATTTGAGATCATAGCTTTATGGGTAATCATTACTCCTTTAGGTTGACTAGTTGAACCTGATGAAAACTGCATATAGCAAATATCATCTTCTTTAGAGTTGAAAATTTTTTCTGATTCACTATACTCACTATAGCTTTCATATCTAATTGATTGTTTTTCAAATTTTTCTATCAATAAAATATCCTCTGCATCTTTGATAATTTGCATAGCACTATCTAATGCACACTCACTTGTAATAATCCATGAGTTAGGCATCTTTTTCACTATTCCTTTAATTCTTTCTATATTAAATTTATTTTGAATTCTATCAATGGGCACTGGAATTATGCCACCTAAAATACAGGCTATAAATGTAACTATAAACTGTTTATTATCGTCAAACTGAAAAATCAATGGGTCTCCATTAACTAATCCTTTACTTTGTATCATATGCAAGACCTTTTTACCTTCTCCTAAAATCTCTGGATACTTAACTTTAATTTCATTATTTTCTACAATAAAAGTTATTGATTTGTCATTGCACTTATCAAGGCTAAGTATGGCCTCAGTAATAGTTTTATAATCCATCTTCAATTCACTCCTTCTTATATATTAAATAATAAAGATATTTTCGTTAATATATTATTTTGCTCTTCCATAGGAACATTTTTTAACATTAGGCATTTTTTTAGTAACCAAGTACATTTCTCCTCTATATCTTCATGATTTAAACATTTAGACTCTTCAATATTATTACGAATTAACTCAAGTTTTTTATAATTATCATTTAACTGTCTTTGTGGTTCAACCATATAATTATTAAATTTTGTTCCTATTATTTCAGCTAAACATAGGTTTACTGTATTTAATAATGATAGTGGTTTATTACTATTAATTTTGATTAACTCGTTAAGCTGATTTTTATCAGCATATTCATCCATTGAATATGCTGATAGCTCATTACAATTTTGAATAGCTATCTTAGTTAATATATTCCCAGCTCCAAATTCTATAGTATTGTCTATACCTCTTCTTCTCAAAGTTCTCATGCATTGTGTGAAATTTACTGGCTTATATATTTGTTGTATAAGTCTTGTTTTAATTAATTCAAGCTTATGTACTTCTCCTGTCACATTAGATATTACATGAAACTTTGGTATTGAAAATTTACACTCATTTATATATTCCTTAAATCTAATGGCAACATCCTGCATAATTTCAGTATGAAATGGTTGCGATGTCTTTAAGCGTTTTGTCCTTCCACCTATTATTTCAATTTCTTTTTCAAATTTTTCAATAATATCTTCCTTAGCAGAAATAACAATTTGATTTGGAGAGTTATAGTTAGATATATATATTTTTTCATCCATTTTTCTTATTAATTTTTCAAGATTTTCATAACTAACATTAACTACCGCAGTCATACCATAACCTTTGACTACAGTGCTCATTAATTTACCACGAATGCTAACAAGTTCTAGTCCCTCCTCAAAACTTATACATTCTGCACATGTTAATGCTGAAAACTCTCCCAAGCTATGACCCAATGCTATATCAGGTAGCTCCCCACCAAGTTCTCTGTAAAGCTTATACATGGCATAACTTACGGTTAATAGAATCGGCTGTGCATATTCAGTTTTAAAAATATCTTTATTTTCTTCATTACACATTTTCTTTATATCAAACCCTAATTTATTTGATGCCTGCTCTAATATTGTGTTTACACATTTATTGTCTTCAAATTTATCACACATTCCTAAATATTGTGAACCTTGTCCTGGAAATAATGCTGCTATCTTTATATTATTCATTAATCACAACTCCATCTCTCGCTTTTCAATATTTTGTATAAACCAATGTTATATATTTTTTTTAATTAGTTTTGGAAAGTAAAGTATTATTTATATGTTCTAAAATATCATCTTCATAGTCTTTTATAAAAAAATGCCCGCCGTTAAATTTTTTTAATTTAAAATCGCCAGATACAAGTTCTTCCCATGCCTGAGCATCATCTATGCTCATACTATTATCTTTAGTTCCAACCAATACTGTCATATCACTAGCTATTTTCTTTTCTTTTTTTATATAATTATATGTATCTCCTATTTTAAAATCTGCCCGTATAATAGGAAGGAAAAAATCCATTACTTCTTTATTCATAAAAATTTCATTTGATGTAGTAAGTCCATATTTTAATATTAAGTCTTTAAGTTTTTCTAATGGCAGTTTATAGCTATCTCTTTCGTCTATTCTTAAGTGTGGCGATTTTGATCCAGATATAAAAATATGTAGCGGCTTTTTATATTTGGACTTCATAAGCTTGTAATATAGTTCATATGCAATCAGTCCCCCAAGACTATGACCTAAAATAGCATATTCTGAGGTCTCATCAATTTCCTCTGAAACATCCTTAAATATTTTTTCAACAATATCATCAATATCTGTACATAATTTTTCACCAGCTTTTAATCCTCTTCCTGGTAATTCAACTGCATGTATCTCAATATTTTTATTTAAATGTTGTGCCCACTTCAAATACACAGTCGCTGATGCTCCTGAATATGGGATACAGAATAATTTTATCTTCATTTTAATCTCCTCATTCTTGACTTTATATTTGTTGGAATACTAAATACTTAATACAAACAGCAATAAATTTATTATTAAGTCTTAATTAATTTAAGATTTGATAAACTCACTGTAAAGCTGGGTAGCCTTAATTATTTTTATTTCATTTGGGAATACTTTTAAAGGACTAGCTATTGATATTGTATATTCATTCTTAAACTTATATGTTTTAAAGTAATATACATTATTAGAATAATCTGAATTAAACCACAATTCCTTTTCAAGCTTGTCTTTTGATATTTCAAAATTATCTAATGGTATAGATAACCCTTTGCCAAGCGCTTTAACAAAACTTTCCTTTAGTGTCCATATCTCATAGAATCTACTTGAACTACCATTTTTGTTTTCAAAGTATACATATACCTTCTCGTTTTTTGTAAAACATGTATCCACAATATCTGGTTGAACATCTAGATTCATTTCAATATCTATACCTATTTCCTCACTTGAAACTACCCCTACAACCCAATCTCCTGAATGAGATATATTAAAATATATACCTTTATTACTTATTATGTATGGTTTACCATAAGTATTTGTAAAAAACTTAAGATTTTTATTGGAAATGCCTAAAATACTACACATTTTTGTTCTTGTTAGCATTTTTCCAACACATGTTCTAAGCAAATCTTCTTTATACTTAAATCTAAATTTTAAGTCTTTTCCTTTTTGTTTTCCATAATTTTCTAACCTTTCTGTTATACTATTTATATTATTATCCAAAAACTCATCTTTAATATTAACTGCAAAAACTTCTATCATTATTATAAATACTCCCCACTTAGTAGTTCAACTTCAAAACGATCCATGTTAAATTATAGAATTAAACATACCCTGATAATAATTTAATTGTTATATTTCCTCTCGCTACAACCTTTAATGTTTTCTATGTTGTTTTCAAAAAAATTAATTATTGTATTATCTTGCGAATCAAATGGAATATTTATATCCACTTGTATTTTATTATTTGAATATCTAGTCATAAAGTGTATATTTACTGATTTTTCCATGTTAAGTTCATGCATTAATCTTTCATACAATATGTCCTCAAATAATTCCATTTCTTTTTCTTCAACCTTTCCTTGAAAATTAAATACTATTGATGGCTTTTTAATTGTTTGCGAAACGAATTGGCATATTTTTGGAGTTCTTACTTGTTGTGACTTATTATTTGCTAAATTTGAAAAATTAACATTATGTTCTTCCGAAAAAGCTATTGCATTTTGTGTTATTTGAACCATCTTAGAACGTTCTAAGTTTCCATCAATAAAAACTGGTATCATATCAATAAATTCACCAACCGTATTAAAATATTCCTTATTTTCATAATTACGTCCATAATAATAAATCATTAATGGAAGACTTTTTACACCCATATAATCTCGAATAAATTTATTAAGTACTTCAAATGAAATTTCCCATGCATTGTCCTCATCTACACCCTCATGTTTTTCAATTTCAAACTTTATATAAGTGCTTTTATCCCGATTATATTCATTTATTTTTTCATTTAGTAAATTTGTGTATTGTACATATTTATCTACTTCTAATTTTTCAACTAATTCTTCATCACTTATATTTACAGGTCCTTTTCTTATTTGGTAAACAAAGTTTTCATATTGCTTACTATTTTCGAGTCCAATTACTTCTCCACGTAAAATTCTATTATAATATTCCTTAATCATCTCCTTAACAATTTCTCCACTCATCGCATCAAATATTGCATGATTTACAGGTAAAAATAAGTTGAAGTCTCTTTCAGTTGTCTTAACAAGTAAAGTTCTATATAACAAACTATTATCATTGTTAGTATTTGATGTATTAAAAGCACATTTAGAAATTTGTCCATAACTTTTAAAATAGTAGTCACTTGCAATATTTTTCATGAGATTTACTTTACATTCTTCTGTAACATTACTAATATCAATAAAGGGAACTTGTAGATCGTTTATTAATTCGTGTTGACTCCAAAACAATTTATCATTTCTCTTTACTAATGTTGATCTAAAAATACCTTGATTAATTAATAGTGCCTTTATAGCTTTATTAAATATATTAATATTCAATAAAATATCAAAATGTAACAATGTGCCTGAGTATCTTTGACTATCTAAGAAGAAATATTGAATTGGTGCTAACCCATATTCTTTTTCTACCTCACCCAATAATACAGACTTTTCAAACTTTTCATGTTTGTTATTAATATCACTTAGTATAATCTGGTTATTTATTTCCTGCATTTGTAAAATAGACTCAAAATCTTTTCGATTTATATTTATTATCTTTTCCCCTTCAAAACTATCAACACCCAATTCTAATGCCTTAACGCTAGAAATAATATAATGGGGATAAATTTTCTTATCTATATATTTGTTTATCATTTGTAAAAGTTTTTCTTTTTTTTCTTCACTATAATCATCCACGAAATAAATCACATGTTCTTCATTATTTATTCTTGCTTTTATAATATTTATATTTATATTTAATGTATCAAATATTTTTTTCTTTACTAGAAATACATTGCTAATTTGGTTTTTATTAATTATGGTATTTAAAAAATATTCTAAATCTAAAATAGTGTTATGACTAAATACGTTGTTTATAACAATATTTATATTAAATTTTTTCATATCTGAAATAAACATTATTACCTTCATAGAATTACCACCAAGCTCAAAAAAGTTGTCGTCAATACTTACTTCATCTACTTGCAAAATCCTCTTCCATGAATCAACCAATAATTTTTGTATTTTGTTAGTAGGTGGTAAAATTAATCTCTTATCTACTTTTTTTCCTTCTACTTTCAAACTTTTTAAGACTTTCAAATCTAATTTTCCATTTGGTGTGTGTGGCAAACTATTCATTTTAATAAATTTATTAGGAATCATATAATTTGGCAACTTATTTGATAGGTAATCTCTAAGCTCTTTTATGGAAACTTCAGAATTTTCTACATAGTACGCCAAAATATACTCTTTTTCATCAGTTACAATACCCACTTCTTTAATCGCTTCATGTTGTGCAAGAAAGCTCTGTATTTCACCTAATTCTATTCGATAACCATTAATTTTAAACATACTATCATTTCTACCTAAAATTTCTATTTCTCCATTATTATTCCATCTTGCAATATCTCCTGTTTTAAACATCTTACCGGAACTAAGGCAATCTATATATATAAACCGTTCTTTATTTAATTGCTCTCTATTATGATAACCATTTGAGATTCCATCTCCACCAATAATTAATTCTCCAACTGAACCAATAGGTACTAATTTATCTTTTGTATCTACTATCCAACAAATTGTGTTTGCTATAGGCTTTCCAACTGTAATATTTCCCTTGTTTGTTAGCTCCTTTACTGTTGACCATACAGTAGTTTCAGTAGGCCCATACATGTTGTAGATTCTTAAATCTTTAAATTTGTTTAGATTTTTTAAAAGTTCTAGTGGAAATGCCTCTCCACCTATTAATATAGTTCTAAGGTTTTTAATTGCTGTTGAAGAATTATGTTCATTTAAAATTAATTTCATTCTCAGAGGAGTAGACTGCAATGTGTTAACATCATTTTCAAAAATAAGTTTACATAATAATTCTGGACTGTTTATTTGATTATCAGATGCCAGCAAAATAGTTGCACCTTTTGATAACATTAAAAAGCTCTCTAATAAAAATATATCAAAACCAAAAGTTGTAACACTGAGTATTTTGGTATTTTCATTAATGTCTATAATTTGAGTAATACCATTAATAAAATTATTTACATTTTTATGGGTAAGTATTACTCCTTTAGGTAACCCTGATGAACCAGATGTATATATCATATACATTGGACTATTTTCATCAAAAATAACATTTGTAGGACTAAAATCATTGGAGTAATTTCTTTCATTTGAAAGGTCTATTGAACTATCAAAGTTTGCAATAATACTTTTATCCTTGCAATAATATAATACACTCGTAGCTCCACTATCATTAATCATATGTTGTATTCTTTCTTTAGGATAATACGGATCTATTGGAACATACGCTGCTCCAATTTTTATAATAGCTAACAATGCAACAATCATTTCAATGGACCGTTCTGCTACTACAGCTATAAATTCTGATTTATTAATGCCTCTTAATAAAAGTTGATTTCCAAGTGAATTAGCTTTTTCATTTAGTTCTTTGTAACTTATTTTTCTATCCTCAAATATTAATGCAACCTTACCTGGTGTAAGATTTACTTGTGTTTCTATAAGGCTTGCTATTGTTAAAGTTTTATTATAATTTGTAGTGCAAGTTCCAAATACTTTTAGTTGTTTTAATTCTTCCTTTGTAATCATATTTAATCTATCAATAGTAATTTCAGGTTTATTTACCATCTCATTTAATACGTTAAACAAATTTTCCATCATTCTCTCTATTGTCTTTCTTTCAAATAAAGTTGTAGAATATTCAATTTCTAAATTTATAATATCACCGTTCGCAATAGCATTTACTGTAAGATCTACTTTAGAAACATTATTTTCAAAAGCATATGGTGAAATCGTAAGTTCTTTCATATCAACAGAAGCCTTGGAAAAATTTTGCATTGAAAACATTACATCAAATATTGGATTTCTACTTAAGTCCCTAGGTAAATCCAATAATTCCACCATTTTGTCAAATGGAAACTCTTGATTTTCATATACACTTATGGTATTAGTTTTTATTTTATTAATTAAATCTAATACTGTATCTTCCCCTACAAGATAATTACGCATAACTACTGTATTTACAAACAATCCAATAATATTGTTAAGTTGCGGATTATTCCTACATGATACAGGTGTTCCGATTATAATATCATCTTGACCAGTATACTTCTTAATCATTATATTCAATGCAGCAAATAAAACATTATAGGTTGTCGTTAAGTTATCTTTTGCAAAATCCACAATGGATTTAGTAAGTTCTTTTGACAAATCCTTTGATATTCTTGCACCCTCAAATTCTTGTACTTGTGGGCGGTTTTTGTCAATTGGCATATTTAGCCTTGTTATTTTTCCGGATAGTTGCTTTTTCCAGAATTTTTCTTGCTTTTTATAATCCTCTGTTTGACTTTTGTTATTAAACTCTATTGCATAATCACTATATTTTAATTTGGTTACTCTTTTATTGTCTCCATTATAAAACTTCATTAACTCTTCCATTATTATGGTTGTTGACACACCATCACAAATAATATGATGAATATCAAATAATAGTAAATGCTTATTTTCTGATATCTTTATTACTGCAGTTCTTAATAAAGGTGCAATATTTAAATCAAATGGTTTAATATACTCTTTAATTGAACTATCGTAATCATAATTGTTACACTCAATAATTTCCAATGAAAATTCAACTTCATTATGTACTTTAGCAATTAATTGTCCCTCTTTTTCATAAAATGATGTTCTAAGACTTTCTTGTGAATCAATAAGCCTTTTGAAAGAATCCTCAAGTTTAATAATATCAATCTTACCTTCAATTATCATAGCAGTACTCATATTATATGCTTTAGAATCACTTTCCATCAGATTAATTAAAAATAGTCTTTCTTGTTGGGGAGTCAACTTGTATTCATTAATTAAAGTATGTTCATTAATTTTATTTTGAGAAATTACTCCTATACTTTTATTATCAAACTTGTTCTCCATTGTTTTTACAAGAGTTATAAAATCAATACTGCCCATTATATCTTTTATTACTACTTTTTCTCCAATAAGATTTTTTAAATTATTATATATTTTCATTGCAAAAATAGAGTCTGCTCCAAGTTTAAATAAATTATCATTAACATTTACTTCATTAATTCCTAATATATTTCCCCATGTATTTGCAACTATTGAAACAACTTCTTCTGATACGCCAGAACAATTTCCAATAACCTGTATATTCTTTGCTGATTTCTTATATATTTGTTTTTTAGTTCTACTTATATCCTTTTCAACACAAGGTATATCGATTAAACATTTCTTCATATCAAATGGATAAGGAGGCAAATGAACTCTACTAGGTTTTTCATAAAGCTTTGCCCAATTTATTTCTATACCAGTACAATACTTTTTAGCTAAATCACTAAGCATATTTTTTTTCACAGAATCAGGGACTTTGAAAATATTCTCATCAATTAGTTCTTTTTTGCATTTTGTTTGATCATCTATTCCATAAAAAATTTGCTTTTGCTCTGTTACTAAATCACTTTTCATTTCCAGATAATTTATTTGTTTAGCTGCCTCCATGCAACTATCAGCTACAATTGCTACCCGGTATAAATAGTGGCCCCTACAACAACTTGTTGTATAACAAATATCATTAAAACTCTCTTGTGTTTCCTCAAGATATATTCTCATGCTTTCCAGGTATTTTTTTAATGAAGATTCATTCTTTGCTGAGATTAGTAATACTGCGGATCCAGAGTTATTATAATTCTGTTTTTTAGGAGCCTCCTCGAGTATTAAATGAACATTAGTACCACTTAAGCCAAATGAATTTATACCAGCTCTTAGAGGCATTTCACCGCAATCCCATTCTCTAAGTTTTGTATTAACATAAAATGGTGAATTAATAAAATTAATTATTCTATTTGGTGATTTAAAGTTACATGTGGGTGGCAATTTTCTCTTTTTTAATGCTAACGCAACTTTTATTATAGATGCGATTCCGGATGCATGATCCAAATGCCCAATATTAGTTTTTACAGAACCTATAGCGCAAAATTGTTTTTTTTCTGTATACCTCATAAATGATTTTGTTAAACCTTGTATTTCTATTGGATCGCCTATCCTTGTACCAGTTCCATGAGCCTCTATATACGATATAGTATCACCATTAACTCCTGCATTTTTTAAAGCACCTAAAACTGCTTTTTCTTGAGCTAATGGGTTTGGGGCAGTAAGCCCAATAGAATTTCCATCATGATTACTCATTCCGCCTTTAATAACAGCATAAATGTCATCACCATCTTTAATAGCATTCTTTAGAGGTTTAATAAAAATTGCACCAACACCTTCGCCAACACCTGTTCCATCTGCGCTGTCATCAAAGGCTTTAGTTTTCCAATCACCTGCCTCTATACCCAATTTTTCACCTAAAATTAGTGGCAATATACTTAACTTTACACTTCCAACAATTGCAGATTCACATTGATTACATTGTATAGCCATACATGCCATATGAACCGCAAGTAATGCTGAAGAACAAGCTGTATCTATAACCAATGCTGGTCCATGAAAATCTAAAATATGAGATATTCTACTAGCAATTGCAGGGATTATATTCCCCGCAAGTGCTAGTGATAATGCCTCAGGTGATACATCTGATATAATTTGACGATACTCATTTATTGTAGAATTGTCATATCCTACAAATACACCAACATTTTTTCCAGACAACATCTTATTACCATACCCTGCATCTTCTAAACAATTGAAAGCTTCTTGTAAAAATAATCTTTGATTGGGATCCATTAATTTTGCTTCCGCAGGAGTAATTCCAAAAAACGAATAATCAAAATTTTCTATAACATCAAGATATCCACCTTTTGCAAAAATTATATCTTTATCAAAACCAATATAGTCAAGATATTTTTTTGCGAAATCCATTCTGTCCTTTGGGAATTCTATTATACAATCTGTAGAATTAGCTATAACGTCCCAAAATTTATCCTTGTCCTCAGCTCTTGGCATATTTGCGCTAATCCCTACAATTGCAAATTGCTCATTTTTTTCACTTGATGTACTATTCATTAGAGATATTATTTTAGCTACCATTCGTTTGTCTAAAATATTTTTTGAAGCACACTCAATTAAATATTTAATCTCTTCCTTCACAATTTTCTCCCTTCTACACTATTTTAAGCCCATAATTTTATTAGCTAACTTTTCACTATCTAAGTTTTCGCTATCCAGTAACATATCCATAATTGTGCTTTCCATATTTTTTTCATCAATTTCATTCTCTAACTTATATTGGTCATCTTCCTTTTCTTTACTACACAAATAATCGCATGTTTTTTTAATTGTTGAATATGAAAATAAATCTGCTAATTCAATTATTCCTGGGTATATCTTATCTATTTTAGAATGTAAAGACATAACTTTTAATGAGTTCCCACCGATATCAAAGAAGTTATCATTAATCCCAAAATCATCATGATCTAATACCACTTTCCATATTTCCCACATTTGTTTTTCTTTTAATGTTTCTGGTTTTAGCCCTTTTATTATTATGCTTTTTTCTATCTCAGGTAGATTTTTGTAGTCTATCTTTCCATTGCTGGTTATAGGCATTTCATTGATCTTCATTACATTTTTAGGAACCATATATTCTGGTAAAAATTTTCTTATTTTTTCTTTTATATCACTCTCGAGTATTATTAAATCGCTTGTGTAATAGCCACATAATTCACCTTCTATTAACTTTATGGCAACAGTTTTTATTCCATCTATTGTTTCTAACATATTCTCTATTTCTTGTGGTTCAATTCTATATCCTCTTACTTTTATTTGATTATCCATTCTTCCCAAAAATTCAATTTCTCCGTTACTTAACCATCTACCCTTATCACCTGTTTTATAGATTTTCCCATTGAAGTATGGATTGTAAACAAACTTATCTTTTGTTAATTCTTCTCTATTTAAGTATCCAACTACAACACCATTTCCTCCAATTACAATTTCCCCTGGTATACCCTCCGGCATTAAATTACCATTTTTGTCCATTATATATACAGTTGTTCCTGCTATTGGCTTTCCAATTGAACTACATACCATATTTTGTATGTTTCTCTTAGCAGTTGCTACTACGCTACATTCTGTTGGTCCATACTCATTTATTAATTCCGTATTACTATTTACTCGCTTCACATTTTTTATTACATCTCCAATTAATCTATCACCAGCTGTTGTTACCATTCTTACAGTTTCAGCTTGCTCTGGAGTAATATCTTCATAAATAGCTAAACATAAAGCTGGTACTGCTATAAAGTGAGTTATTTTAGTTTCCTTTATTATTTTCCTTAAAGCAACTACATCTTTTGCATTTTTTTCTGATACGAGCACTACTGTTGAGCCTGATACTAATGGTGTGAAAAAACTTGTCATAAATCCATCAAAGCAATATGAAAATAGCTGCATAACATTATCACTAACTTCTAACTTATATTCCTCTTTTCTCCACTTTATTGATGAACCTAAGTTACTATGTGATACTAATACCCCTTTTGGTTTTCCTGTACTTCCTGATGTATAAATAATATATGCGTTTTCCCCTACTTCTAAAAGCCTATTTTCAATTGGCTCTGTGTTTACTAAATCTTCGCTTTCGTTTGTTATAGCTACTTCTCCAAACAAATCTTGCTTAACTTCTATACTCTCAACTTCTATACTCTCAATTTCTATTACTTTAATTCCAAGTTCCTTTGCTTTTTCCAAATTATTTTTATCTGCTACTACTAACTTGACGTTACTATCTTCAAACATAAATTTAATTCTATCACTTGGAAGTAATGCATCAATAGGAATATACACACTGCCCGATTTCATTATGCCTATTACTCCTACAGCCATATTTAATGACCTATCACACATAAATGCTACTGTTTCTCCAATTTTTACTCCACTATTTATAATAGAATTACATACACCATTTGATAGAACATCTAGCTCCTCATAATTTATCTTACTTTCCTCAAAATTTACTGCTTCTGCTAATGGATTTGTTTTTACCTGCCTTTTAAATAACCCTATTACATTTTCAGTATTCGGTATTACTTCCTGGTTAAAAACTTTGAGTATCTTTTCTTCTTCTTCTTTATTTGTTATTGATATTCTATTTATAGGTGTTCTAGGTTCCTTAATTACGGTATCAACTAGATACATATAATGCTTCAAAACATCTTTAATATTTTTATCATCAAATGCATTTTTGTTATATGAAATATTAATTTTTAATTTAGTACCCGGAGTAAATACTACTCCAAACTGATAATTAGTATGTTCTCTCATAACAACATCTTTGATTTCAAACCCAAAAGTTTCCTTTTTAAATTCGTTCTTCATCTTCTCATTAACAGGATAATTCTCAAAAGCTACAACATGATTTATCAAGTTATCCTTTAATTCACAAGAATCTTGAATTTCATAAAGTGGATAATATCCAAATTCCTGTGATTTAACTAACTGTTCTTGGAATGCGTTTATTAAATCTATGAAATTATTATTCTCCAAAGTCTCCACACGAACCGGTATAGAATTAATAAACATACCAACTATTTTATCTGCATCTTTTATCTCTTTTGGCCTACCAGATATTACAGTACCAAACACTGCATCATTTGTGTTATTTATTTTTTGAAGTATAATTCCCCATAGAACTTGTACAGCGGTACTAAATGTCACATTATTAAAACTAGCAATTTCTTTTAAACTATTTGTTTGCTCTTCACTTAAATAAAAATCCATTTCTTGTAAATCAAATTTACTTGACACTTTCTCATTTGGAATTGTAACTGCAGTATTATATCCATAAAGAACCTCACTCCAGTATTCTTTTGCAAGTTCCTTATCCTTGTTTCTAAGCCATGAAAATAATTCAGCATAATTTCCTTCTGACTTACTTTCAATATAGATTCCACTACGTTTTTTACTATAACACTTAAATAATTCCTCTAGAACAATAGCAACTGACCAACCGTCTAATATTATATGATGGAAGTTCCATATAAACTTGTACTTTTCCACTCCTAACTTAACTAAGCTAATATTACTTAGTTTTGCATTTTCAAAATCAAATTTACTTAAATTATCTTTTTCAAGTTCATAATTACCCTCTTCTGAGTTATAATAGTTGAAGCTGCTTGGCACTTCCTTTAAAACCACTTGAACTGGACTATTTAATCCATTTTTAATTATGGCTGTTCTAAAAACTTCAAATTTTCTTGTTATATAAGCAACTGATTTTTTAAATAATTCCACATCAATTTCGCCATCTAAAATCATTACCATTCTTTCACAATACGCGTCCGAAGTTGTATTATATAATGAATGAAATAGCATTCCTTGCTGCATTGGTGTTAGTGGGTAAATATTTTCTATGTTTTTCATTCTATTATTTACGACTTTATTTAACTCATTAATAGAAATATCTAATCCATAATCTGATGGTGTTTTTTTAATTTCTTTAACTAAGCAACAGTGGCTTATTAATCTTTCAAGTGCAAGTATATAATTTTTAGATAATTTGTTAATAAGATCATCATTAAATAAGTGTGCTGAATAATCAAATGCAATCTTAAATACTGATTTATCAATTTTGCAACTAATATCTAACGCATATTTACGTGCAATTTTTCCATTTACTGCTTCTCCTATAGGCATATCTGACTGCGTTATTTCATCACCTTTAAATTTATCCATATGACCTAAATAATTAAAGCTTATTTGTGGCGTTTCATCTAATTTATCTCCATAATTGGTCAAATATTTTAAAATACTGTAATCAATACCTTTATTGGGTATTTTCCTTATACTTTCTTTAATTGTACAAATAGTTTTTTCTATTGTTTCTTCAATATTTAAAACTACTGGATATATTGATGTAAACCAACCTAATGTTCTTGCAACATCACTATGCTCGAATAATTTTTCACGACCATGACCTTCAATATCTATTGCTATAGTTTTTACATCCATAGTGTGATAAAAAGCTTCAATTAAAGCAGTTAAAAGAATTTCTTCAATTTTTGTAGTATATGGTATATTTGCAATAGTTACTAGTTTTTTAGTATTATCTTCTCCAATTTCAGCTTTTACTGTACTTGTTTCATCATATGTTCCAAAGTTATTTTTTTCTTCAATAATCTTACTACTATTTATTGTTTTAATATCGGACCAATATTGAAACTTTGATTTGCTATTTTTAGCTTCTGAATACTTACTAATACCTTGTGACCATTCTTTAAATGATAATGTTTTATCTAATAACTTTACTTTTTCACCATTTCTTATTGATGTATAAACTTGTATTAAATCCTCTGATAAAATTCCCCAAGATACTACATCTATAATCATGTGGTGTATTACAAATAACAAATGGTCTCCTTGGCTGGTTTTAAATAATGTAAGGTTGTACAATTTTTTAGAAAATAATGTAATATCTTTCTCCGCTTCATTTGCATATTGCAAAATTTTCTCTTCAAAATTTCTTTCCGATGTTAGATCTATATAATTTATTTCACATATATCCTCAATAGCTTCTATTGTTTGATAAGTCTGAATTATATTATCATTATGTCTAACAAACCGAATTCTAAGTGAATCATGATAAGAAACAATTTTTCTTATAGTCTCTTTTAGCGCAGTTGCATCAAAACCCTTGGCATTAAAAAACATGACTGCTTGATTGTAATTATAACTTTCAGCTCCATCTGTTTCTAAAAACCATTTTTGTATTGCTGTCAATTTAATATCTCCATAAAATTCATCTTGTGAATAAGTTTCAATATTAAATTTCACTCTTTTACTTATTTCCCCAATGGTTGGATATTGAAATAAATCTTTAATTTCAAATTGGATACCTAAAGCATTTAATCTTGAATATATTTGTATTGCTTTTATTGAGTCTCCTCCGCTAACAAAATAGTTGTCATTCATTCCAATTTTATTCAAACCTAAAACCTCTGACCATACATTTGCAATTTTTTCTTGACACTCATTCTCAGGAGCTACATATTCATTTAGACTAACTATACTCTCTATTTCTAGTAATGCCTTAATATCTGTTTTACCACTTGATGTTATAGGTACTTTCTCAATTTTTATAATATATGCTGGTATCATATATTGAGGTAAAAAGGCTGCTAAAAATTCTCTTAGCTCTTCTATATCTAGATCTTTTTCTGATACATAATATGAAATTAGATTATTATTACCTAACTTGTCTTTTTTAATAGTAACTACCAAGTCATTTATATATTCATGTTTAAGCATTGCTTCCTTAATTTCCCCTAGTTCTATCCTATATCCACGAATTTTAACCTGCTCATCAATTCTTCCTAAATATTCAAGCTCTCCGTTTGGAAGATATTTTGCCAAATCTCCACTTCTATATGACCTTGTTCCATCTTTTTCATATTCAAAAGAAATAAATTTTTTTAAGTTAAGTTCATCACGGTTAATATATCCTCTACCAACTCCTTCGCCACTAACAATCATCTCTCCTGGAATGCCGATTGGTAATAACTTCATATTCCTATCCACTATACTTACATTGAGTGTGGGTATCGGAACTCCAATATTACTTATATTGTTATCTATTTCATATTGGCCGATTTCTTTATAAGTAACATGAACTGTAGTCTCAGTAATACCATACATGTTTATTAATTTTACATCATCATACATTTTATGGAAACCATTGAGTAGTGTTGGTTGTAATGCTTCACCACCAAAAATAATATATCTTAAGTTTAAAGACAGGTTATCAGTTAATATAACTTGCTGCGAAAAAGCATTAAATGCTGTAGGAGTTTGATTTAGCACTGTAACTTGTTCATTTTCTACTAATTTTACAAATAAAGCAGTATCTCTAGCTATGTTTCGTGGTACTATAATTAACTTTCCTCCAAACAATAATGCTCCATACATTTCCCAAACTGAAAAATCAAAACAAAACGAATGAAACATTGTCCAGATATCATTCTCATTAAAATCATATAGATTATTATCATTTACCATAAGCCTCACAACATTTTTATGTTCAATCATTACCCCCTTAGGCTTACCTGTTGTGCCTGATGTATATATTACATAAGCCATATCTGATGGTTTTATATTAACATTTAAATTTTCAACTGACTGTTCTAGATTATCGAACGTTACATCAATGAATGTACTATCTGATTTAACCTCATATTTATCATCTTTAAAAAGAACAACTTTAGCATTACTATCTTCAATCATAAATTCTAATCGCGTAGTAGGGTAATGTCTATCTAATGGCATATATGCTGCCCCTGCTTTTAGAACTCCTAAAGCAGATATTACAATATACTCTGTTTGCTCCATAAGTAATCCAACTATATCATTAGACTCAACACCTATATTTACAAGTCTTCTAGCAATAGCACTTGAAAGGTTATTAACTTCATTGTACGTAAATTCTCTACATTCACATTTAATTGCCACTCTATTGCCATTTTTCTCTACCTGCTCCATAAACAAATTTATAATGTTTTTATTATTAGGATAGCCAACAGATGGTGGATTAAATTCAGTTAGCATTTTTGAATAATCATATTTATCTAAAATATCTATTTTATCTATATACGTATCAAAGCTATTTGATATACTTTCCAAAACATTTAAATAGTGCCTAGATAGTTGATTAATAAACCAATCCTCATGTTCATTTGAGTTATATACAAAGTCTATTAATATCTCATCACCGGGAACAACTATTATATTTAAGTCGTAATTTGTTTGCTCAAATGCATCAACATCCTCTATAACAGGTAATATATTATTACTCGAATCATCACCTTTTGAAACATCCTCTATTACCTGATTCATAGGGTGATTCTCAAACACAAATATATGTGATAATAAATTATCACCGAGAATTGATAAAGCTTGTATCGATGCTAGAGGGTAATAACTAAACTCCTCCATTAAAATAAAATCGTTTTGAAAGTTTTTAACAAGATCTTTGAATTTTTTATTTTCATTAACATCAACTCTTACTGGTATTGTATTAATGAATAATCCTATCATATCTTCAATTCCATCTATAGCAGATGAACGACCTGAAACTACACTTCCAAATACCACATCATTTGTATTGCAATAACGCATTAAAACAAGTGCCCATGCCGACTGCATAGCTGAATTTAAAGTAACTCCATTATCCCCGGCAGTTTTCAGTAACATATTTGATACTTCTTTTGATAATTTAATCCTTTGTTTGTTTTGTTTATAGGTATTCTTCTTTTTACCTAGACCCGTCAAATTTGAAATGGTGTCATATGTTTGAATTTTATCCTTCCAAAAATTCATCGCCGCATTTTCATCCTGCTGTACTAACCAATCAATATATTTATTATATTGATTCAGATGTTCCTCTTTTACATTATCACCTTTAATTATTGATTCATAATTTTGGAAGATTTCTTTAAATGCAATAGACATCCCCCAACCGTCCATTAAAATATGATGATCGCTCCATATAAGGCGGTAAGTTATTTCATCAATTTTAAATAATTTTAATCTTATAAGTGGCCCTACTTGCAAATCAAAACCTTCTTTTTTATCTTTTATGCAATATTCATCAATTATCATCTTTATTTCTTCAAGAGAGTTATCAGTTGAAATATCTTCAAAATCAAACCTCATTTGAGTATTTTCATATTTTTTTACAATTTGACGTGGCTCTTGTAGATTTTCATACATAAATACGGTTCTAAAAATATCATATTTTTTAATAAGCATACAATATGCATTTTCTAATGCTTCACAATCAATTTTTCCTTTAAACGTTATATAATTTTGTTCAAAATAACCTTTTGACTCATTATCTAAAAGTGAATGAAAAAGCATACCTGATTGCATAGGTGATAGTTTGTATATTTTTTCAATATTGTGACCTACATTTTCATATATTTTACAAAGTTCATTAGAACTTAAAGTAATATCACCAAAATCTGATGGAGTTTTAACTATATTTATTTGTTTTTCACAATGCAAAACTATAGCATTACATACATCCTTAAAGGCTTTTGCTAAATTCTCAATAATGACTTTATCATATTTTAATGTTGAATAATCAAAAGAAACAATTAGCTTATCATTATAGAATTTTGCATTAATATCTAACATGTATTTTGTCGTAAGTTCATGCGAGATCATGCTTCCTGCAGAATAATTGGATAAGTTTGTACCAATATCGCTTTGTGATTTAAAATCTATTTCTCCTAAATAATTAAAACTAATACTACTGTCCACTGCTCCCTTAAAATTATCTGTATAATATCTAAGGACTTGATATCCTAGTCCATTCTCAGGTACATGTCTTAGGTTATCTTTAACCAAACATATTGTTTTACCTATATTGTTTTCAACTATTTCTATATTTACAGGATAAATTGCTGTAAACCATCCTACAGTTTGATCATAATTAAATCCTTCTCCTGGTAATAACCTACCTATACTTTCAAGATCAACTAATAAATTTTTACTGCTATCTACCTTATTAAACGCAAGTGCTAATGCAGATAAAAGTATGTCATTGGGCTGCGTTGTATAAGTCTTATTAACATCTTTTAATATTTTTTTTGATATTTGAGGATTAATTTCTACAGTAACATTTTCTCTAGCACCAAATAAAACCTCTTGTTGAGTGTTTATATCACTATTAAAATTAATATTTTCCCAATACTTAACCTGTTTATTTAACTTTTCATGTTTTGAATACTTTTTAAGATATTCAACATATTCTTTATATGATTTTGATTTTTTATCTGTTTCACATGTAGTTCCTTTACAGATGTTTTCATATACCTCTATGAAATTTTTAAACATTATGCGCCAAGAGACACCGTCTACAATCAAATGATGCATTGCTATCATCAAATGGTCCCCACTCTTGGTTCTTATTACAGCAAGACGTATTAATTCTGACGACAAATTAATTTTTTTATGAATACTTTCAACGATTTCACCTATAAGTTGTTTTTCATTAACTTCATCAAATACATTAAATTCTTCTATTACAAAATAATCATCTTCAACTTCTCCAATAACTTGCTTAAAGCCTTCATTGGATATTGAAAATCTTGCCCTAAGCATGTCATGCTGACTCACTATATAAATAAATGATTTTTTTACTGAATCTAAAACAAAACCTTCTTTTCTAAAAGCCATAATAGCTTGATTAAAATACAAGTTTGGGTCATAAGTCTCAAAATAACGTTTTTGAACTGGTGATAAATCCACCTCTCCTGTTACAACCTCATATTTTTTTTGATTTGCATATATAACTTTTTTACCAAGCTGTTCTATAGTTGGATTACTAAATAACTGTTGCATTGTAAATTCTAACCCGGCTTTTTTTAAGCGTGACGATATCTGTAATGCCTTAATAGAATCACCACCTATTGCAAAAAAGTTATCGTTTATTCCTACTGCCTTGAGATTTAGTACCTCTTTCCATGCAATAGATAATAGTTTTTCTTCCTTTGTTTTAGGTAAAATGATATCCCTATCAAGAATCTCAAATTGAGGTTTAGGCAACCTTTTTCTATCCAATTTTCCTGACTTTGTTATGTATATTTCATCAAGCTTAACTATAAATGTTGGTACCATATAATTGGGTAGTTGGCTTACTAAAAAACTTCTAACATCTTCTTTTTCAATTCCTTCTTTAGCAGTAAAATATCCACAAAGATACTTATCTCCTGCATCACTTTCATAGTCAATTACAGTGCACTGATTAACCCCTTCAAGTTTTAAAACTTTATCTTCTATTTCTTGAGTCTCAATTCTAAATCCTCTTATTTTCACCTGATAATCACGTCTTCCCAAGAAATAAATATCCCAGTTTTTACCCCATTTAGCAATATCACCAGTTTTATATAAATATTTACTATTAATTTCATTAAATGTATTTTTTATAAAAACTTTACTAGTTTTTTCATTATCCTTATAATATCCATTGGCTAAACATATTCCCCCAATATACATTTCACCTATAACACCCCTTGGCACTGGCTGCATGTTGTCATCAAGTAATAAAATATTAACGTTACTAATCGGTTTCCCTATAGGAATTACACCATCTTCTTCTTTAGAAATAACTTTATATACACAACCTATACTGGCCTCTGTTGGTCCATATAAATTGATGCATTGAGTATTTGGATATAACTCCATGAAATCATGAACAGAATTTTGTTTTATCTCTTCCCCACCAATTATTATCCATTTTAAACTATCTAACGTCTCTAATGAATCTTTTGACTCTTTCATTTGACCAACAATTACATTAAATACTGATGGAACAAAATCAGTAATTGTGATTTTTTCATCTGCAATAATTTTTGTTATATATTCAGCAGACATAATTGCACTAGGAACAGGTATAACTGTTTTACCTCCATTTATAAGTGGCCAAAACATTTGCCACACTGAACTATCATATACATAATTTGTAGTATTTAATACACTATTACTGCCATCTGTCCCTAGTCTTTCGTTCATCCACATCAAGCGGTTAATAATTCCTAAATATGGTACTACCACGCCTTTAGGCTTACCTGTTGATCCAGAAGTATATATAATATAAACTACATCACTACTTAAAATCTCAACGCGAGGATTTTGACATTCTGCAACTATATCTTTAAGGTTAACTTCCCATTTTTCAACTAATACCTCTTCAATAACTTTACTTTTAGTACTAGTTATAACAAATTCAGCACCAACTTCATCAATAATCATATTTATTCTTGCTGATGGCCAACTTGGATCAAGAGGACAAAATGTTGCTCCTGACTTCATTATTGCAATTTCAATTATTAGCATTTCAAAGCTTCTATCAGCAATAATTGGTACTACAGCTCCTGTTGATATATTTGAACTTAATAATTTATTGGCTAAATTATTAGCACGATCATTTACCTCTTTATATGTTAAGCTTTTTCCATTAAATGATACAGCAATTGAATTTGGTCTCAAAATCACTTGTCTCTCAAAAAGATCTATAATATTTGAGTTTTTATCTTTATAATCAACATGTGTATCATTATTGCATACCATTAACTGATTATATTCATCTATTGATAGCATATTAAGTTTTTTTATAGAAACTTTAGGATAGTTAATAGTATTTTCAATTAAATTTATAAAATGACTGATAAAATTTTCAATTGTTTCAATATTAAAAAGGTTGCTGTTATATCGAAGTTGGAAATTCATAATCTTATTTTCTTCTTGCGCGTCAAGTGTAATATCAAACTTAGAAACATTTTGTTCTATATTCACTTTACTTAACCTCAAGCCATGGATTTCATTCTCATTTATTGGTATATCATGCAATGCAAACATTGTTGAAAATAGTGGGTTTGTACCTGTTTCTGATGTCAATCCTAGCCCAGTTACAATTTTCTCTATGGAACACCCCTCATTTGTTAGTGCTAACGAAACATCATTCTTTATTTCACTTAATAGTTCTATAAAATTCTTCTCAGGTTCTGGGTAAACTCTAATTGGCAAGCTATTAACAAACATACCTACCATTTTTTCAAATTGCTCTAAGTTTCTACCATAACTAGGTAAACCTATAGTAACATCTCTTTGCCCTGTATACTTTCCAATAACTATACTATATACTCCTAAAAGCATCATATATGGAGTAACTGCATTTACCTTGCAAAACGATTTTACCTTTTCTGTTAATTTCAATCCAATATTAAAATTTAATGTTTTACCTTCTAATCTAACTATTGATTCACGAGGAAAATCTGTGGGAATATTGGTTATACCATTCCAGTCTTTAAATCGTTCCATCCAGTATTTCATATTATTTTCAACCAAACTTTGTCCTTCTTCACCATTCTGCCAAACTGAATAATCTATAAAATCTATATCCTGCGTTTCAAGTTCGCACCCGTCATACAGTGCACAAAACTCATCATATAAAATAGACATTGAAATCCCATCAACTGCAATGTGGTGTGAGTCAAACATAATATACTTTATATTATTACATTCAACAACCTGCATTCTAAGTAGTGGTGCTTTTTCAAAATTAAAAGCACGTAAAAATTCTGAAAATTCCATTTCTATAGATTTGTTGCTTTTCACAAAATCAACTGAAATACTTATATTCTCTTTAACTTGCTGATGTATTCCACTATTTGTAGAAATATAAACTGTACGTAAAATTTTATGACGATCCAATAACTTTTGTGCTGCATTTTGCACTCTAGATATATCTAATTCCCCTTCAACTTTTAATACCAAAGGCACATTGTATCCAATTCCTGTATCATCAAATTCACAGCTCATATATATTCCTTGTTGTAATGAAGTCAATTTATAAGTATCTTGAGCCTCTGCTTTATTTATCCTTACAACTTGTGTTGTGCTCAACTTTTCAACAGCACAAACAAATAATTTTATAGAATCATTATTCAATAATAGTGGCAACGTTACTTTTTTACCACTTCTTTGTGAAACCTTAGATACCATAATTATACCCTTTAATGAGTTACCGCCTATATTAAAAAACTTATCATTAATTCCGAAATCATCATTTCCTAGCACTTCTTTCCATATATCCCACATTTCTTTCTCTTGTGTTGTTTCAGGCTTTAAGTTTTCCGTTTTAATGCTTTTTTGTATTTCGGGCAAATTTTTATAATCTATCTTGCCATTGCTTGTCAAAGGCATTACATCGATTTTTATAATGTTTTTAGGAACCATATATTCCGGTAATTTTTTCCCTATTTCTTCAATAATATTTTCTTGAGATACTATGCAATCGCTTGTATAATATCCATATAGTTCACCATTGACTAGCTTAACTGCTACGGTCTTTATTCCATCTAGTCCTTCCAATATATTTTCTATTTCTTGTAACTCAATTCTATATCCTCTTATCTTTACCTGATTATCTATTCTTCCCAAAAATTGTACTTCTCCATTAATTAACCATCTACCCTTATCACCCGTTTTGTACATTTTCCCATTAATATATGGACTTTTTACAAATTTCTTATTAGATAGCTCTTCATTATTTAGATACCCTACAGCAACTCCATTACCTCCGATTGCAATTTCTCCTGCTACGCCTTCAGGCAATAGATTACCAAATTGATCAATTATATATATTTGTACTCCTGTTATTGGCTTTCCAATTGAATTGTTTTCACAATTCGTTATATTTCTTTTAGCCGTTGCGACTATTGTACATTCAGTTGGTCCATACTCATTTATTAATTCTGTATTTTTATTTACACCTTTTATTTTTTTTATTTCCTCATCTATTAATTTATCCCCAGCTGTTGTTATCATTCTTACAGTTTCAGCTTCCTCTTTAGTAATATCCTCATAAATTGCTAAACATAAAGCTGGCACTACAATGAAGTGAGTTATTTTACTTTCTTTTATTATTTTTCTTAAAGCTACTACATCTTTTGCATTTTCTTCTGTTACAAGCACTACTGTTGCTCCAGATACTATGGGTGTAAAAAAGCTTGTCATAAATCCATCAAATGCATATGAGAAAATCTGCATAACATTGTCAAATGAATCTAACTTGTATTCCTCTTTTCTCCACTTTATTGATGAACCTAAGCTATTATGGGATACTAATACACCCTTTGGTTTCCCTGTACTCCCTGATGTATAAATAATATATGCATTTTCTCCTACTTCTCCTATTGTTTTTTCGCAGGTGCCTATACCCTCAATTTCTATTACTTTAACTCCAAGTGCTTTTGCTTTTTCTAAATTGTTTTTATCTGCTATTACTAACTTAACATCACTATCTTCAAACATAAACTGTATTCTGTCGGTTGGAAGTAATGCATCTATAGGAATATATACACTACCAGATTTCATTATACCTATTACTCCAACAGCCATATTCAAAGACCTATCACACATAAATGCGACTGCTTGTCCAGCTTTTATACCATTTTTTATAATGCAATTACTAACTCCATTGGATAAATTGTTAAGCTCTTTATAGCTCATACTCATTTGTTCAAATTTTACTGCTTCCGCTAAAGGATTATTTTTTACTATATTTTCGAACAAACTAATAACATTTACATTATTGTATTCTACTTCATGGTTGTAAATTTGTAGTATTTCTTGTTCTTGCTTTTTATCTATAATTGATATTCTATTTATTTCAATTTCAGGTGTACTAACTACTTTTTCAATAACTGCTATAATACTCTTACCTATTACATCAATATCATGTTCATTATAAACATTGCTATCGTAATAAACATCAAAACTATTTTTATCCACTTTAAAAATACAGTTGCACTTTGTTTGCTCAAGATTAACATTTTCATCATACACTTGTGAGGTTATTCCTATTTCAAAAAGTTCATCAATGCAACTTATCTTTAATCCAAGTTTACGTGAAATACTCTTTATGTTAAATTTTTGGTGCTTATTAGACATTATATAATCATCTTCAACTTGACCTACAAGTACATTGAATGCTATGTTATGTTCAAAATCTACAAATACAGGAACATATTTGCCACTGTCTGATTTAACTCCTATAAAAACATTAGATTTATTGTATCTATTTAACACAATCGAAACTACAGTTGAAAAAAAACTTAATATACCATCATTCCCCTGATATTTTTCATTTGAATTTATTATATCTAAATAATTATTATGAAATACTTTCTTCTCTAAAGTTACACTTCCAGAATTTTTAATGTTTTTGAAAAAAGATATACATTCGAATTTTTTTAATGTATCAGCCCACTTTTCTCTACTTTGTACTAAATTTATCATTAACATATCTCCTTTAGCTGTTATAGATTAATTATTTATATTTTTTTGTAAAATTCAACTACTGTTTTTGATATATCTTTATATTTTTTATGATGGATATAGTGACCACAATCACTATAAACAATTTTATTTTTAACATTAAAATAACTCTCTAAATCACTTTGAACATTTTCCCAATTTTCAGATACACCATTTATAGAACTAAAACTGATTAAATCAATTTCTGTGGGTTTTATACCCAATTCAATTTTTCTTCCATTTGTATTCATCATATCAAGTTCTCTTATCATCTCATCATTTCCAGAATTTTTATTTGCCATCCGTATTTTTATATCCTGAATTTTTTTTGGTAATCCTTCTATATCCACAAAAAACTTATTAGCTAAATATGTATTAGACATCTTTTTCATAAAATATGAAGTAATGAAGCCATTAATTAACTTACTACTTACTTTTTGTAAATTACTCATTTTAAAATTTTTAGCATATATTGGACTAATTCCATCAATTGTCGCTACAAACATAACCTCATTTGGATATAGTTGTGAAAATCTTATTATCTCAAGTGATCCCATTGAATGCCCAATAAATATATATGGTGGTTTAATTAATGCTTTTTTTAAAAGAGTTCTCAATTGCTTTACAACAATATCTATATCTCTTATCAAATTTGTAGCTTCACTAAACCCATATCCTGGTCTTTCATAAATGCATGTACTAATATTTTTAGATAATTCGCCTAGAAGTTGATAAAAATCTGCATATGGTGAAGTAGTTCCACTTCCTGAAATAAGAATTATAGTTGCTACACTCTTTTTATTTACTAAATATAAATGCATTTTACATCCATCAATTTCATATATATTTCCAGGGTATGTTATTTTTGCTTTCATTGTAATATCTTCCTCCTAATTGTGGCTTATTTATAATTTTATTTTACAAGCTCATTCTAAAAATCAAATTACCTATGTTAATATCATTACTTCTCATTCCATAAACACTCTAGTTTCACTTTCTTATTCATATCGTTTATCTACTCCATTATTGTTTTATAAAACTATGTTATTAAGTTGTAAAACTCGTATTTTATACAACTAATTATACTTTATACTTTAACTTTTAATTTTCAATTAAATTATGGTTAAGTTTAAGTTAATTTAGCAAATTATGTAGTATTTTCTTAGTTTATGTTATTAATTGAATTAAAATATATTTTTTTATATGAATTTTGTGAAATTAATTTAGTATAATATTATACAGTTTTTAAATCGGTTGAATTTTTGCAGTAAATCTTTTTCACCCATAAGTATTTCCATCTCATTTGTTGGTTTAATAAATAATTTGCCGGTGGTTGTGCGAATTTTCAGCATTAAAATCTACCCGCATATGCTTCCATATTTTACAATAGGGGCGCACCGGCAACCTATACAATAGATAGAGTAGATAATTCATCCAGAAGAGTTATATCTTCAAGAGTTATATCTTCAAGTGTTATAACCGTTAAAATGCCTAAAACAGAAACTGGAAGTTTATGTTTGCTATAACTGGACTAAAACCTTAGGACCATTAATAACTCATTTTTTTCGTGGACCACCGTAAATTGTTAGATATAGACTCATTTTTAAAAAAAAGAAAAGGATTACACAAAATAGTGTAATCCTTTTCTTTTTATTTATGGGTATCTGTGACTTATATAAATAGGTAATATCTCTTATTTGTCGCTTAAAGCTTTTTTAAGGGCTTTAATTTCATCTTGGTGCATTTGCTTACTTTTGCTATCTCTTTTCTTATCATCTATAGGTAATAGGCTCTGTAATGCTTTAATTTGTCGCTTTATTTCGTCTTTATCTTTTGGAATTTCTAATTTTGACATTTATTTGACCTCCTTTAAATAACCTTTTATATATCTATTCTGCATTTAAAAGAGGTTTCCTTCTAAATAGTTATTTTTTATTAGATAAATATAAATTACTATACTTCAAACTCTTTCATATACAACTTTTCCATCCTCTATAGCTTTTAATATGTTCTTTCCTTTTCTTCATAGATACTATTGCTACTACTAGGAAAATAGCTAGTAAACACTAAGTTTTACTAGCTACCCATTTAATATATTATATCCAACCTGGCACCTTTTAAAAATTGGAAGGGGATTTTTACCTTACTAAAATTTTATATAACTTTTAAAAGTATATCCTTGAGATTTTCCATATTTGATTTTATACCAACCTCCCTCTTCTCCAATTATTGTAACGGAAGTATTATATTTTAGTAATCCTACTTTAGAAGATTCTGAGGTATTTGAACTTCTAACATTTAAACCTGATTTTGCAGTTACAACTCCAGTCTTTACAGGTGAGGATTTAATTACAGGTTTTATAGGTTTTATAGGTTTTATAGGTTTTATAGGTTTTATAGGTTTTATAGGTTTTATAGGTTTTACAGGTTTTACTTCTTTAACTATACTTTCCACTACTTTGCCAGCATTAACGTATTCTTTGAATTTTGTTAATACATCTTCTGGTATGTAAATATCTTTTTCATTATAAGTCTTGCCATCTTTAGTAATTAAAACAATTACTCCATTGAAGTTAACTTTTGTTCCATCAAATGTTCCCTTATCAGTAAATCCATTAAGCTTTAAAATATGTCCAGATTTACTTACATTTACTACTGGATTATCCACATCAGAAGCATCTATAGAAATAGTTGCACCTAACTTATCAAATTCCGTTTTTGCATTTCCGAATAATTTATCTGTAGTTAGAGCTAAGTCTAAACCTGTTACTTTTTCTAAATATTTAGCAACATCTGTATTTTCTACAAGCCCAGTTAGTTTTTCAATGCCTAAAGGAGCATAGCAATATAATCCCACATCACCAGCTGTATGATTGTTGCTTGTCCAAGCTATACCTACTCTTTTACTTATAACAGATGATAGGTTTCCTGCTTGAATTTCTGTGATTTCTTCTTTTGTTAGATCTTCAAAACTAAAGTATTCTTTTACTTCTGTCTTTATAGTATTTTCATCTTTACCTTTTAACTCAGAGCCTATTAAGGCGCTAGATGCTTTAGCTTTAGTCAATTTCATAATTGTATCTTCAAAAGTAACAGACGAATATGATTTACCAATGTCCTCACCAAGACCCACCATACCAAGAGTACCACCACCAGTACTGTGGTCTGAAGCAGATATTACAACAGTATTTCCGTCCTTTTTAGCAAAATCCATAGCTGCTTTTACTGCTTTATCATAAGCTACCGTTTCACTAACAATTTGTGATGGGTCATTTGCATGTCCTGCCCAATCTATTTGACTTCCTTCTACCATTAGAAAGAATCCATCTTTATCTTTTGATAATACATTTATAGCTTTATTGGTCATTTCCTGTAGAGTTGGCTCTTCTGGAGTTAATCTTTCTCTATCTATATCAGGAGACATAGCTTGTGGTGCAAAGATACCCCATAATTTAGAAGATTTTGTTGAAGTGAGCTCATTTTTGTTAGTTACATAATCGTAGCCCATATTTTTTAATTCTTTTCTTAGGTCAATACCGTCTTTTCTATATTGGGTTTTGCCATCTGCTGATCGAGCTTCTGAACTTAATTGCCTATCTCCACCACCTAATACTACATCAAATTTTCCATAAACCATTTGTTTCATTATAGAGTTATACTGATTTCTATTTGCAACATGAGATGCGTAATCAGCTGGAGTAGCGTGCATAGCTTCACAAGTAACTACCATACCAGTTGCTTTATCGGCTTCTCTAGCAGCCTCGAGTAAAGTTGATTTAGGTATATTCCCATCTTTTGTGCTCAAAACTCCAACATGCTTATCTTCAGATTTAAACCCAGTAGAATAAGCAGTTCCACCTGGAGCAGAGTCAGTAATAGGACCATCTTGCCAATAAGTTTTTACAAGGCCCGTCAATATAGAATCCATGTTTAAAGAATCATTTCCTGGAATGCCATCTTTTTTTAAATCATAATATAACCGTGCAAGGGTAACTGCTTCTACACTAGTTCCATCCGGTATCATCATTATTACGTTTTTAGCTTTTTTTACTGTATTTACTTCTTTGGCATAAGCAGTGTTTGAAAATTCTTTTATTGGTTGAAAAATACCTACTGAAAATTGGCCCGCCATTAATGCTGTACATATTAGTATTGCAATTTTCTTTTTAGATTTAACCATTAAAAAATCCCTCCTTGTATTTAGTTCTTGTATTAAATTGTAACAACTTGGAATTATGGGTAAGTTACGATTATATTAAGTTATTGTTAATTAACACACTTTGAAATTTGATAATTGAAAAAGATCTATTGGCAAACAATTAAGATGTCCAGAAAGTTACCACATACAGTCAAATGGGACTAGAAAAGTACTAGTTTTAAAGTGTCTAGAAACGTACGGTAAGTTGTATAATGAAATGACCGAAGAGTAACAAAAAAATAAAGACTCAAGAGAAATACTCTTGTATAATGTTAAGTGACTAAACCAACATATACGGGAGGATTTCACATGAGCCAATTAAATTTTATCACAGAGAACAGAAAAGGTAAACACCTAACCTACGAGGAACGCATAAAGTTAGAGACACTATACAAAATGGGGCTAAACTCAAGTCACATAGCAGAGCAATTAGGAGGGCATTCAGAACGTACAATAAGGCCGGCATATAACAATACCAAAGGAACAAGCATATCAGAAAGGCCTGCAGCGGTAGCTTCGCGTGATGAGATAGGGCACTGGTAAATGGACACCGTAGTATGGAAACAGGGTACAAAGACTGTCTTGATGGTATTAAGTGAAAGAGTAACCCGTAAGGAGTTGGCCTTTAAAATACCATCTAAATCGCAGGTTGCCGTCGTGAAGGTATTGGACAAATTGGAGCGGAAAATGGGAATGTTATTCTCAGAAACATTTAAAACAATCACCTGTGATAACGGCTGTGAGAACCTTGATTTTGAGGGTATTGAGAACTCAGTAAGGAATAAACGAAAGAGAACTAAAGTGTATTATGCTCATCGCTATAGTACCTTAGTAAAAATTACTTTGCCAAGAAATATGTTTAAGAATGCTCAAGAAACTGTAAATTTTTATCTTCTAGTTATAACAATGGTTTCAGTGTTCTTTTCAATAGGTATTCTAGCATTAATGCACATACTTGTTGTCAAAAAAATTAGCACTATAAAATCAATAATTGAAAATGTTCATAGTACTAACGACTTATCAGCAGTTATTATGTTAAAAGGAAACCATGAAATTTCGAAACTTGGATGTAAATTTAACGATATGTTTCATAGATTACAAAAATCTGATGAAACTATAGTTACACTTGCATATTATGACACTCTTACAGGTCTTCCAAACTGAAAAAAATTTCCAAGGTCTATTCTTGCTCTTACCATAGATGTTGTATCATCAAAATTACTTTTTATATAATCATTATTTCTATCCTCTAAGTATTTATAGGTTTCATCCCATCTTGCATAGTCTACATTCATAGCATTCAAATTAGAAAGCTCCCATTGAATATAATTAAGCACAACGTTAGTTGTTGTATGAGTATTATCAATTTCAGTATTGACGAAGTTTTTTAGTAGATATGCTTTTGAAAATATGTAAAGAAATAATACTAGAATTAAATTTGCTACTAATACTATTCTGAATAACTTCATAGAAATTTTAATATTTATCACCCTCAAAATATTGTACTATGATATTTTGTAATTGCACATAATAACACAAACTCTATGTATATCGGTATTTTTAACCTTTCTTGTGCCTACTATTGTGAATATATAGTTTTTTACGAAAAAATAGCTAGTAAAAACACTTTGTTTTACTAGCTATTCATTTAATAAATCATTTGTCCAGCTTGGCATATTTCTATTTTTGCTACAGTATTCGTAGTTCCTGCTAAATTTTAAATTTACTTATTAGCTTTTCAAGTTTGTATGATATATCTCTAAGTTCTTCACTAGTAGTAGATATACTCTCCATACTTTCAAGTTGTTCATCCATAGACGCTGAAACTTCTTCTGTAGCAGCTGCAGATTCTTCTGATACTGCTGAAATAGATTCAAATGCCAGTACAATTTTACTCTTATCTGCATCTACTTTTGAAACATTCTCAGTTAATTCACCTATCCTAACTAAAGTATTATCAATGGAGTCTTCTATAATTGCAAAGGAATTGTCTGTTTCCTTTAAAGCATCTTCTACTTCTTGGACAATATGGTTTCCAATATTCATGCTGCTATTTGCTTTATCAATCTCCTTTTGAATTTCTTGTATTACATCACCTATTTCCTTGGTTGAAACAGCGGTTTGTTCTGCAAGTTTTCTTATTTCATCTGCTACTACAGCAAATCCTCTTCCGGATTCTCCAGCTCTAGCTGCTTCTATAGCTGCATTTAATGCCAAAAGGTTTGTCTGTGCAGCTATTGCTTGAATAGAGCTTACAATTTCCCCAATGGAGGTTGATTTTGTTGAAAGAATATCAATATTTCTTGAGACTTCCTGTGAGGCTTCATTATTTTTTTCAAGTTTCATTTTTAATACCTTAAAAGTATTCTTACTACTTTGATTTACTGTTTTAACCTCCTCTGATAAAATTTTCACTTGCGATGAGCTTGCTACAGCGATATCTATTTCATCTGCTAAGCTAGATAAATTTTCAGATATTTCCTGAGAATCACTTGCTTGTGATACAGAACCTTTAGCTAGCTCCTCTACAGTTTGAGTAACAGCTTTAATTGAAACAACTGTGTCTCCTGTAGCTTTAGACAATTGATCCGTAAATCTTATTATTTCATTTGAATCACTTTTAATAAGTACAGTAATATCTCTAAGGTCCTTTCTTAGATTATTTACAGCTCTTCCTATCTGTCCAGTTTCATCCTTATAACAATTAATTTGATCTGTTAGTTTTTCATCTATAATTAAATCAAGATTCGCAGTTTTGTCTACAAGTTCTGTGATAAGTAAAATGGGTTTAGTTATCCTTTTACTAAAAAACCATGCAAAAGCTGCAGAAACGACTATAAGAAATATATTAATAGCAATAAGTGAAATTAAACTTTCAGTAAATTTTTTATTAAGTTCAGTCTCTTTTGCAACTACCACATTATCAATATCGTTAACATAATTACCTGTACCAATAATCCATTTAAAAGGTTTAAATTCTAAGCTATAACCTCTTTTAGGAAGAGGTACACTTTCACCCTTTTTAGGAAACCAATAATCAGTAAATCCGCCATCTTCTTTCATACCATTTGCAATAATATCCTTTATCAAAAATTTACCCTTTGCATCCACAGTATTAAATCTATTTGTTCCTTCTGTGGGTGTGCCGTTTAAAACAATATTAATACCTTCTTCCGTATCTGCCCAAAAATAGCCGTTCTTACCGTATTTCAATCCTCTTAATTGATCTTCACCAATCTTTTTAGCTTGTTCAAGTGTAATTTCGTTTTTTTCAAGCCTCTTATTTATGCCCTCAAGCATTGAAACTGCATTTTGAACTTGATACTTAATTTGTGCGTCAAAGTTATCTCTCATAATCTTTTCTGTACTTGATACCATAGACTTATTTGTGTTAAAATTTTGTATAATTACATATGTTCCTATGCATAATGATGTAAAAATCACAATAGACACAGCCATTAATATTATCTTCGTACTAATTTTTTTCATAATTATCCCCCCATAACGTAATTGAAGTTAAAATTTGCATGTTTCTTGAGTATCTTTTAATTTAAACAAAACATATTACCTTGTCACTTATTTATCGACACATTTCATACAAACTTAATATTATCATGTAACTAAATGTATAATAATATTAAACATCACTATATGCAAAAGGAAAAAAGCAATTCAGGCTTGCAACATTTCTTAGCATTTTTATAGTATAATAATAGTAAACAATTGTAATTCAGAAAAGAGAAATTAATCATGGAAGAAAAACAAATTTAAAAAAAGGAAATTAATATTTGCTATGCGTAATATAATATAATAATAAAAGGAAAGATTTTTATGGGTTTTTGTTGGAGTACCGTAATGGTTAATAATATGGAGGAATCTTTAAAGTTTTATGAGGATATAGTTGGGCTAACTATAGATAGAAGGTTTAAGGCAGGTCCTAAAATGGAAATAGCATTTCTAGGCGACGGAGAAACGAAGCTTGAGTTAGTACATAATAGTGATCTGAATGAAGTAACCTTAGGTAAAGATATTTCATTAGGATTTCAATTTAATTCAGTGGATGAGATGATGACCTTGGTTAAAGAAAAAGGAATAGAAATTCAAAGTGGTCCATTTCAGCCAAATCCAAATATAAAGTATTTTTTTATTTTAGATCCAAATGGGTTAAAGATTCAGATTGTAGAAAAAAGCAGCTAGATTTATTAGGAAACCATATAATAGTGTTTTTAGATATACAGAGGAAAGAAAAATATAAATTTAATATATAAATAAGCATAAGTTTAAACCATCTGCTTCTTATTTTTATAAGGGAGATGTCTTATTGCATCTCCCTTATAAAATCTAGGAATATTTATTTTTAACTTTTGCATTTTTTTTAGAATGTATAGAAAATCCTATTTCACTCGCAGCTTCTACCTTCATTTCAGCTAATTGTTTTTTTGTGTTTTGACCAAGTTTTTTACTTTCTTGATTGTTTTTTTTGTCTATATGCGCCATTGTAGGATCCTCCTTTATTAAAAAAATTTGCCTTTTAAAAATTGATATTCCAATATTAATATAACCAAAGCTATGGAATGTATGTGAAAGAAGTTTATTTATAAATACTTTACATTTTTTTCATTGTTTCGACATAATTATATGTTATCATTTACTTATAGGTTAATAAGTTATTAAATTGATAGATTAATTAAAGCGAAGTCCCCCTTTACTTTAATAATAAAGGCTGTGAAGTTATACTTCACAGCCTTTTCTTTATTCTAGCAAATTCGCTTACTCATAAAAACACCCGGGGGACATGAATAAATTGTAAATGCTGGCCCCTTCACTTAATAAAAGCACTAATATTTTCCTTTGCAAATTCCTCAAAGGTTTTTGGCTGTTTTCCTGTGAGATTAAAAAACTCATTTGTTATCGCTTTTGCTGTACCCATTCTAGTCATAAAATAAAGTGCCACAGTAATGTTTACATATCCTTTATCAAATCCACGTTTTTTAATATAGTAATTTCTATATTTTAAAAACCCAGGCCTAGCATAAGCTATTTTTCTGCCCGTTAAATTACTTAAAATCTCTGCAACTTGATAGTAGTCTAATGCTTCTGGTCCGGTAATAGTGTGTTCTGTATTTTTGTATTTTTCTGGTTCATGTAACACAGTTGCTATTGCCAGTCCAATGTCAGCAACATCTATAAAACTGGTCTTACTTTTCCCAGCTGGTATAAATATTTTATCTTTCTCTTTAATTTCTTCGGAATGTATCCCTGAAACATTTTGCATAAAAAACCCCGGGCGAATATGCGCAAATGGAATACCCAATTCTTCAATGTACTTTTCAATTTTATGATGTGGCGGAATTTTGTTCTTTTCAATGCCCATTAAGGATAAAAAAGACAAAAGCTTTATAGAATGTTTTTTAGCTGTTTCTATAAAAGGATATAAATCTTCGGGTTTACCCAAATGTGGCGGCCTCATTAAAAATATCCTATCAACACTATCCAGTGCTTTTTCAAATGTTTCCGGTCTTGTAAAATCAAACTCAGCAAATTTGATTTTATCACCAAAAATCTTTTGAAGCTTTTTTATATCTGTTCCAGCTGCAACAACATCCTCACCCATTTTTAATAATTCCTTCACTACATAACTTCCTACATTACCTGATGCTCCAGTAACAAGTATTTTCATTTATTTCACCTCATCTAATATGCCATTAGCAATTTGTATTAACTCAATAAATTGATTAAATCTATTTTCTCCCATTTTTTCTTTAAGTAATTCGATGAATTTGAAATATTCAACAAAAGTAGATTCAACAAGACTATTACCCTTTTCAGTAATTTCAAGAGTATAACTTCTTTTATCAATTACAGATGGTTTTTTTGTCAAATAGTAATGTTTAACTAGTGCATTTATCATTGAAGTCACCGATGGTTTTGCAATTTTAAAAAATTGGCTGATCATCAATGGTGTTACAGGGACGCTTTGCTTTTGTGTGAAAATTAGTACCCCCATCTCGCTTGGTCTTATAGGTATATCTCTTTTTGTGTTCATTTGGAACCGGCAAAACATACCTACTGCATCCGCACTATTTATAATATTAATCTCCATTTAACCCTCCACATAGTTAGCCTGTCTAACTATATGATATATCTACATTGTTAGTTTGTCAATTACATATCAGTCATAATTGAGATTTTCCTGCAGTATTTTTAACAGCAGTCACCCACCCAGCAGTACGATTCACCGCACTGCTTTGACTACGGTTTTTCTGTTGCAACTTTTAAATATTTTACCTTTATGGATAGAATAAGAGATATTAAGATTAGGAGTCTTTCAATAATATACGTTGTAATAAAATACAAAATAGCTTATTATTAGGTCGCAAATACAAATCAAGGCTGAATCCCTTGCTCGTTTAAATAAATGTGAAGGAGATATAATCATATGGATTATTCTAAATATACCTATGAAGCGCTAATTGATAGAATAACTGATTTTGAGATGATTAATAATGAACTTTTAAAAGAAAAAGAACAGGAAAGTAGGCTCGATTTTGCCTGGTCTAGAAATTTAGGGCACTGGTATTTCAATTTGAAAACTAATTCTGTTTCTTTTAATAAGTTAAAGGTAACTACATTAGGTTATAGGATGGAAGATATACCAGAAAAAATAACTTATCAATTTTTTACAGATAAAATACATCCAGAGGACTACCAGAATACGATGAATGCCATGATCCTTCATATACAAGGCAAAGCTAGTACTTACGAGACTCAGTATCGCATCCAAGCTAAGGATAAAAGCTGGAAGTGGTTTTATGATCGAGGTAAGATAACACAACGAGGTATTGATGGAAAACCTGAATTTATAGCTGGAATAATTTTTGACATAACAGCTAGGAAAGAGCAGGAGCTCAAATTAAAGGAGGAAAACAAAAATCTTATATATACTGATGAATTAACCAATGGTGCAAATAAAAACTCCTTTAAACTACATGCTGAAAAGCTCATTAAAGATGATGCAAATCAATATGTTTTTATCGTACTGGATATTGATAATTTTAAATTAATTAATGACCTTTTTGGTCATGAACAGGGTGATTCTCTATTAAAGCATATGGCATACGTATTATCCCAACAGATCAATCAAGACGAGGTTTTCGCACGTATTACAGACGATAAGTTCTTTCTTCTCCTTGAATACTCAGATAAAAATAAACTAGAAAGCAGATTTAACAAAATAAACGAAGAAATTTCAAGTTTTGAGTTTTTAACTAATTTTAATATAGTTATATGTTCAGGTATTTTTGTAATCAATAATACTGATATGACATTGGATACTATGAGTGACCGAGCAATCCTTGCGGTTAATATGATTAAGGGAGGCTACACCAGTGCATATTCTTTCTATGATGATAATATACGCAACAAAATAATTATGGAAAGTAGTATTGAAAACGAAATGCATGAAGCTTTAAAAAATGGAGATTTTAAGGTGTTTTTGCAACCAAAATATGATTTTAAATCAGAAAAAATTGCAGGTGCGGAGGCATTGATTCGCTGGCAACACCCCCAAAAATGGATTGTAATGCCAGACAACTTTATTCCTCTTTTCGAGAAAAATGGCTTCGTTACTAAAATTGATATGTATGTTTTTGAAGAAATATGTAAATTACAAAAGGAATGGGCATTGGAAGGCCTCAAACCTCTTGTTGTATCTATAAATCAGTCAAGACTTCATCTTAATAATCCAGCATATGTAGATACTTTGAAATCTATTTTTGATAAATATAATATTCAGCCCGAAGTCATAGAACTCGAGCTTACAGAAAGTGTATTTTCCAATAATATAGATATTGTACTTGATGTCACAAGAAGACTTCACAATATTGGCTTTAGAATATCAATTGATGATTTTGGTTCAGGATACTCATCATTAAATGTGTTAAAAGATATTTTTATAGATGTCATAAAGCTCGATCGTGAATTTTTAAAAGATACCTTAAATACTGCCCGCGGAAAAATAATTATTAAAAGCATTATTGCAATGTCAAAGGAATTAGAAATAGAGACAGTAGCAGAGGGTGTTGAAACAAAGGATCACGTAGAGTTTTTACGTGAAATTGGTTGTGATTTAGCACAAGGCTACTATTATGCAAAGCCGATGCCAGTGTCATATTTTAAGGATTTATTAAAAGAGGATGCTCTTTAGTTTTCAACCAAAGTAAATTCAACAAATTTATTACACTTTTCAGTAAAATTAAAAGACTAGAGTATTAAACTCTAGTTCCTTAAACCTGTTTTATAAAATTATAAATACTTACTTATTACTTCGAATATTTTTCATAGCTTCTTGAATTTTGAGGTTTATAGTATTAGCTTGTGCTTGAGTGATTACTTTACTTTTCACTAATGAGCTTATCCTTTTAATAATAGGTGTTGTATCAGGTGCTGTTACTGTATTAGGTGTCGTTACTGCATCAGGTGTCATTGCAGTATTAGGTGTCGTTACTGTATTAGGTGTCATTACAGTATTAGGTGTCGGTACTGTATTGGGTGTCATTACTGTATTAGGTGTCATATTGCTTGTTATTGCTGAAAGCACTTTACTTGACTGGGTCTTTGTTATTGTCTTTGCAGTAACTAACTCTTTAAGGGTCTTAGAATAAAGTTCCCTCATAGCTGTTGAATTAGATTGATTAGGTTTTATAGTGTTATTCATTTGTTGTTTCGTAACTACATTTGGTATTTTTGTACTATTACTACAACCAGAAAATACTATAATAGTCATACTGACACTAATTAATATTGAAGCAATTTTTGTATTTTTCATTTTTTCACCATCCTCACATGTAATTTTATTTTATTACTTTACTACTTTATGATTAGGATAAATTGACGAAAATATACTAACAATATTAATTCCCTGCTAATCGTTCTCGCGCCTGTTTTTTTGCTTTAAACCACAACATAATCAATATAAGTATGCCAAGAACACCAATGATGCACTGTCCGATAAAAATAACAGTTGTGGAAGATGTAAACAATCCAATTACTGAAGGCATTCCATTCCAAAGTCCATGTAGCAAAACCACCGTAACATATGCTCCAATAACCCTTAAATTTAATGTAAATTTTCTCGCGGCACTTTCTCTTAAAAGTACAGCTGCTAAAATAGCTGTCCAAGTACCATGCCCTAGTGGAGATAATATCCCTCTAAGTAGTGTTATATAAACAGTAGATGATAAACTTCCACCACTATTTAAAAACGTAGTAAAGGCATAGCCTGAACTCTCTAATGCTGCAAATCCCATTCCCGCGGCTGCTCCAATAATTAACCCATCTAGCTGAAGGTCATGGTTTCTATTTCTGAAAATAACTAGTACTCCAACGATTTTTGCAAATTCTTCAATTATACCTACAAATATAGCTGTTGAAAATTCTAAGTTATGGATAAAAATTGGTTCAAGCATTGCTGAAGCAAACACTCCTAAAAACCCACCATAAAAGAAACCTGCAAGTGTCATAGGCATACTTACATTGCTCAAATTTCTTTTTTGATATAAAAAAGCCACGTAGATAACTGGTATAAGGAAGTTGCCCAGCATCACTATTGATGGAAATAAATTTGGATTTTGCGTTAATACCAAAACTTCTAAGCCTACTATGTATATTATTAACCCTTTTATTAATAATCTCCACCATTTATAACGTTTTCTACTTGTCGTTTTTTCCATATTTTTTATATTCCTTTCCGTGAACCTCCCATCACTAAGGTGACGGTCTTTATTATTAATGATTGAGTTTAGTTGTCTTGAAAAAAATTTAGCCTTATATATATTGTTCTCAAATTTTTTTAAATTATTAATTAAAGACTCCCGTGGGGGCATGAACAAATTAAATAAATTGCAAACATAATATTTTAGAAAACTATATCGTGACCAACCAAGGTACCTGTGACTTGGTAAAAGCAGTAAATAATTTCAGTCTAATGGACACATAATATAAAAGTATGTAATTATCATTTATTTAAGTATACATAGACTATATTTCTTCATTAATTTCCAACTTCCTCTATACAGAGTAACATTATGTGAATAAATAAAAGGTCCAAGTAATACATTACGTATAATACTTGAACCTTTTAATATTTAAGTTTTATATTTTACCTAAGCTATTTCTATTTTTACAACCTCATATCCTGCCTCATCAATAGCCACTTTAATGGCTTCGTCTGTAATACCGTCGCTCATTTCAGCTGTAGCAAGCTTTTTATCAAGATTTACCTCTATACCTTTTCCTCCAATGTCCTTTAAGGCCTCGCTAACATGATTTGAGCAATGTCCACAGCTCATACCTTCGATGTATATTTTCTTTTTCATTTTTATTTCCCCTTTCAAAACTAATTTTCTCTTATAAAGAGAAACTTTATCTTAATGGCTTAAAGCCTTTTAATCGTAATGCGTTTGTTAAAACTGAAACTGAACTAAAACTCATTGCCAAAGCTGCAATGATAGGATTTAGAAGTGGACCTCCAAATAAGTGTAGCACTCCCATTGCAATAGGTATTCCTAATATATTGTACCCAAAAGCCCAAAATAAATTTTGCTTAATATTTGTAATAGTTTTCTTACTTAACTGTAACGCTGTAGGTACATCCATTAAATCACTTCTCATTAGCACTATATCTGCTGATTCCATTGCTACATCTGTACCTGATCCTATAGCTATGCCAATATCTGCTTGAGCTAGTGCTGGTGCGTCATTAATTCCATCCCCAACCATAGCAACTTTTTTACCTTCAGCTTGAAGTTTCTTAACTTCATTTGCTTTATCCTCTGGCAGAACTTCTGCCAGTACTATATCAATACCAACTTGCGTCGCAATAGCTGCCGCAGTCCTCTTATTGTCACCAGTGATCATAGCGACTTCTATTCCCATGCTATGAAGTCTTTCTATTGCCTTTTTACTGTTTTCTTTAACAGTGTCAGCAACTGCAATGATTCCACTTAGCTTATTTTCTATAGCGATATACATAGGAGTTTTGCCTTCTTCAGCAAGTTTATTTGAAACCACTTCTAATGTATCCAAGGATATTTTACGGTCGCACATAAGCTTTCTATTTCCTAATACTATTTTATTACCATCTATACTAACTTCTATTCCATAACCAGGTATGGCTTTAAAATTTTCTACTTTCTTAACCTCTAAGGATTTCTCTTCTGCTCCCTTAACTATAGCCTCACCTAATGGATGCTCAGAGCCTTTTTCAGCTGATGCAGCTATTTGGAGCAAATAATTCTGAGAAGTACCCTCTACCGTAACTATATCAGTTACCTTTGGTTTCCCTTCAGTAAGTGTTCCAGTTTTATCAAATACTATAGTTTGAATCTTGTGTGCAGTTTCCAGAGCTACACCGCTTTTTATAAGTACCCCATATTCTGCACCTTTTCCGGTCCCAACCATTATTGCTGTAGGTGTTGCTAGACCAAGAGCACAAGGACATGCTATTACAAGCACTGAAATGAATATTGTTAATGAAAATACTACGGATTGGCCAGCAAGTAGCCAAGCTATTGATGAAACTAAGGCAAGCCCTATAACCACAGGTACAAAATAACTTGAAATAACATCTGCCATATTTGCTATTGGAGCTTTTGATCCTTGTGCATTTTCAACTAATGTTATTATTTGTGCAAGGGCCGTATCTTTACCAACTTTAGTTGCTTTAAATTTAATAGAACCATTTTTATTTATACTTGCACCAATTATTTTATGGCCAATACTTTTTTCTACTGGCATACTCTCACCAGTAAGCATTGATTCATCTACAGATGTAGTTCCTTCTACCACTGCACCATCTACAGGCATTTTTTCACCTGGTTTAACTACTACTATGTCCCCAACTTCTACTTCATCAATTGAAATCTCAACTTCTTGATTCTCTCTTATTATAATTGCGGTTTTAGGTACAAGTCCCATGAGTTTTTTAATTGCCTCAGAAGTTTTTCCTTTAGTTACCGTTTCTAAATACTTTCCAAGAGTTACAAGGGTTAAAATTATACCTGCAGATTCAAAATACATCTCATATCCAGTGTTGCCAATCAATGTTTCATATACTGCAAATATACTATATAAAAATGCAGCAGATGCTCCCATTGATATTAATGAATCCATATTGGGACTTAATCTAAATAGTGATTTAAATCCAACTATAAAATATTTTCTACCTGTATACAATATTGGTAGAACAAGCGCTAATTGTAGAAGCGCATAAACTTTCATATGCATCATTGGATCAATAACTTCAGGCAACATAATATTAAGTTTTAAAGCAATCATTGGTACCATAGCAACTAATAACAATGGAACTCCAAAAATTGCAGATATCAGAAATCTGTTCCATAGAGCCTTTATTTCTTTTTCCTTTTTTTCTTTATCCATATCTACGTTGCTTTCATCCTCAAGAGCCTTATATCCAGCTTTTTCTATTGCCTTCTTTATGTCCGATGTTCTTATTAATGATGGTTCAAAAGAAATAGTTAGTTTTTCAGTAGCAAAATTCACATTTGCCTCTATTACACCTGATAATTTTTTAGAAACTCTCTCTATATTCTTTGCACATGCCGCGCAGGTCATGCCCTCTAGCTTTAGTGTTTTATTAGTAGTTTGAACTGCTATTTTATACCCAGCTTTTTCAACTGCACTTTGTATATCCTCTAATTTTATCAATGCATCATCATAATTTATATTTAATTTTTCTGTAGCAAAATTTACACTTGCCTCTTCGACGCCAGGTAATTTTTTTGAAACTCTTTCTATTGTTCTTGCACAGGCCGCACAGGTCATGCCTTCTATTTTAAGTGCCTTATTTGCCATATTAAGTTCCTCCTTATATTATTTATTGCCAATTAATTTAGCAAGTAGATCAATTATTTCATCAACTTTATCCTCGCCCGTATTATTCATAAATGCGTCTTTTACGCAATGATTAAGATGCTGTTTTAAAATTAACATATTCGCTTTTTTAAGTAGAGATTGTACCGCAATTATTTGATTTGATACATCTATGCAATACCGACCTTCATTCATCATTTTTATTATTCCCTCAATTTGTCCTTTTGATGTTTTAAGGGATTGAATTGCTAGCTCTTGCTCTTTATTCAATTAAATTGCTCCTTTCTTAATATCTCACAAAGAGAAATGTTTTAATCTAATTTTACCCACCCCATATGGGGGGTGGGTAACTTTCATTGATTACATCGTACCATATTTTTATGTAGATTTTGTGAACAATATTTATTTTATATAATTTATTTTTAATTATATGTGGTTTTAAGCAAAATTTTTATAACAGTACAATTATTACAGTAAATAAGAATAATACACAAATATATACACACACTAAATAAAAAAAACACCAAGATTATAAAATCTTGATGTTTTTTATGGTGTCAAATCAGGTATTTTAACCTGCCTTCTTTACGCAACTTTCTTGCTATCGATTTCTTTTCCTTCTTTACGCCACTTAGCAAATTCAGCTGTCGCAGTGAATAGTGCATCTGTGGAAGAGTTAAGTCCCGTTTCGCAAGAATCTTGTAAAACACCTACGATAAACCCTACACCAACTACTTGCATAGCAATCTCATTTGGTATTCCAAATAAGCTAGCCGCTAGAGGCACTAGTAATATAGAACCACCAGCTACACCTGATGTACCGCAAGCGCATACAGCTGCCAGTATACTGAGTATTAATGCAGTAGGCATATCCACTTTAATTCCAAGTGTGTTTACTGCTGCAAGTGTCAAAACAGTAATAGTAACAGCTGCACCAGCCATATTTATCGTAGCACCTAATGGAATAGAAACTGAATACGTATCCTTATCTAAACCTAGTTCTTCACACAATCTCATATTTACAGGAATGTTTGCAGCTGAACTACGTGTAAAGAAGGCAGTAATACCGCTTTCTCTTAAGCACTTAAGTACAAGTGGGTACGGATTTTTACGAATATTTATGTACACAATGATTGGGTTGACAACAAGAGCCACAAAGACCATACAACCAATCAGAACCGCAAGTAATTGTCCATAGCCTAGTAATGCTGATATTCCATTTGTAGCAATAGCATCAAAAACGAGACCCATGATTCCTAGTGGTGCAAAGTTTATAACCCACCTAACCATTTGGGTTACTGCATCTGAAAAATCAGTAATCATTGTTTTTGTAGAATCAGGAGCATTTTTTAAAGCCAAACCAAGAACTAACCCCCAAGACAATATGCCGATATAATTAGCATTAAAAAGTGCTTTTACTGGGTTATCAACTACATTAAGCAGTAATGCTTTAAGAACCTCTACGACACCTCCAGGAGGTGTAACATTTTTAACACCTTCTGTTAGTGTTAATGTTACAGGGAACATAAAGCTTGCAACAACTGCCACCAATCCAGCCAAGAATGTTCCTAAAAGATAAAGTCCGATAACCGATTTTATGTTTGTTTGATGTCCACTCTTGTGTTGAGAGATGGCAGACATAACCAAAAAAAATACCAATATAGGCGCAATCGATTTCAAAGCACCTACAAATAAAGATCCAAAAATGATAATTGGTTTTGCTTGTTGTGGAATTGTTATAGCTAAAATAATACCCATAATCAAACCTATTATAATTTGTTTTACCAAACTGATTTGATTCCACTTTCTCATTAGTTTTTTCATAATTTATTCCTCCTAATAGTTAAAAAGAGACGAAACAATACGCAGCTATTTTAGCTGCGCTACTAGCTTACTGTTTATTCCCCTACTTTGTATAATTATACGTAAAAACGCTACAGGGAAAATTTTATCATGAATTATAACCCATGTAAAGTAAAGAATAGGTGTAATTTTTACCAATGAATAAGCAGTATAATCTGTTTTATGATACAAATAAACTGCAGTATAATCATAAGTTTGATTGTTCTGTAATTTAAATATTGGTGCTTAAATTTATTAAACCGAACTGCTAGTTTTTCTATGAGGTCTGACACCATTCCAGAGACTAGAAAAGTACTAGTTTTAAAATTGACATGTTAATAAAAACATGGTAAAATAATTCATTAATCGAACGTAGAAATTAAATTTTTCACTTAATAAATGTCTTAATAGTTATAATGAACTTTGGAGGGAATTTATAATGAAACCATTAATTGTTACCGATTCTGATTGTGATCTTTCAGCTAAATACATAAAACAGAATAATATTTCTACTATTCCATTTTATTTTAATTTAAAAGGAATAGATTATGAAGACAACCTCACTAAATCAATAGGTTATAAAGAATTTTTTGATGAACTAAGTAAAGGTGAAATGCCAACTACATCCCAGATTACACCCTACAAGTTTGAAGAATATTTTAGAAAATATATTTCTGAAGGTTACTCTATAATATATATAGCTTTTTCATCTGGTCTAAGCGAGACCTACAATAATGCAGTTAGGGCTAGAGAAACAATAATAGAAGAAAACAGTTCTGCAGATATAACTGTTATTGACTCAAGAAGAGCTACAGCTGGACAAGGTTTATTAGTTTATTATGCATGTGAGATGTTAGCGCAAGGCAAATCCAAAGAAAATATTATTAACTGGATTGAAGATAACAAACTCAAGGTTAACCTTTGGTTTACTGTTGATAGCCTTGAGCATTTAAAAAGAGGAGGAAGAATTTCTGCTACAAGTGCCACTGTAGGGACTTTATTAGAGATTAAACCTATTTTAGACTTTGATAATACCGGAAAACTAGTTACTGTAAAAAAAGTAAGGGGAAGAAAAAAATCCATTAGGGTCTTATTAGAAGAATTTAAAGACAAAGTTATTAATCCTGAAGAACAGACCATTTTTATTAATCATGGTGATTGTTTAGAAGATGCAGAGCATTTGAAGAGTTTAGTAATGAGTCAAGTTAAAGTAAAAAATGTGATAATTAACTATGTTGGTCCAATTATAGGTACTCATACAGGAAAAGGTATACTATGTATTGCTTTTATTGGCAAAGTTAGAGAAGCTTAAGTTATGTCTTATCATTTGTAGTAGTTTTTTTGCTTCTCTTTTGTAATCCACTATAATTCATGGTTCCAAATAAAATTCTATCACCTAATGAAATTATATAATTTGCCAATTTCTCATGTGAATGTTTCCTGAGATCAGCTTGTTTGCTTTGAATATCCCACAATTCAGCTTGAGTCTTAATATATTTATTAGATTTAACCCACATTAATTTCTTTTTCTTTCAATTAATCATAATACCAAATTTGACAGTTCCATCATTATTATAATTATTAGGATTATTAGCATGCCTTTGCCTATATAATTTCCTTGATAATTTAGTTTTTATATGCTGAAATTTATTAATTTGAGGACATAATTCTAATAATTTAACATCATACTTGCTCGAGCTTGCAATTGTTTGAGTTCCTATATCTATTCCTACATTACCAGGTCCTACATTTCTTTTTAATTCATTCCATTTAATAATCCCATAACACTATCTAAGAGTTATTTAGTGCAATTTGAGGAATTGATCTACTATCAGAAAATATCATACTATTTATTTTTTTGTAAGTCGATTACATAATTATAGTATCGTGCATAACATGATACTTTTCTTGAATTTTAGATTATGCACGATTTTTTATATAATATTTATAAATGTTTTACATTTTTTTCATTGTTTCGACATATTTCTATGGTATCATCTACTTATAGGTTAATAAGTTGTTAGATTAATAAGTTACTAAATTAATAGATTAAGAAACTAATTAAAGCGAAGTCCCCCTTTACTTTAATAATAAAGGCTGTGAAGTTATATACCCTCACAGCCTTTTCTTTGTTATAATAGATAAAATAAATGCTCCAGTCCGTATTTTTCAAGACTTGGAGCTTATTTTATAACTATGTTTTACAAATTAATTATATAATTTAACTATTACTAAATCGAGATTTAGTTGTATTACGACTTATTATAATATGTTGGAAGTACACCTTCTCTTATACCTTCAAAAATAATTCTATGCTCATATACATCAGAAAAAATGTAATAATTAGCTAAATCCTTAGAATAAACTTCCATAAAAGCTTGCATCTTACCCATATAGTATATTTCAAGTCCTTTTTCACATATAATGCTGTTATTAGCAGCATTTTTCATTTTGACCAGTAGGTCTTTATTAGATATCATAAATTAAAACTCCTTTTACTAATTGAATCAAAAATTATAGGTATTTTGATTTACTATCTAAGTATTATTTATTATGTGTTCACCCCTAAAAGTTCTCTAACTTTAAACATGTTAATCGCTTTTTATCGATAATATCAATCCCTTATCTTTTTCGGATCTTTTTTCAACTAAAGTTCCAGGTTCTAAGTCAAGAAGAACTTCTACTTCGTCAACATTAATAGTAAATTTATACTTAGATAGTTCGGTCATTAATTGTTGACCTGTGAGAACATTACTCTCTTTAAGAATCTTTATAGCCTTTCTAAATAATTGAGGGGGTTGTATCTGCCAAACATCATCGTAAGGCTCAACCTTTACCCATTTTTTATATGAAATTAGTTTCATTAGGTTTTGATACTGAAGACTGTTAATTCTACCTAATTGCTTTGCTCTCACGACCATTGCTGATACAGAAACTTTCCACTTTTTCTTTAAGTTCAAATATGCTTCAAGGTTTGTTGGGTTTACTAAATCTGCGAAGAAATTATTTTTGGGTAATAAAAATGACGTTGCAAATTGATTTGCCTCAACCTCCATTTTTTTGAATTCTTCTTTTGATAATTCTTTTATATTAATCAATTTACTGTGAAGTATAATATGTCCTAGTTCATGTGCAGCATCGAAATTTCTTCTAACCATAGATCTTTTATCATTCCCTAGCACTACACAAAATTGATGATGGTCATTAATTTTATGAACTTGGGTAAATGCACTAATTTTTGTTGTATCAGTGGCTAAAGATGATACAATTATCCCATTCTTTTCTAATAAGCCAACAATGTTTTCTATTGGGTCATTGTTTAATCCCCAGAAACCCCTAAGTGTTAAGGTTACGTCCTCAATATCTATAACATTTTTGTAATCAATAGCAGGTAGCTTAAGTTTTGGAAAATTTACATAGTCATTAAGGAAGTTATATAACCTAACAATTATTTCTGCTTTTACCTCTTGAGTATTTAAATCCAATGTCTTAGCACTTGATAGTGATCTGAAAAATGTATTTTCAATTTTAGTAGTCCTCTTATCTACTTCATAAAAAAAATCTAGTGGAAACCTTAGGACAAATACTAATTGAAATAACACCTCTGATTTTGGTGATATTGTACCTTTTTCATATTGTGAAATAGCTTGTTTAGTAACACTAATCTTTTTCTCTAAATCGCTTATAGTCATGTTTCTATATATTCTAGCTATTTTAAGCCTATCTCCGTTAAAATTCATTTTTAAGATTACTCATCTTAACACCTCCAAAGGATAAATTTATTCTCTATAAACATTATACGATTTTATTGTACTTTTGTCAAGTGTTTGTCTATATATTTTATTAAAATGAAGTTTTAGTTATTTTAATGTTGTTTAGTCAATCTATCTATTTTTATCTTTTTAAATTAGATTACCATTTTTAAAATTAATTGTCCGCTTCACTACCAATTCCAGCAAGGTGACTGTGGATATGGGTAACACTGCTTTCACCGTACCGGTGATTAGAACTTACATTGAAAAAATGGAATCTCATGGTGCTAAAAAAATTAATACACCGCCCTACACAATTCAAATTTTGTAGGGCGGTGTATACTAACCTTGTTTAAGTCTCAATTTAGCAAGCGATAATTCCCTTTATCGTAAACTCTCTTCCGCTTGATAAATGCCAGTCAGTTTCTACTTAACAATTAAAACAATTTATATCGTTAATATATCTCACTGCTTATAAAATATTGCCGTAATTAAAAAATTCGACCCATATTCTTCATTTTCAATTATACCCTTATCTCCCCATTTCCCAAATCCTGCTTCTACAGCTAATGGCCTTAGATCTCCGTAAAAAGAAAAAATGCCCTTTGTCCATACTTTCTTGCAACCGCCTGACTTCAAAATCTTTTTTATTTCTTTTAAATTCTTACTGGCAACTCTATTTACATTGAAAATATCATAAGACACTCTAAAGAAGTCCTTATAAAATAAGGTGCTCTTGCAATAATGAGCAAACAATATGCAATTAACATCTCTTGATAGCTTTATATTCCCCTTTAAAATAACATTATATCTATCACTAATTTCATAAACTTTTCTTACTAAATCATCCTTATCCATAATATCTCTCCTACATGCTTTTAATATGTATTAGTGTTTACTATTTAAATAAATTTATCCATGGCTACCAAAACATATTTCAAGAATTATTTTCATATCAATATAATACTTATCCCTAAGCAAAAGATGAGAGCCAGTAGATAAATCTACTGACTCCATTTTCCTAACCTACCTCAACTGTGCTATTATCCGTAGTAATTATCTTAGCATCTTTCTTTCCAATCACCATTTTTCATGTGTATTAATCTACTTTAGCCTTAGCACTATCATCCACTTTTTTATTTTTAGTCACAACTGTCCAAATAACCATAATAGCTAATATCCCAATTAGTACACTTGTTAAACCTACTCCTCCGATAAATCCTTGCAGTTTACCTAAGAATATTCCTGAAAGTGCAAAGTCTGTATCAGAGAATGTTGAATTTGCTATTCCAAGCTTACCTAATACAGGTAATAATGCAACTGGTAAGAATGATATTATGATACCATTTACAAATGCTCCTATAATTGCACCTCTTCTACCCCCTGTTGAATTACCGAATACAGCAGATGTAGCTCCTAAGAAAAAGTGTGGAACAACTCCTGGTATTATTATTACGAGTCCCATTGCTCCAAGTGCAAACATTGAAACTATTCCACCTACGAAAGAACTTATAAATCCAATTATTACTGCATTTGGTGCATACGGAAATACAATTGGGCAATCTAATGCTGGCTTTGAATTTGGCACTAATTTACTTGAAATCCCCTTAAATGCGGGTACTATTTCATTAAGAACTAATCTAACACCATTTTGTATTAATATAAATCCTGCTGCAAAAGTTAATGCTTGTATTAAAGAATAAACTATAAAGTTATTTCCACTAGAAATGTTAGTTTCTACAAATTCTTTACCTGCGGCTATAGCAACTATTATATAAAGAATTACCATTGTTAATGATATAGATACAACTGAATCTCTTAAGAAGCCTAATGATTTTGGAACATTCATTTCTTCTGTAGATTTTGACCCCTTGCCTACGATTTTACCTATATATCCTGCAAGTGCATATGAAGCTCCTCCTGAATGTCCTAATGCTACACTATCATTTCCTACAATTTTCTTCATGAAAGGTTGTTGTATAGCTGGTGAGATTACCATCATAAGACCTAGGGCTAATGCTCCTGTAAATATTAAGTGTATTCCTGTCATTCCAGATGAAACTAGTATAACTGAAATCATACATGCTCCATATAATGTAATATGTCCTGTTAAAAATATATATTTATACTTTGTAACTCTTGCTATAAATATATTTGCTACCATACCGAATGTCATAATTAAAGCTGTAGGTGTACCATATTCTTTTAAAGCCATAGCAACTACTGCTTCATTATTTGGTATAACTCCTGAAACATGAAATCCTTGTTGAAACATAACACCAAATGGATTTAAGGATCCAACAATAACCCCTGCTGCTGCCTGTATAACTACAAAACCTACCATAGCCTTTAATGTTGATTTGACAATTACGTCTGCACTTTTCTTTTGAAGTAATAATCCTACAAGAACAATAACTCCTATAATTATCGCTGGTTGTGATAAAAAATCAACAAAGACTTTTAAAATTCCATTCATATTTATTCCTCCTCAAATTTATTAAATCACAATGATTTTCATAAATTTTTCTTCATACTTTATAAGTTTATTTTTTCTTTGATTTTTTCTCTTAATTCATCCTTATCCACTATTGAATTTAATACTATAAGGTTTGGTAAATGACTTGCACTATCTGCAAGGTCTAACCCTGTAACAAAAATATCTGCATCCCCACTTGTTACGTCTGCAAGTGATGTATGAAATGCTTCATATTGGTCTGTTACACCTAATTCTTTTAAAATCTCCGTAACATTCATTTCCACCATAAAGCTTGAACCTAATCCTGAGCCACATACTGCCATAATTTTTTTCATTTTACATTACCTCCATAATTTCTTTTTTATTTTTTGAATTTTTAATAATGTTTAATTTTTCTTTATTCATACATACCTCAGCAATTTTTCTTATTAAACCTATGTGAGACTCACTATCCTTTGCTGATAATGTGAAAAATACATTTATTAATTTTCCATCAAACTCTACTGGATTATTAAGTTTTAATACACAAAGGCCTTCTTTTAAAGCTCCATCTTCTGGTCTTGCATGAGGCATACATATCCCATCTCCAATGCAAAAGTATGAACCAAATTCCTTAATTTTAGTTTTTATTGAATAATAATACCTACTTTCTACAACTCCATTTCTCTCCAAGATATCACATGAAATCTTTATTGCTTGTTCATAATTATCTACTTTATCAATAATCTCTACGAACATGTTTGATCCTCTCCCAACTACTACTTAATATTTTCTATATCCTCATAACAATTAGCTTGCTTTAGCTTTTTTATATTGCCTTCCTTTGTTATGATATTTATTAAATTTACTAAATTCATATTTTCATTTTTGTTCGCTAAGACAATTATTACTTTTACTAACGTCTCTTTCTGACTTCCGAATTTAATTGGTTTTTTTAACACTAGAACACTTACTGAATTTTCTATAACAAAAGTAGGTTCTGCATGAACAAAAGCTATTTCAGGTATAAATACCATATAGTTGCCTAAGGTTTCTATAACTTTAATTATTTCACTAACATACTGCCTTTTAATTTTTTCATTTTCAATTAACGGTTCTGCGGCTACACTTATAGCTTCTTGCCAATCCTTTAGTTCTACACCTATTTGTGAATATTTTTGGGGTAGTATTTTACTTAAACCATTTTGACTTTTATTCCGAACTTTTTCCACAAGAAATTTACAATTTTTTTCATATCTTCTACTAAATATTTCTTTATTAATTTTTTCTATATCAGCTAATTCTAAAAGTGGATTAGCTTGTATTACTTTGTAATTATCTAAGACAAGAGGTACTGTACTGATTAAAAAATCAACATCATAATTTTTTAAACTGCTTTCTACATCTCTTAATCTACATATACCTAAAATTTCAATTTCTGGAATCATCGCTCTTATTCTTGTCTTTAAAAGACTTGATGTAGCAAGTCCACCATTACATATTATTAACACCTTATATGAAAACTTTTCTTTTACATTTCTTTCATATAAGGCATCAAAATACATTGCTATATAGGCAATTTCTGATTCTGGAAACTTAATTTTTAATACACTTTCATACTCTGAAAGTATTTTTTCTGTGATACTATAAATAAAAGACATTTTATACTTTATTTCTTCAAGCATTGGATTATCTATTAGAAGATTATTTTTTAATCTAAAAATTGCTACTTTTAAATGAATTGACATTTGTTCTTTAAAATCTACATCCTCTATTAGATTAATGTTAATGACATCACACATATCCTTAATAATATTAGCTGTTAATTTATCAACTTCTGAGTTTGTAGTTATAAAATTACCTAATGTACTTTTAGCTCCGCTAAATAATTTTAACAAATAACATATTTCACTTTCTGTAATCTTATAATTTAAGTCTTTTACACAATCTTTTAATATTGCATAATTTTCACTTACTTTCTGCTGCTTAATATAATCACTGCTATATTTAACAGTATTTCCAATACTGATTCTACAAAGTGAGAACTTTATCAAAACCTCTAGTTCATCTAAACCTTCTTCTGAATACTTAACACTAGCCAAAATTTCAATACTTTCTGTAAATCTTCTAATATCATTATTATCTAACCTAAGGCATTCGATGAGATATTTGTTTATATCTAACTGAATATACTTAGTAGATTTTTTATATAACAGTAATAAATAGCTTCTGATTTCATCTTCATTTCCCTCTGAGAATATTCCATAATATGATTTCTTTTCAATTTTAATATCATACTCTTTTAATAATATTTTGGCTGACTTTAAATCTTGGATTATTGTATTTTTAGATACTTGTAATTTCTCTGCTAATTCTTCAAATGTTGTTTTTTCTTTTGTCATAATGATAATCAAAGCAAATAGTACTCTTTCCTGGGCTGAATAAATTTTATGCTCATGCATATTTAAAAATTTTTCAATTTCCCCTTCATCAAAATTCAGCTTTACTCCAACTCTTGGTTTTCTTTCTAAAAAAACATTATATTCCTTCAATGCATATTGAATAGAGTGCAAATCACTTCTTATTGTTCTTTCACTTATATCAAACATCTTTGAAATGTTTTTTATTGTTATATAAGTATTTTGGTTTGATAAAAAATTTATAATATCTGTTTGTCTATTACTAAGTGTAACCAATTCATTAACCTCCTCAGCTACCTTATGAATTCATTGTATACGATTTCTAATACTCGCTCCATACCAATTTATTTCATTTAATGTGGCAACTTTAATTGCTTCTTATTTCTATACCATATAGTCAATCGTAATTAAAAAAATTTTATAATAAAAAATCAAAAAGCCCCCTATATTAGAGGACTTTCATAACTGCATTTCTGAATAATAAGTTTAATTTTAAAATAAATTTTTGTATGAAGCATTAATTGAATTTTTAATTACAACTACTACAACTAGCACATTCGCCTTCTTGTTTATTTTCTAGTTCGATAGAGAAACCACCTAAATCATTTTCCTCACCACATTTTATTACTAAAGTTCCAAATTCATCATTAACACTCTTTTTTACTACTAATTTAATATCTTCAAATTTCTCAATATTGTCATCTTCCTTTTGTTCATCCAGAACAAGATTAAATACAGGGCCACTTCAGCCATTACCTGTTAAATTAATTCTTATTTCATTTGATGTTACATTGTTTCCCTTAAGAAACTTTTTAAATTCCGTGAAGGCTAATTCACTCATTTTCACAAAAGCCATTTTAATTACCTCTCTCTACATATTATTTAGTAATGATAGCAACTATTATCATTACTAAATAACATAATAAATTAAAAATGAAAACTTTGCAACCATCGCTTGTACCAAATTCGCTTTGATCGTAAATCCTATTTAAATACTGTACCCGCTATCTCTCGTACTTGAGCCGCTAATGCATTTGATTCTTCTACCGTTGCATGAATTTCTTCCATGTTAGAGGTTTGTGATAAAATGGAATCGTTAATACTTACAATCTTCTCTAAAATATCATCTATGGATTTTTTCATTTCATTTAGGCTTGCAGATATCTGATTAGAAGTCTCGTTACTGGATTGAGACAAATTCCTTACTTCATTAGCAACAACGGTAAAGCCTCTTCCTGCCTCACCTGCCCTAGCTGCCTCAATAGATGCATTTAGTGAGAGCAGATTTGTCTGACTTGCTATTTTCTGTATTAATCCAATTATTTCTAAGGTATTACCTACTTTTTCACCTACTATTTTTGCTGCTGCTGTTATATTTTCCTGTTGAAGTGCAATTTCCTGAACCTGCGAGGTAGCATCTTCTACCGTTAAAGAAATCTCAGATAATCCTTTTGACAAATCATCGATATGACTTCCCATATCAGCTTCAAATATTTCCTTACTTTTCTTCATTTCAGTTATATCCTGTAACGCACCTGCGACAACAATAGGTGTTCCATCACTTTCCCTAATAGTTTTTCCAACTGCTTTAAAATATCTGTACAGACCATCTTTATGCATAAGCCTGTACTCTAAATCATAAAGTGTATTCCCATAATAATCCACAATATGCTTATTAAACATATCTAATACAGCCTGTTTTTCCTGTGGATGTAATTTATCACTCCACGAATTGAGTACATTAGGAAAATCTGCTTCGTCATTATAACCCAATAATTTTCTAAATTGATCCGACCACCAGAATTCATTATTGGGATTTGATGGGTCTTTTCCAATTACATCCATGCTCCACGAACCTTCTGTAAGAACAGAATCAATCGCATCATGTCTCTGTGCCGAAATAGCTAATAAACGTTGATTCTCTTGTTCCTGCGTTATGTCTACAAAAATCCCAATAAACATAGATGGTTTTCCACCATCGATTCGTTCAATTCTCCCTGCAGCTCTATACCATTTATATCCTTCTGATTTTGTCATCAAACGATAATTTACATCATATTCTTTTCTGCCTGTAGTATCTGCGATACATGCACCAAATTCCCCTAATGTAAAATCTTTATCCTCCGGATGAAGTTTGTCACTCCAAGCTTCCACTGTATTTGGAAAATCACGGGTATCATTATATCCAAGTTGTTCTTGATTGTGCATTTCTTTAATAAAATCATCAAAGAATTGTGTGTTAGTCTTTTTTTAAAACATAATAATAACTCCCCCTATATTACTCCTAAAAGTATTTCTATAAATTATGTAAAATTAACAATGATTTAAATATAAACTAATATTGTTTAAATATAGAATAACTTGGCATATATTGCAATATATAAATATAAAATAAATTAGAAAATAAAGAAAACCCATACAATTATATGTTGGGTTGCTTTATTAAGCTTGTATTGATAGCAAGGCATCTCGTTGTTATGCTGCTAACCCCCTATGGGTACTTTAACATCTTACATGTTTTCGTTTAAATCCTATTTTTCCTTTATCAACACCATTTTGAAGATTTCGCCACGCACTCTCGTTACTTCAGTCATGAGTTAGTGGTGTTAAGTATTATTGTATAAAATATAAGTAAATTACACATACTAAGTGTTGATACCACTGCGTTTAAATGGTATAATTAACTTATAGAAAGAAGGTGAATTTATCTATGTTAAAAGGATCTAAATATAGAATATATCCTACTGAGCTTCAAGAAATTCAGATGGGCAAAACCTTTGGATGTTGTAGATTTGTATATAATCAAATATTATCT
>NZ_JAHLDL010000001.1 GCF_018861315.1 Clostridium bowmanii | reverse complement strand
GGAAGAACACCAGGTTGATAGGTTAGAGGTGTAAGCATGGTAACATGTTCAGCTGACTAATACTAATAAGTCGAGGGCTTGACCAAGTTATTTAAAGATAATGCGATAAGGCTTCTGACGTAAGGAAGAAGACTAATTCACTGTGCAATTTTCAGAGAATATTTATATTCTCTATCTGGTGATTATGGCATGAAGGTAACACCCCTTCCCATACCGAACAGGTCGGTTAAGCTTCAATGCGCTAATGGTACTGCAGGGGTAACTTTGTGGGAGAGTAGGTCATCGCCAGGTTATAAATAAAAGCTACTAAGGTTAACTTAGTGGCTTTTATTTTCGTCCATTCAATTTTCTTAATGGAAGTGACATACCAAGAGATTGCAATCATTAATTGAGTACGAAGATAATGAAATAAGAGCTTGACAAAAGAAAGTGAAATTAGAGCTGATTTTGACTTAAAATATATTTATAAACTCATGCAAAACAATTGGAATAAGCATATATATTATTTATAACGGTGTGGGAGGTAATGCTTCATGTATGATGCATTTGTTAAACTGGTTAATACAGTTGGCTTCCCTATAGGTGTGAGTATATATTTGCTAGTAAGATTTGAGAAGAAAATTGAAGATTTCAATAAATCTATCTCTGACTTAATAGTAGTTATATCCACCGTTATAGGAAAAATTGAAAAATAGGGATGCCAAATTGGTATCCTTATTTTTTTTATTGATATATTAGGTTTTTTTTATGCTAGTTAAGTAATTCTACAGTTGGGTGTGTTTTTAGTGTTTTTAATCATATAATAGGGGGTGTTAGCTATATTCGGATGAACAGAAATACTTATTTAAAAGATAGGATGGTGACAAACAGTCATGACAGATATGACAGACGGAAATATTCCTAAACGCTTGATTAGTTTTGCAGTACAATATTAAACCTATATAGGTATAAGAGATTGAAAATTACAGATAGAGAATGTTTAGTTAATTATTTAATATATAAAGCCTTAAAGAATAATAATCTAAAATATCTAATTATAGAAGCAATTAATGAACTTAAAAAATCTAAAGTTCTGCTGCCATCTATAGTAACTATTGAAAATATTATAATTGAAGTTAGAAATTATGTTGATAATGAAATTTTTGATGTAATATCTACATCAGTATCAAATGAGCAAAAGAAAAGTCTTGATATATTGATAAATGTTCAAAGTACAGAAAAAAAACTAAATTATCCTGGCTTCGTGAAATATCAGGGAAGTCCTCATCAAATGCTTTCAATGCAGTTGCGGATAGAATTGAGTATATTCGCAGTTTAAAGCTTGAAAACATTGATTTACGCAGTATACATAATAATAGAATTGACGAATTATATAAATTAGGATCAAATTATGAAGCCTATGATTTTAAAAGATTTGATGATAAAAAAAGATATTCTATTCTTACAATATATTTAGTTAATTTTTGCAGTAAACTTATAGATCAGGCTATCCAAATACATGATATTCAGATACAGGGTGTGCAGTCCTTTGGCAAAAAAGAGCAGGAAAATCTTATGAAGAAGAATGGAAAAAAGGCAAATATAAGTCTCCATAATTATGTAGAGCTTGGTAGAGCAATAATTAAAGCTAAAGAAGAGGGTAAACCTTCCGTTGATTTTAAAACTATTGAGGATGTTATGCACTGGGATGAATTTGTGATTTCAATAAATGAAGTATCCGAAATTACTAGACCCAAAGAACCAAACGATAATGAAAGAGCATGTATAACAGCTTCACTTATGGCGCTTGGGACAAATATAGGGATTAAGAAAATGGAACAAGCAGTAAAAGGAATAAGCTATAAACAAATGAGTAATGTGGTTAATTGGAGAATGAGTGATGGCCTTTGAGGGATATATTGCAATAATTTATAAAAATTAGAATTGTATTTACTATAATGAAATACTAATAAATAGGTCGTAGATTATTAGAGATTCGAACCATTGGAAGCAATGGCTTAAGCTTAAGCTGAGTTTATTTGCTTGAAATTCGTTAATATTCAATAAACTACCTTAAAAGCCACATCAAGAAATTATTATCCATGATGTGGCTCATTTTTACATGCATATCGGCTGTATCCGACTTACATATTTAATCTTTAATAGTCATACCATAAATTAAACTCGAAACTTTAGGATTAAATATCTTTTCTAATTCTTTGGTATTGATATTATAACTGAATATAGCTGTTGGATAGCAGGACATTTCATTAACTTTTATTTCTTTGCTGTTTTTAGGTACTCCAGTAAAATATATATGGCTGTCATCATTGGACATTTCTACTAAAACAGGATGTGCAATTTTACTTACAATTGAATTGTAAGCATTAGCTAAAGTGCTATCTGTTATTATAGTAGTTAAATGTCCTGTATCTAAAGACAACTCATATATACCAACCCCCGGATTCTCATTTATATCAGAACCACCTATAAGAACCTTTTTATAAGTAGAATTATATGAAATAGATTCTATTAATGAAGCTTTTATTGTTGCAATTTTACTTAATCTATTTGTATTTGAGTTTACTTCAAAAATAGTATGAATCAATGGTTTTAGGTGTCCTTGATTTTCTTTCCAACTTTTTAATCTTAAACTAATTGAATTGGTCGATATAAGCAATTTATTATGTTTAATGCTGAAAGTATCTACTTCTCTATCTGAATCATCATTGTCAATTATGTCATAAGATTTAGTATCAATTTTTATTTTAGCAACCTTAATTACTCCATTAGGTGCATTTAAAAAAAATATTGAATTATCATCCGAAACTCTGGGATGAGATTTTGCAGTCTTGTTATCTGTAACCTGGAAAATTTTATTTTCCTTAAAATTATGCAGATAAATTTGCCAAGGATAATAATCACCTAACGCATCTGCATAGACTATTTTAGAATTATCCTTATATAAATCACCGGTAATACTTACATGTCTATCAGTTATAAGATATTTCTCAATTCTACTTTTAATATCTAAGGATAATATACTACCTTTATTATCTATGGAAAAAGTAGATATAATTAGTTTCTCTTGTGATGATTTTACAGATAACGATAACGTAGTTTTTTTAGCAATAAATTTATTACTTATAGCATATCCAACTAGTAAAACTATTAGTATACTAAAAATAATAATAAATTTTTTACTGTGCTTATGCATAGTTGTTTTTACTAACCAATTGATCCACGAAATAATCCATCTGACTCTTTTGCAACAAGGTTAAAGGAGTATTTTGCCATATCTAAAATTCTTCCGTTTACATATGTACCTCTATCCAATATCCTAACAGTAGTATATTTCTTATTAGAAGCATTAACAACTGACACAGGAGTAAATGCGGCAATAGTTCTATGAGCAGCACCATCATCTGCATAATAATGGGTGAAAGTATAATCTTCTGCCCAAATATCAAACCATGATATTGTACCTATTTGAGTTTGAGTAGTAGCAATCATAGGTTTGTCTGTGCTAGTCAATTTAACTTCTTTCATAACAACATTTAAATCTGACTTTGATTTTGGAATTACAACAATTGGACCCCCTAATGCATCGTAAATTACAGTCATATTAGCTGTTATTTTAGGCAAGTCACTGGAGGGTTCATAGTTACTGCTATTTAATTTATTAGCCGTAGTTCCTTTCTTAAATAAAGACATTTCTCTATTAGAATTATATTGTATTACTGACCCTGGTTCCATGTATGATGGTATGCGTTCTGAAGTATTTAAGTTTTCTACTGCAAATACCATAGACGATTGAACCAAACCTAGTGCCAAAGTTAAACAAACTAAACCTTTGAATTTCTTCATATTTAATTATACCTCCAATTATTTTATTTTAGTACGAATTACAATATTATATATTAGTTTAAAAATTCCTCCTAATATGTAAAATAAAAACTTTATAAGTAAGCAAAGATCTTAATATACCTTTTTTTATTTCTTCTGATATTTTAAATGAATATTTACCCATGATTATAGCCGCTTTTAACTTTTCATTTCTTTTTAATTAGTTCGAAATGTTCATATAGTGTGACTCAAATCCTATCTTTTTCATTTTTAAGGAATATGTTTAAAATATATTTTAGAGTAATTAAAATACCGATATATTCAAAGAGTTCTTTGAATATATCGGTATTTTGGTAATATATGTCTTAACGTATAAAATCCGCGTTTTGCGGTTACTACCCCGGTATGAAAATAGAAACTTTATATTGGTGCATAATAGCTGTATTAGTATACTTTGGAGCAAAAAATATTATGCATTTATTTGTGCCTAATAAAAATTCAATTGTTGTAGAGTTTGGTGTAACTTATCTTCAACTTATGGCTTTTTTCTATTTGTTGCCAAGTTGGACCAATGGATTACAAGGCTATTTTAGGGGAATGGGAGATCTAAAGATTACATTAAGGTCAACATTTCTACAAATAGCCACTAGAGTATTTTTTGTATATTTGCTTATTAGCAAAATGGAAATTGTGGGGATTGCTCTAAGTTGCTTGGCAGGATGGATTGTAATGCTTGCCTATGAGATTCCTCTTTGCGATAAATATAGAAAATTCATAATATTGAACTTAATCTTTAATTTAATATACAACAAAAGAACAAGAAAGAGTAATACTTTCTTGTTCTTTCGCTTCAAGTATTTTTATAATCATCAGTGGACAATAGGAATGGTAAAAGTGATTCATAATCAAATTAATTCATTTCATATTATGGGATTATTTTTAGATTATTAGATACTAAGCGTTTATAACCTGGAATATAAGTTCCTAAAATTAAATCTGATTTACAACTGGAAAATAAATTATTAATTACTGTGTAATTCCTTCTTGGAGCATTTCCACCATTAGGTAAACTTACCCCTACAATACAGGACTTAAACAGATTATTTTTTACTACCTCGCTAGCACCTGCATATATCATTGTAGAAGTACGTTTAGATGCTGTTCCACTATCACAATTAGTAAATACACAGTGTTCTACTGTACCTCCATATGAGCCAGCAGCAAGATAACCAAATTCAACCCCTACAGATAGATTAGAAAACTTACAATTGGAAACTATCTTCTGCGCACTTGGGCTATCTATTCCTTTACCTAATCTACTGCCAGCGGCTAGTGCTTCATCACCGTAAAATTCACAATCATAATAGTTAGAAGAATAGCCACACCATTTTTCATAAAATTTACACCCTTTAATTATGGAGTTATTGCTATATATACCTATTACAGAATATCCACTATCAGATTTTAGAAATACGCAATCTGAAATATTAGCCTTAGCACTTGATAATACAGCAATATCTGAGTGTGGATTACCTGGGTGCTTATTTCTACCAGAGTTCTTAAAGGTACAGGTAGTTATAGTTACCTCTGAATAATCTTCACAATGGATTGCTTGACAAGCTATGTTTAAAAAATTGCAGTTATTTATAGTAATTTCTTTCGCATGTACTGCAACTCCTATTCCAAAACCTGAGGAAATTGATTTTGATACATTGTTTTTAAAATTACAATTTTCTATTATAAAGCGTTTACTAGGAGAATTAATCTCTATGTCGTCAGCTGTGGAATTTATAAAATTGCAATCACTAATAGTAGTGTCATAGGAAGGTGACTTATTTGATAAAATACCATACCCGCAACCATCAAATAAGGTGTTAGATACAGTTAATCCTTTAATAGTTGAAGCATTTTGGATACCTTGTGATGTGCCGCTTATTTTACAATCTACTATAGTAATATCGTCACCACTAGGGTATAAATTAATACGAGATTTGAAGGCTATATCTCTAATAATTTGATTACCTTTTAAATTAAATATTGCGGTGCTTTTAGTATCTAAACGTTTGATTATTGTAGAATCTCTACTATCACCAGTAACGGATACACCTGCAGGAATAGTAATAGTAGTATTTACTATATAATCCCCAGTTGGAAAAAACACAATTCCCTTTGATTTTGTTTTTGATATAGATTTAACTGCGTTTAAAATGGCTTTTGTATCGTTTGTGTGTCCGTCACCTTTAGCCCCAAACTGTTTTACGTTGACTTCTAAACTTACTATTTCAGAAGCAGTTACTATAACCTTAGAAAAACCTAAAGTGGTAATTATTATAAAAGTACATAATAAAATTGCAGCGAATTTGTTTTTAAACAATTATTTATCCCCCTAATTATTAGTTAGTATAATACTATATCGTTTTATAAGTTAGTTTATTTAGGTTTATTTAGATTTAGTTTTAAAATTTCATGTTTTATTACGTACTTGTGGGTAAAAGTGTTAAGTTTATATTGGTGTTGTGGACTTTTAGACGTTTTTTTGATGTATTAATAGTATTATATAAAATAAGGTAAGTATTTATATACAATAGAATTAAAATAGATTGATATTGTACTATAATTATAAACCATGGTAATGATGAGGGAGGATAAGTAATATGTTTGATAAAAACTACAAGATAACAGATAAAACAGTTTGGACGGGAAGAACTGATAGCGAAGACAATTATGATGCTTTTAGATGGCATCAATGTATAAACATAATAGATTTAAAAAGAAATGATTTAATTGCCTACACTGGAAAACTGGGATTTGCTTTTATTGGTTTTTGTTGTGATGAAGGTGTAAGGATTAACGGTGGAAGAACAGGGGCAGAAAAGGGGCCTGAGTATATAAGAAAAGAATTAGCTAAGCTTCCATGTAATTTCTCACAAAAGGTAAAGCTTTTTGATGTAGGAGATATATTATGCACGGATTGCACACTTTCAGAAAGCCAAGAGCTTCTATCGGAAGCCGTCCAAAGAGTTTTAGACTTAAATCTATTTCCTATTGTTTTGGGTGGAGGTCATGAAGTCGCTTTTGGAAATTATAGTGGTATCTTAAATTATTTATTACAAGAAAATAAACAGCCTAGTATTGGAATAGTAAATTTCGATGCACATTTTGATTTGAGACCTTATGAAAAGGGGGCAAGTTCTGGAACAATGTTTAGGCAAATAGCAGACATTTGTAGTGAGAGAAAACTTAAATATTCATATCTGTGCATTGGAGTTCAAAAGCACAGTAACACTATAGATCTTTTTAAAACTGCGGATAGACTGGGTGCTAAATACATACTTGCAAAGGATATGGTATCTACTGACAATTGGAAATTCATTGAAGAAATAGATGATTTCATAAAATCAACAGATCACATATATGTAACTATATGCTCAGATGTATTTTCTACAGCATATGCTCCAGGAGTAAGTGCATCACAGCCACTTGGGCTTGATCCCGAAGGTGTATTAAAATTCGTTAAATACATTTTAAGGTCAAACAAAGTAGTAAGTTTTGATATAGCTGAAGTTTCACCAAGATTTGATCAAGACAATATTACAGCAAACTTAGCAGCTGTATTGATTTTTTCTGTTGTAAATACCCTTTGTGAATTAAATGGTTTATCTATTGGTGGCATTTAGGGCAGTTTACTGCCCTAATAATTCTTTTAATTCATTTAGAAGCTCTTTTTCAGATGGATTTTTCATCATATTATTATATTTGCATGCTCTTTTATAATTGGTTATTGCTGATTGGGTATCTTCTTCTGCTATCATAAGTAGAGTATATACACAATAAGCGGTACTTCTTTGCCAGATACAATCAATTTTAGAATATAGCTTGAGTGCAGTTAGAATGTATTTCTTAGAACAAGTGTAATTCTTCATTTTGTAAAAACACAATCCTGCATTTGTATAAAATATGGGCAAACCAAGAATAGTTTCTTGATTTTTTAATGTTGCTATGGCTTTATCATAATAACAAATAGCTTCATGGTACTTGCTTTGAAGCCTCCTGCTTTCTCCAATATAATTATATGCAGCAGCTATATTAAGAGAAAAGTTATTTTTGCTTTCTATTTTTGTAAAAATATTAATAGATTGCTTTAATGTCTTTTCAGAAATATTATATTCCTTTAACATAATATGAAGATATCCTTTATGGCGAAGTAATACTGAGAGCTCTTCATTAAGATTATAGCAATTTGCAATATCTATTGCCTTATCTATATAGTCTTTCATCATTGTTGTATTACAGGTGTTTATGCAATAATAAATTATTATTTTATAACACCTTAATGTAAATTTATAATCGTTTAAATCTATTGATGCATTTATTAGACAAGTCACTATTTTAAGTCCTTTAGTATTATTGCCCTTTCTTATATAATCTCTAGCGATAATATAGGAAAACTCCATATCTATTTTTTGTAGTTCACTGCATTTATATTTATCCTCTCTTTTGAGCATGTCAATATTATGTCTTATAATTGAAAATTCTTTACATAGTTGCTTTGAAGATAAAAAAGCAAATCCATTTACACTAGGGTTACCATTGCATAGTATTGGAAATACTTCGTGAAAATTATGCAGATAGTTACTTAAATTCTTTATTTTGTATTCCAGTGATTTAATCTTATTGTCACTATTTTCATAGTGATAAATAATCTTTGAGTATAATGTTACATCTTTATCACTATTAACTAAATCTTTTTCAAGCATCTCTGCTATTAAAAGGTGATAAAACATTCTCTGAGATTCAGTAAGCTCCTTATAGACAAGTAGTGCCATCATGTTATGATTAAAGGAATAATAAATACAATCTTTTTTTATTTCTTGTATATATTTCTTCTTTATTAGACTACTTAAAATATCAAGTAAGTTAAGATAATTACCATTATAAACGCATTGAATTTCTTCCAAATTTGCCATATCAAAAAATATAGAGAGTATGTTAAGTATCTTTCTTTCATCTTTAGATATGTCAAAAAGTCTTGTTTTTAAGATATCTACAATTTTTGAAGGGATTTCATCTAGCTTGCCTTTGTTTTTTAGAATGTTTAACAATTCAATAAGAAAAAAAATATTTCCTTGAGCTTTTTTATGTAGAATGTTTTTTTCGTTTTCAGAAAAATTATGATTACTAAAACAATTATGCGAAAAATCAAATGTTTCTTCAAGGGTTAATGGCATTAGCTCAATTTCATGAATAAGTTTACGAGGTTTTAAAAAAGTAATGAATTCATCAAACTCAATTTTGTAGTCATTTCTTATATTTAATATGAATAGTATGGAATCATTTTTTACAATCAAATTTTTGAGTATGTTAAGGCTTATATTATCAATCCATTGTATATCATCAAAGTAAAAAACAAGTTTTTTATTAGCACTGATAATATTTAAAATACCGGAAAGTGCATTTTCAGCAGCTTGATAGTTTGTTTCATTATTGTTGCCTTGTAAAAAGGTGCTTTCATAAGCTCCACCGCAATTTTTTAAATCTAAGAAAGGGAAAAGATGTGAACTTATACTATTAAATCTTGGTGGGATTACTATATTATTTTTATCTATATATTTGTATATTTGCTCAAATATTCTATTCCAAGGTTTTAAAAAATAAACTGCTTCTGACTGGTAGCACTCAGTCTTGAAGATAGTGATTCTATCATCTTTAAGTGTATTTATAAATTCATAAATAAGTCTGCTTTTACCTATACCAGCCTGGCCTTTTATAATGATAGATTTAGATGGATTATTATCCAAAAAATCAATTAAATAGTTATTCAACTCTAACATTTCTTTGTCTCTTTTATAAAAAAAGCTTCCAGTATTTCTTTCAAATGATGAGATTAAAGATTTCTTTTTTAATATTTCCATATAAAGTTTTGTGGTTATTTCATTAGGTGTAACTGAAAGGTCCCTTTTTAGTATTTCTCTTAAATCATTATACACTATCTCTGCTTTATCATATTTTCCAAGTTTTAAAAATATTTTCATAAGGCTTCTATATGCTTCCTCATCAAATTCATTTAAATTTATTATTTTCTTGCAATATTCTATGGCAAGGTCTTGATTGTTACCAAGCATATTGCATATCACGGCTTTGTGAAGACCATTAGTATAAACGTCTCTATAATATTCTCTGCTTTGTAACATCCATTCTTCAAAACCTTTGGCATCTTTAACGTTAAAGCCTTCTAAAAAATCACCATTATAAAGACTTAGCGAGTTTTTGTTATTGCTCATAAAGTCAAATATATCACAAATAAAATGAATTTCTGGATTAACAAGTATTATTTCACGTTTGGGTGACATGAAAACATTATAATTAATTGCTTTTCTTATAGAATAAAATGCATTTCTAAGATCCTTCTTTGCTGTAGTCTCATCAAAATCAGGCCAAAAAAGATTTATAAGTGTATCTCTGGATGCCTGTTTATTAATTAAAATATAGTAAAAAAGAGCTTCAGCCTTTTTAAAGGAAAAGTGTATCTGCATATTATTCATTTTAACACTGGGTGTTCCAAGAAGAGTTACATGTATTACTATTATAATAATCACCTACAAAAATTAGATTTTAATTTTGACTTTCTTTAGACATTGTTATGATAAAATTGAGACAATCAGTTTTTTAATAATTTAGAATTTTTTAAAAACAGTCACTACACATAGATTCTTTAATAATAATATATAACTCTTTAAAAAGAATGTAAAGCATAGCTTAATTTACAGATTTTTTATTGCTTAATGTAAACGTTATTGCAAAGAATTTGAAAGCTGATTTTTCTTTCATAACTAAAAACTAAATAGGTTTAAAATGTTAAATTAGGGAGGATGATTAAATTGACAAATTCAAAAACCGGAAAAGAACAAAACAAAAGAAAAAAATCAAGTTTCCCCATGCGTTTGTACTACTATTTGGCATTATCGTATTTGTAGCAATACTTACGTACATTATTCCAGCTGGAGAGTTTAACCGAGTTGATGTAAACGGAACAAGTATGGTTGATGCTAGCAGTTTTCATTTAATTAATTCAACACCTGTAGGAGTATTTGATATTTTTGTGGCAATTCCATAGGGCATTCAAGCAGCTTCTTCTTTAGTTATTATGATATTGTTGATTGGTGGAGCTGTAAATGTGTTTGATGGGACTGGAGCTATTAAATCAGCCATATTTAGGTTAACAAAAATAATTGGTAAAGAAAGAAGTCACTGGGTTCTGGCTGTAATTATGCTCTTTTTTGGTTGCCTTGGAGCTTTTGCTGGAATGCTTGAAGCTGCTATTCCATTTGCTTCACTGTGTATAGGCATTGCATTAGCCCTTGGCTATGATGCGTTAGTGGGTATTTCAATTGCACTAGTGGGTATTGTTATGGGTTGGACAGCGGGACCTTCAAATCCTTGGAATGTTGGCATTGGTCAGAACATAGCAGGACTACCAATGTTTTCTGGTTTTAGACTTATAATATTTGCAGCTCTTATGATAGTATAAATTGGTTATGTTCTTCATTATGCTGCTAAAATCAAAAAAGATCCTACTAAGAGCATTGTTTACGGAATGGACACAAGTCATCTGATTTCTAATGATAATCAACAAGATATGCCTTTTACATTAAGGCACAAACTAATATTAGGTGTTTTTGTTACATCGATTGGGTTTATAGTGTATGGTACTATTAATTGGAAATGGGGAATCCCTCAAATGTCTGCAACCTATATTATAGGAGCAATGGCTGTGGGATTAGCAAGGACTATTCAGGTTGTTATGGATCAGGGACATATTGCAGACACCATCGTATATGGAATATCTTATCCACTTAAAGGGTTACCTGCTTATGTAACATCTGTTGCAATGATGATTGTACAAATGATTATTAACTTCTTTATACCTTCTGTAAGTGGACAGGCCATGGTTACTTTACCAATAATGGTTCCTGCGGCAGATATTATTGGACTTAATAGACAGATAGCCATACTAGCTTACCAATTTAATGATGGATTATCAAATGTTTGTTATCCTACTGTTGGCGGTTTAATAGCATTTCTAAAGTATATTTTAGTGAATGGTTAAAATATATTATGCCCTTATGCTATTAATCTGGGGTGTTGGTATTATATTCTTAATAGTATCCGTTAAGATTAATTTTGGTCCTTTTTAAAAATGAACTATTGGATGCACTTTTAATTAAGACTAATTAAAATAAATAGTATCTGAATAAAATGTTAAAGGAGAATATCAATTTAGAAATTCTTGAATAATACATATTTAATGTATTATTCAATTATATAAAATAATTATTAAAGGGGAGGAAAAAATGATAAAAAACAAGGCTAAAATCAGAAAGTCAATTTTTATTCCAATGGGTATCATCTTTGTTTCAGCAATTTTAACAGGTATTGTTGCACCCGAAGCTCTCTATAATGGAGAAAATGCTATAGTTGAATTCGCTTTTAAAAATTTTGGATGGTTATTTCAAATTTCCGGTAACATTTTCTTAGCACTTTGTGTATATCTAATGTTCTCTAAGTATGGAAATATTAAATTTGGTGGAAAAGATGCAAAGCCAACTTACAGTTACTGGAATTGGTTTGCAATTACACTTACTGCAGGAATAGCAACTGGTATTTTGTTCTGGGGCATTGCTGAACCTATAACCCATTTTATGAATCCACCAAAGGTTCTTGGAATTGCTGCAAAGTCTGAGGAGGCGGCGATGTTTGCTATGACTACTGTTTTTATACATTGGACATTTATTCCATATGCAATGTATTCAATAGCAGGTATTGGTATAGCATATGCAGTATACAATATGAAACTACCGTACCAGGTTAGTTCGGTACTGTACCCTATATTTGGGGATAAAATTAAGGGTACTGTTGGAGCAGTAGTTGATAATCTATGTTTGTTTGCTATGGCGGGTGCTGTTGCTGCAATACTGGGTGTAGGCACAATGCAAATAGGTAGTGGGCTTAATATTTTAACAGGTATAAAAACTGGAAAAACTTTATGGTTAATAATTATAATAGTAATAGTTGTAACATATATCGCATTTAGTTATACAGGAGTTAGTAAAGGTGTAAGATGGCTTGCAGATAAAAATTCGAAAATTTTCCTTGCATTAATGGCATTCATATTTGTATTTGGACCAACGGCATTTATATTAAATTTAGGAACTCAAGGTGTAGGAGACTTTGTTCAAAATTTCTTTGTACGGACTAGTTTCACAAGTCCTATAAATGGATCTGATTGGCCAAGATGGTGGCCAATTTACTATTGGGCAATTTGGCTTGCATATGCACCACTAGAAGGATTGTTCTTTACTATGCTTTGTAAAGGTAGAACAATAAAACAGTTCTTAATAGTTAATCTCGTACTTCCATCATTGTTCGGGTTAGTTTGGTTTTCAGTATTTGGAGGAGCAGCTATCCATCTTCAACTTAGTGGAGCAAATTTGTGGAGTACAATACAAGATAAAGGACTTGAGGTATCGCTATTTGCATTTTTAAAAAATTTCCCATTATCAACACTTATGAGTTGGATTATCATTTTTACGATAATAATTTCAATTTCAACATTATGCGATTCAATGACAGCAACAATAGCATCACTCTCAACTGCAACTAATAATGATACAGATTTTGAAGCACCTGGTTATTTAAAAATATTCTGGGGAACAGTTATGGGAGCAATGGCTATAGTAAATATCCTTTGCTCAGGTGGAAAGATAAGTGGTATTGATGCCACAAAGCAAATTGCTACGGTTGCTGGATTTCCAATACTGTTTCTAATGTTACTTATGGCATACAGTACAATAGTTATGATAGTTAAAAATGAAAAGCTTGATTCACCAAATTATCACAAAACAGTACACCTTGATGAAAAGGTAACAGTTAATGATGAAGATGCAATGATGATGTAGGTATAAAATTTTAGAACTTTATAAATACTAAATTCATAGTTCCGGAGATGATGATAAAATAATCTCTGGAACTATTAACCTAAAACTGTAAATAACAAAATAATATAATGAGGTGAGAAAATGGACAATGTACTATTACTGACAGGAAAGGATTTAACAATTCAGGATGTTTATGATGTGTCCGTTAAAGGTTATAGCATTGAAATAAGTGAAGCAGCAAAAAAAGTACTTGAGGATTCCAGGCAACTTGTTTTTGATTTAGTAGACAGCGATGTTCCTGTCTATGGATTTAATACAGGTGTTGGTTGGAATAAAGACAAGAAAGTTATGAAAGAATTTTTTAATCAGTACAATACAAATCTTATTCGTGCTCACTGCGTTGCTGTAGGACCTAATGCAAGCATTGAGGAAGTAAGAGCTATTATGCTTGTAAGGCTTAATGGACTTTTAAGCGGATGTACGGGTATACAACCTGCTATAGCTTATAAGTATGCTGAAATGATAAATAAAAACCTTACACCAGTGGTACCTGAAAGAGGATCAGTGGGAGAAGCTGATATTAGTTGTATGTCCCATATAGGTCTCTGTATGATAGGTGAAGGAGAAGCCTATTACGAGGGAAAGCTTATGGCGGCTTCAGATGCACTTAAAAAAGCTGGTATTGAAGAAGCAATTTTAGGACCAAAGGATGGACTTGCAATAGTGAGCTCTAACGCACTTTCTGCAGGAGAGGGAGCATTGGTAATTAAAGATGTACAAAACCTACTTGACACTGCTGATATGGTATACGCAATGAGCCTTGAAGGAATTAATGGAAATACTTCTCCGCTGGATCCAAAAACTCATGAAGCAAGACCTTTCCCAGGACAGGCTTATAGTGCAAAAAAAATAAGTGAATACTTAGAAGGAAGTTCTATATACCATGCAGATTGGAAAAAACCAGTACAGGACCCACTTAGTTTCAGAGGTACTTCTCATATTCATGGTGCGATTAGAGATGCACTTGAGTATGTTACCAAATACCTTACAATACACATAAATTCTTCAGATGATAATCCATGTGTAATATTAGATGAGCGAAGAATGGCTTCTTGCTCAAATTTTGAAGTGACAAACTGGGTATTGGGTTTTGAAATGCTAGGAATAGCACTGAGCCATATGTCAAAAATATCTTGCTATAGAACAATAAAGCTTAGTACTCCTGATTTTACAAAGCTACCAAGATTTTTATCACCAGCTGATAATGTAATATGTTTTGGTACAATTCAAAAGGCATTTGCTTCTTTAGATACTGAAATAAGACATCTTTCAAATCCTGCCACGGCTGATTATTTTTCAGTAGCTGGAGACATGGAGGATCATGCAAACAATTCACCTTATGTAGTTCAGAAAACTAGAAAAATTGTAGACAATATGTATTATATATTAGGTATGGAGGCAATGCATGCAGCCCAAGCAATAGATTTAAGAACTGATATTTCTTTAGGCAAAGGAAGCAAAGCAGCTTATGAAGCTATAAGAAGTGAAATACCATTCTATAGTGTTGATAGAAATCTTACTGTAGACATCCAAAAATCATATGAAGTTTTAAAAAGAGGAAAACTAATGAATAATGTTAATAAAGTAATAGAGCAATAATGCAATTTAATTGACTTAGGAGGAATGTATATGCTACTAAAACTAAAAATAAATGGTAAGCAATGCAGTATAGATGTAGATCCATCTAAAAGACTTTTAGATGTTATAAGAGAAGATTTAAAACTTACAGGAACAAAGGAAGGTTGCAGTGAGGGCGAATGCGGTGCTTGCACTGTTATTATGAATGGTAAAGCAGTTAATTCATGTATGCTACTTGCTGTTCAAGCAAGAGAAAGTGATTTAATTACTGTTGAGGGTCTTGAAAAAGATGGTGAACTGGATGAGTTACAGAAGGCATTTATAGAAAAGGGGGCAGTGCAGTGCGGATTTTGCACACCTGGAATGCTTATGTCATTAAAGGCTCTTCTCATGCAAAATCCTAATCCTTCAGATGATGAGATAAGGATAGCAATAGAAGGTAATTTATGCAGGTGTACAGGTTATGTAAAAATTGTGGAAGCGGTAAAAGAAGCTATAAAAAATAATGTGGTAATGGAGGGATAGTATGAATAATATCATGGTTAAAACTCCTTCTAATATAGATGAATTAGTAGAATGTTTAAAAGGTGCAGATGATGATACTTATTTGTTAAGTGGCGGTACAGATTTTGTAATAAAAATGCGGAATAATCCACTACTTAAGGGAACAATTGTAGATGTAAAAGGCATTAAAGAGCTTGACTATATAAAAATAGAAGATGATTTAATAAAAATAGGAGCGGGTTCTACTTTTACTGAAATTATTGAAAATAATATAATTAATGAATACGCAAGTGCGTTGAGTTTGGCCTCATCAAATGTTGGTTCAACACAAATTAGAAATGTAGCAACACTTGCAGGAAATGTAGCTAATGCAGCCCCTGCAGCAGATTCTATACCTGCTCTTATAGCACTTGATGCAAAAATAAAGATGATAAACGGAGAAGGTAAAATATTTACAAGTGATGTTGAAAAAATTATAAAAAAAATTAAAAAGGATGAAGCTATTATAGAAATCATTATTCCTTTAAGGAAGACTTATAGGAGTGCCTTCTCAAAAATTGGCTCAAGAAGTAGGGTAACTATTTCAAAATTGAATCTAGCGGCCTGTGTAAATTGCGGTGATAAAATTGAAACTGCAACTATATCTGTAGGAAGTTTAGGACCCAAAGCTTTTCGTCTTAAAAGATGTGAGAGCATACTTTTACATAAGGTACCTACAATTGAGCTTCTTAAAGATTTCAAGGAGTGCTTATCGGAAGAAGTTGATGATGCAATACCAGGAAGAGCTTCTTTAGAATATAAGAGAGAAGCAATAGCTGGTCTTTGCGAAGAGGTATTTTATATGTTATTTCCTAAAACACGAGGTGATAAAGTTGAATAAGGATTATAGATATATTGGTAAGAAAGTTCCAATGTTTGATGCTTATGAAAAAGTTACAGGTAAGATTAGGTATGTGGGAGATATGGTTTTTCCAGAAATGCTTTATGGAAGCCTTTTACTTTCGAATATAGCACATGGAATTATTGTTAACATAGATATTTGTGAAGCTGAAAAGCTTCCAGGAGTAGTAAAGATATTAACATATGAAAATACACCGCATAATTATTTTAATTCGCATAAGTGGTTCGAAGGACTTAGTACTGTAAAAGATGAACTTATGTTCAACGATAAAGTAAGATTTGTAGGAGACAAGATAGCTGCTGTTTTTGCAGAAGATTATGAAACAGCAAGGAAAGCTTGCAAACTTATAAAGGTTAAATATGAAAAACTCACACCAGTTATAAGCCCATTTGATGCGCTTAAAGAAGATTCTGTAAAAATCCATGAAACTAGTAACCTTATAATTGAAAAAGTAATTAAATGTGGAGATGCTGAAAATGCTTTAAATAATGCAAATTTTATAATTGAGGATACAGTAGTGACTCCAAAGATACATCATGCAGCAATGGAACCTCATGTATGCATATCAACAATAGACGAATTTAAAAATATTACAATATACTCACCCTGCCAGGAGGTATTTCAAGTTCAACTTGTAACATCGAAGGCAATTGGTATTCCAAAGAATAAGATAAGAGTTATTAAGACCCCTATGGGAGGTTCGTTCGGTGGAAAAACCCATCCCATTCTTGAACAAATATGTGCATTTATATCACTTATAACTGGGAGATCAGCAAAATTACTTCTTGACAGGACTCAAAGCATTATAGCAACAAGAACAAGGCATAATGTTGTTGGAAATATAAAAACCGCTGTAAGTAGTAGCGGAGAAATAACTGGTAGAGATATAGATGTAGTTATAGATACAGGGGCATATTTCACAAATGCAGAAGCTGTATGCATGGCTATGGGTAAAAAAGCTTTCAGATTGTATAGAATATACAATCAAAGATTTAGAGGAAGAGTAGTTTATACTAATACCCCTATAGGAGGACCGGCAAGAGGATATGGTTCTCCACAAATACATGCCATATCAGAAATAAATATGAACAATGTGGCAAGAAAACTTAATATGAATCCAATAGATATATATTTGAAAAATTTAGTTCATCCTTATGATAAAGACCCTACAGGGGGTACTGCTCTTGGAGATTCTCAAATTTTAAATTGTGTTATAAAAGGGGCAGAAGCTTTTGATTTTAGAAAAAGGTTTGATAGAGTAAAAGATAAAGGAAGATATAAAAAAGGTGTAGGAATGGCTTGTGTAACTCATGGTAATGGGTATAAGGGGGCATTTCCTGATTTCACATCAGTCAGCTTATCTATGGATTCGGATGGTAGTCTTGTTTTAAAACAGTCAATCCATGATCTTGGTTGTGGCACAGTAACCACTATGATGCAGATAGCGGCTGAGGTCCTTGATATGGACATAAAAAACATAAGGGTTTTTGAGGCAGACACAATGTTTACACCTTACGATAGTGCCGGAACTCAAGCAAGTAGAGTTACCTACGTTTGCGGCGCTGCAGTAAAAAGTGGTGCTGAAATAATAAAGCAAAAGCTTATAAGTTTTGGATCAAGATTGCTAATTTCAAAAGAGGAAGATGTATATATAGATAATGGGTATATATGTAACAATAAAGGGGATAGGTTATCATATGGTAATTTAGTTATACAAGTAGAACTTAAATTTAATGAAGACATAGCCACTATATATACATACAAATCACCTGCAAATCCAGGAGCTTATGCCGCTGATTTCGCTGAGGTTACGGTTGACACTTTAACAGGAATGGTAAGGGTCACTGATTTTCTTGCAGTACATGATATTGGGCAGGCAATAAACAAAACTTTTGTAGAAGGACAAATTCATGGTGCTGTACAAATGGGTATAGGTTATGCTCTTACAGAAGATCTTAATATAGATAAAGATGGAAACATTAAATCAGATAGATTTAGCAAGTATCATGTTATTAATTGCCCAGACATGCCGGATGTAAAAGTTATTTTAATTGAAAATGGAGAAGAAAATGGACCTTTTGGTGCAAAAAGTGTGGGAGAAATTTCTACAAATGGTGTTGCACCGGCGGTTATAAATGCTATAAACAATGCACTTGACGTAAATATAACTACAATGCCAGCAAATCAGGAGAGGGTTATGAGTTTTATAAAAGATAAAAGATAATAATAATAATTAAATGGTTTATCTATATAGAAGAACGTGTATGGTTTTAACTAAAAAGAAGGTGTTACATACCCAAAATTGTTTTCTGGTTTGTAGCACCCTCTTTTTTACTCATTAATAATTAATATTCTATTTTAACCACTTTTTCTACTGCTTCTAATAATTTTCCACTTTTAACAAGTTCAGTAACTTTATCTAAATATTTATACATAACTATATCATACTCAATAAAGTCTACAGTTTTTCTAACTAAGTTGTAAGCTTCTTGTGTCGCTTTACCAAGTTTGAATCCAGCGCCTTTTCTGAAATCTATAGCTTGACATGCTGCGAGTATTTCTGTTGCAACTACTCTTGATGCATTATCAACTATATCTCTAGCCTTTCTTGCGGCTATTGTTCCCATACTAACTAAGTCTTCTTGATTAGCTGAAGAAGGTATTGAGTCTACTGATGCAGGATGAGCTAATATCTTATTTTCAGATACCAAAGCTGCTGCTGCATATTGGGTAATCATAAATCCAGAGTTTAATCCACCATGTTTAGCTAAGAATGCTGGTAAATCATTTAATTGAGGGTTGATAAGTCTTTCTAATCTTCGCTCAGATACACTAGCAATTTCAGCTGCTCCAATTCCTAAAAAGTCAAAGCTTAATGCCATAGGTTCTCCGTGAAAATTACCTCCTGAAATTACGTCGCCCTCTTCTGTTACTATAGGGTTATCTGTAACTGAATTTATTTCTATTTCAACTTTAGTTTTTACATAGTTTATAGTATCTTTACTTGCACCATGAATTTGTGGTACACATCTTAATGAGTAAGCATCCTGTACTCTTATTTCACCTTGTCTTGTTACATAAGTACTACCTTCAACTAGTTTTAATATATTTCTTGCTGTTGCTAATTGTCCGGCTTGTGGTCTTAGTACATGAAGTCTTGGATCAAAAGCATCTGTAATTCCTCTTAGTGCTTCCATTGATAAAGCTGCTGCTATATCACTAGTTTTTAATAACATTATAGCATCATAAGTAGCTAAAGCTCCTGTTGCGGTTAAAACTTGAGTACCATTTATAAGTGCTAAACCTTCTTTAGCATCAAGTTCTATTATAGGAATTCCTGCTTTTTCCATAGCAACACGGCCGGGTAATATCTCTCCTTTATATTCTGCTTCACCTTCACCAAGCATAGGTAAAACCATATGTGCAAGTGGTGCTAAATCTCCTGATGCTCCTAAAGATCCCTTTTCAGGAATTATTGGATAAACTCCTTTATTGATCATTTCAATTAATGTTTGTAGCGTTTCTGGTTTTATTCCTGAGAATCCTTTTGATAGTGCATTAGCTCTTAAAAGCATTATAGCTCGTACAACATCATTTGAAAATTTAGGACCATATCCACACGCATGTGAACAAATTAAGTTTCTTTGAAGCATTTTACAATCTTGTTTAGAAATACTCACATTACAAAATTCACCAAAGCCTGTAGTTACACCATAAACTGCCTTTTCATTTTCAACTATATCATCAATTATTGCTCTTGATTTTTTAACTCTTTCTAGAGCACTTTCTTTTATAGAAACCTTGCACCCATGTCTAGCTATAGTTACCATATCTTCTAAAGTTAAATCATTTCCTGTTAAAGATATTTCTTTCATTTTTATTCCTCCTAAAATTTCATTAATAATTTATTCAAACTAAAAACTAACATCATGTGAATTAGAATATCATAGCGCCTATAATACCAAATATCATAAGCGGTATATTATAATGTAAGAACGTTGGTACACACGTATCCCAAATGTGATCATGTTGACCATCTACATTAAGTCCGGATGTTGGTCCAAGCGTACTATCTGATGCTGGTGAACCTGCATCTCCAAGTGCTGCTGCAACACCTATTAGAACTATAGTAGCTAGTGGTGAAAAACCAAGTTTTATTGATAATGGACAGTAAATTGCAGCAATTATAGGAATAGTACCAAATGAACTTCCTATGCCCATAGTTACTAATAATCCGATTAGTAACATTAATACTGCACCTAACAGTTTACTTCCATTAACCATAACTGCAAGAGATGAAACTAAAGCTTCTACTGCTCCAGTTTTTCTTAAAACATCACCATAACCTGAGGCAACAAGCATTATAAATGCTATTAGACCCATTATTTTGATTCCTCCATCAAGTAATCCATTGACATCCTCGAACTTAACTGCTCCTGAAACAAATATTATAATTAATGCTCCCAATGCTCCAAGAGGAAGAGAGCCTGTAAGAACTTGAATTACAAATGCAGATACAGCTCCAATTAAAACGCGCCAATGTTTTGAATTCATTTTAAGATCTTCACCTTTAGTTTCATCCAAGCCATCTATTTGAATATCCTCATATTCTCTAGGTTTTCTATAAGTGTAAAATACAGCTACAAGAAGACCTATAACCATTCCAATACCTGGAAACCATAGTACTTTAGCTACATCAGCTGTTACAACAGGCACACCATTTCTTACCATTTCAGCACTTATTATACCATGAAATATCAGACCAAATCCTACTGGTAAAACAATATATGGGGCTTTTAATCCAAATGTAAGTGCACAAGCTACTGCTCTTCTGTCTATTTTAAGTTTATTCATTAATAAAAGCAAGGGTGGTATTAATATTGGAATATATGCTATATGAACTGGAATAAGGTTTTGAGAAAAACAACCTAAAAAGGCTAATAACATTATAAATACATACTTCTTTTGTCCAACAATTTTAGAAATTTTCTTAGCCAATATTCCTGCTAGTCCAGTTTTATTTACTGCAACTGCTAATGCACCAAGTAATATATAGCTTAATGCAGTTTCAGCATTTCCACCCATTCCGCCAATGAGTGTTGCCATAGTATCTCCCATTGGCATACCTGAAACTAAGCCTGCTGTCATAGCTGCAATTAATATAGACAGCAGCACATTAAGTTTAAAAAGACATAAAATTATCATTACAAAAACTGATACAACAACTGGATTAAGTAATAACATAAATTTCCTCCTCTTGGTTAGTTATTATAGATAAACTTTCCCTTAAGCAACAATTTTAACCTTACCATTTAAGTAAATGTTTTTAATAGAATCATTAAACTATTCAATAGATATTTGGAGTACTCCACATGGATGATGAATTAAAATATCTAAGTTTACTTTGTAAACGGTTGCATTAGAATTAAAAGAAAAACAATATATTTTCTACTGGATTTACTTTAATGAAATATAACTTTATTTTTATCACTTCCCTTTTTATTTTCATTATAAGTATTGATTAACATCAAAACGTCAAATAAGTATATATTAATTCAGAAAATACACATAAACACTTCATTAAGAACTTTATTATGGCATTATATATATATTGTAGTATAATTTATATAAGAGAGTTTATGGTATTACAAAGGGGTGATTTTGTGAATTGCATACATTGTGAAATGTTTGGTAACTTTTGCGTAACTGTCAATAAGAAAGAAATATTTTTACCATATAGTAAAGCTCAAGGCCTTCTTTGTTATTTACTTCTAAATAAACAAGATAACAGAGAGCATATATCGGAACTTTTCTGGGCTAATCAAGAAGAAGGCAATGCTAAAAAAAATTTAAGAAATGCTATCTATAAAATAAATAAATGCTCTAATGTTCCGGTATTGGTGTCTCCTCAAAAATCAATAATAATGCTTAATCCAGATATAGAAATAGATGTAGACGTGTATAAGTTTATGAATGATGAAAATGAAATAGATGTTTTTAAGGGAGAATTTTTACAAGGATTTTGTCCTAAAAATGCAGAAAACTTTGAAGTTTGGCTACTAGAAATGCGAGAAAGTTTAGAATGTACATATATTAATAGATTGAATAAGAAAATAGAAGTGGAATTACAAAATAATAATTATGATATTGTTGAAAAATATTCAAAACTTTTAATAAAAATAGATGAATTTAATGAAAATGCTTATATATATTTATTAGAAAGTTATAAAAATCAAGGCAAATATAACATGGCAATTGAAACATACAATAATGTCAAAAAATTATTTAAAGATGAATTATCTATTTCTCTTAATGATAAAATATTAAATATAGTTAATGAAGTAATAGATATTATGAATACAAGGGAAGATAATAAAAACTTTGATGAATTTTTCTATGGAAGATATAACGAAATGAGAATATTACAAAATAATTACAATGATTTCTTAAAAAATGAATCTTTCAGATCTGTTTTTTTGGTAGGGGAAGCCGGTATAGGGAAAACCAAATTGAAAGATAAATTTTTAGAAATAGTAGATGAGGATGCAACTTATGTTTTAGAAACTTATTGTTTTCAATTTGAGAAGGATTGCATTTTAAAACCTTGGAATGCTATATTATCTAAGATTTCTCAGATTATGAAAGATAAAAGTATTGAAATTCCAACTTTATGGGAAAATATTATTGAAAATTGTTTTTCTGAGTTTGATGAATTAGGTAATAAAGAACAAAGCATTGAAATTTTAGATAGTAAATATACATTAAAATATGAACTTATTGGTAACATAATAAATAATATATTAACTAAAATAGCTCATAAAAAGAAAATAATACTTATTTTTGAAGATATACAATGGATTGATTATGGGAGTTTAACTCTTTTAAGCAGTTTGATTTTGCATGGGCATACTAACATTTTGTGTTTTATGACATATAGAAATGAATACAATATAGAAATAGATAAATTCCTAGTTTCAGCAAATAAACATAATAAAATTTTAAGGTTAGATTTATTAAGATTTAATAATGATGAAGCAGAAAATTTCATTAAGATTGGTCTTCCAAAAAACAATTTCACCAAAGAAGCATTAAATAAAATTTACAACGAAACTGAAGGAAATGCATTCTTTTTAACAGAATATATTAATACTATAAAGTTTAATAGTGATATAAATATTATGTCGTCTAAAATGCAGGATATAATGAAAAGTAGGTTTTTAGACATATCAGAAAAATCTAAAAACATTCTAAAAATCTCAGCATTATTTTTTGATGAAATTCCTTTATACATTTTAGTTGAACTTACAGGAGAAGATGAACTTAAGATAATTGACGAAATAGAAGAACTTGAAGATAAATTCATATTAAAAGAAGTTAATAACAATAATATAATAAGCTTTATGTTTACTCATCAAAAGTTAAGAGAATTTATTTATATTAATCAATCCATGGCAAGAAGAAGAATTTTTCATAATAAGATTGGATATATTATAGAAAAAAGTTTAGCTGGTAATAGAAGCGATGTAACCACCTATAACAAGCTTGTTTATCATTTTTCAAATGCAGATAATAATTTAGAAACACTAAAATATAGTATAAAAAGTTTAAATGTTTATTTAAATTTTAATCATGAACTTTATCCAGTTCTATATTATAAAGATGTTAATTTTTATAATAACTTATATTTTAGCAATAGTAAAACAACTAAAAGCATAAAAAAAATAGAAATTCTACTGTTAAAAACAAAAAATGACTGTAAAAATTCTAAAGAAGTTTTAAAATTAGAAATAAAATTTTTACATATTAAAGGAAGATATCTTATAAGAGAAGGAGAGTATGAAAAAGGTGTTGAGTTTATAAATGAAATGATAGAAAAAGCTAATGAGATTGAGGATTCAGAATATTCTATAGAGGGGTATAAACAGATAATATATTATTGTATACAGACCAATAATATTGATGATATGATAAAATATGTAAAGCTTGGTTTAGATAAAGCCACAGATTGTAATTATCCTATGGAGATAGGTGTATTTCTAAGATTTAAGGCATTATATAAAAAAATGCAGGGGAAATATTACGAAGCAGAAAAACTCTTTAATCAATCTATAAATATTTTTAATGTAACTAAAAGTGTAACAGATAAATATGCCTTGAGTATAGCAGCCGCTTATAACTACATAGGTGATATAAGAAGACAAAATATGAAATTTGAAGAGGCTTTAGAATTTTTCACTAGAGCAATAAAAATATGCGAAGAAAAAAATGTATTTACTAGTATTTCAATTTTTAATATAAATGCAGGTGAAACATGTTTCAATATGGGAGAATATCCTCAGGCAAAAAAATATTTTCAAAATGCTATGGATATATATAAACAATTTGATTTAATGTGGGAAAAGTCTATTGTAGAAGCCTTTATGTCTAAAATAATAATTAGTGAAGGAAATTATGAAAGTGCTTTGAAATATTTAAAAAACTCAGATTTACATTCAACATTACTAAAAAATCCTCATGAAATTGGTATAGTATGTATGGTAAAAGCTCAAATTAAAAGTGAAATGAAAAATAATGATAAGTTACATACAGTCTTTAATACATATTTGAATGAAAACTTACAATATTATTGTGATAATAGTATTAAATTTTTAACTGCTTCAAAGGATAATTATGAAATAGATTTGATAAAAAACTTATTAAAAGATAATATATAAACTTTACTACATAGTCATTCCATACTCGGAATACTATAGTGTTTTTGCTAATAAAAGGAATATAAGGATTTTAAATTGCTGATTAAAAGGATAAATTAAAAAAATAGACATTTTAATGACGATTTAGTATTAAGATAGGATAATATAGAAGGGAGTGATAAGTAATGTTTAATAATATTGATATTAAAAATGCAATGACAGTTGCTTTAGATGATTATTTACCTAATATGCCTAAATTTACTAAGGGAATAAGGAGAGCTCCAGATAGAGGCTTCCACCTTTCAAAATCGCAGACAGAGATATCACTTAAGAATGCACTTCGTTATATTCCAGAAAAATACCACGAAGAGCTGATACCAGAATTCATGGAGGAACTTACTACAAGAGGCAGAATATATGGGTACAGATTTCGCCCCGAAGGAAGAATATATGGAAAATCAATAGATGAATATGAAGGAAACTGCGTTGAAGGTAAAGCTTTTCAGGTTATGATTGATAATAATCTTGATTCTGATGTAGCATTATATCCTTATGAGCTTGTTACTTACGGAGAAACGGGAAGTGTATGTCCAAATTGGATGCAATATAGATTAATAAAGAAATATCTAGAAGTTATGACTCAAGACCAAACCTTGGTATTGGAATCTGGACATCCTCTTGGTCTCTTTAAATCGAAACCTGAGGCACCAAGAGTAATAATTACAAATGCACTAATGATAGGGATGTTTGATAATCAAAAGGATTGGGAAATAGCAGAGGAAATGGGAGTTGCAAACTACGGGCAAATGACTGCTGGTGGATGGATGTATATAGGACCTCAGGGCATAGTTCATGGTACTTACAATACATTATTAAATGCAGGTAGAATGAAGCTTGGAATTCCAAATGATGGCGATTTAAGAGGGCATATATTTGTAACATCAGGACTAGGTGGTATGAGTGGTGCTCAGCCAAAGGCAATTGAAATAGCAAATGCTGTAGGAATTGTAGCTGAGGTTGATGAATCAAGAATAGGTACAAGACTAGAGCAGGGATGGGTTATGAAGCAATCAACAGATCTTGATGAGGTGTTTAAAATTGCGCAGGAATATTTGGAAAAGAAAGAGCCAATGTCAATTGCATATCATGGAAATATAGTTGATCTCCTGGAGTATGCAGTAAAGAACAACAAAAAGATTGATTTATTATCCGATCAAACATCTTGCCATGCGGCATATGAAGGTGGATATTGTCCTAAGGGAGTAACCTTTGAGGAAAGAACTGAGCTTCTTGCAAAAGACAGAGATACTTTTTGTGAATTAGTTGATAAGAGTTTGAGACGTCATTTTGAACTTATAAAAATATTAGTTGAAAGAGGCACATACTTCTTTGATTATGGTAATTCATTTATGAAAGCAATTTATGATGCTGGTGTTGTGGAAATATCTAAAAATGGAATAGATGAAAAAGATGGATTTATATTCCCATCTTATGTAGAAGACATAATGGGACCACAACTATTTGACTATGGGTATGGACCATTTAGATGGGTTTGTTTAAGTGGAAAAAATGAAGATTTAATAAAGACAGATCATGCTGCAATGGGATGCATAGATCCAAATAGAAGATATCAAGATAGAGATAACTATAACTGGATAAGGGATGCAGAAAAAAACAATCTTGTAGTTGGCACTAAAGCAAGAATACTATATCAAGATGCTACAGGAAGAATAAAAATAGCTCTTAAATTCAATGAAATGGTAAGAAACAAAGAGATAGGACCTGTTATGATGGGTAGAGATCATCATGATGTAAGTGGTACTGATTCACCATTTAGAGAAACATCTAATATAAAAGATGGAAGTAACGTTATGGCAGATATGGCTGTGCAGTGTTTTGCTGGAAATTCAGCAAGAGGTATGAGCCTTGTAGCACTTCATAACGGCGGCGGTGTAGGCATTGGAAAATCAATAAATGGAGGCTTTGGACTTGTACTTGACGGAAGTTTTAGAGTAGATGAAATAATTAAATCTGCACTTTCATGGGATGTTATGAGTGGAGTTGCAAGACGTTCATGGGCTAGAAATGAGCATTCTATAGAGACAATCATAGAATTTAACAACACACATAAAGGTACAGATCATGTTACTATTCCTTTCTTAACAAATGAAAAGAGTGTAGTGGATGCAGTCAGTAAGTATTTCGATAAATAATATATTTGAGAGGGATGAATTTATGAAAAAAGGGAATATGCTTATAAAAAATGCTTCGCAGCTTGTTACCTGCAGTGGTAGCAAAGCAAAATGCGGTGAAGAAATGAAAAACCTTCATACCATTGAAAATGGAGCACTTGTCATTGAAGACGGCATAATTAAAGCTGTTAATACTACGCAGGAAATATTGAAAATCTACAATGAAGAGGATTATGAAGTTATAGATGCCTCTAACAAATGTGTACTTCCAGGATTTGTAGATTCTCACACTCATTTTATATTTGGTGGCTACAGGGCAGATGAATTTGCTTGGAGACTCCGTGGCGACAGTTATATGGATATAATGGAGAGAGGCGGTGGAATACAAAACACCGTAAACGCAACAAAGAATGCTTCTTATGAAGAACTTTATAATGTAGGGTTTGAAAGGCTTAATGACATGATGAGGCTTGGAGTAACAACTGTAGAAGGTAAAAGCGGTTATGGCCTTGATTTTGACACAGAAATAAAGCAACTTAAGGTTATGAAGAGTCTTAACGAAGAACATGCTATGGACGTGGTAACTACATTTTTAGGTGCACATTCAGTTCCACCTGAATACAAAGGAAAAAACAATGAGTATATTGACTTTATTATAAAGAAGGTACTCCCTGTAATTAAAGATGAAAATCTTGCAGAGTTTTGCGATGTTTTTTGTGAAGACAAAGTTTTTTCTGTAGCGGAATCAAGAAAACTTCTTTCAAAAGCAAAGGAAATGGGTTTTAAACTTAAACTCCATGCAGATGAAATAGTAACTCTTGGGGGAGCGGAGCTTGCAGCAGAAGTTGGCGCAATATCAGCTGACCATCTATTGCATGCGTCAGATGAGGGTATAAAAGCCATGGCAGAGAAAAAGGTAATTACTACTCTCCTTCCATGTACTGCATTTTGCTTAAAAGAGCCATATGCAAGGGCAAGGGAAATAATTGATAGCGGTTGCGCAGTAGCACTGGCAACAGATTTTAATCCAGGAAGCTGTTTTACATATTCAATACCTTTGGTATTTGGAGTGGCAGCTATATATATGAAGATGAGTATGGAAGAGGCTATAACAGCGCTTACAATAAACGGCGCGGCTGCTGTGGGTAGAGCAGATTCCATAGGGAGCATAGACCCAGGTAAAAAAGGTGATATTATTATTTTAAAATATCCTTCTTATAATTTTATACCATATAATACTGGCATAAATATTGTAGAGAAAGTAATTAAAAATGGAAATTTAGTTGTTAATGTATAGGAATATAAAAAATACAGTGGTAAAGGAGATATAATAATATGGGAAAATTAGTAGAATGTGTTCCGAATTTTAGTGAAGGAAGAGATAAGAAGATAATCGAAAGTATACTTGATGAGGTTAGAAATACAGAAAATGTAAAATTACTTGACTATTCCTCAGATAAAGATCATAACAGGACAGTTGTTACTTTTGTTGCTGCACCTGAAGATGCTAAAAATGCTGCTTTTAAGTTAATAAAAAGAGCATCAGAGCTTATAGATATGAGGCATCATACAGGTGCTCATCCAAGAATGGGTGCTACAGATGTGGTTCCATTTATTCCAATACAGGATATTACTACGGAGGAATGTGTTGAAATGGCTAAAGAGCTTGGGGAAAAGGTTGCTAGTGAATTAAACATACCTGTTTATCTTTACGAAGATGCAGCTTCTAGTAAGGAACGGACAAATCTTGCCAATATTAGAAAAGGACAGTACGAAGGTTTCTTTGAAAAAATAAAACTTCCAGAATGGAAACCTGATTTTGGCCCATGTGAAATGAATGAAAAAAGTGGATGTACAGTTATAGGAGCTAGATTTCCCCTTGTAGCATACAATGTTAACTTAGGTACAGATAATATGGAAATAGCAACTGCTATTGGTAAAAAGGTAAGATTTATAGGCGGAGGACTTAGATTTGTAAAGGCTATGGGTGTTAAACTTCATGAGAGAAATATAGTACAGATTTCTATGAACCTTGTAAATTATGAAAAGACAGCAGTGTACAGAGCTCATGAAATGGTTAAAATGGAAGCTATGAGATATGGTGTTTCAGTTGTAGGTAGTGAAGTTATTGGACTTGTGCCTATGAAAGCACTAATAGATTGTGCTGAATATTACCTTCAAATAGAAAACTTTGACATAAGCCAAGTACTTGAAAAGAGACTGTCAGAATAGTAAATTCTAAAATATTATTAAATATGATGGGGAGTTGAATTATATGAATATCGTTCCAAGTGATATTGAAATAGCTCAAAAGGCTAAGATGCTACCAATTACAAAAATAGCTGAAAAATTAGGAATTGAAGAGGATGAATTAGAAGCTTACGGTAAGTACAAGGCAAAAGTTTCTTTAAGTATATTTGATAGATTAAAGGATAAAAAAGATGGGAAACTGATACTTGTTACAGCAATCACTCCAACACCAGCAGGAGAGGGAAAATCAACAACTTCTATTGGTCTTGGAGATGCTTTAAATAGAATAGGGAAAAAGGCGTGTATAGCATTAAGAGAGCCTTCACTGGGACCTGTGTTTGGGATTAAAGGAGGAGCGGCAGGTGGCGGATATGCTCAAGTAGTTCCTATGGAAGATATTAATCTCCACTTTACAGGAGATATGCATGCTATTACTGCAGCAAATAATCTGTTATCAGCAGCAATAGACAATCATATTCATCAAGGTAATATCCTGAAAATTGATATTAGGCAGATTGTATTTAAAAGAGTTATGGATATGAATGACAGAGCTCTTAGAAATATAGTTGTTGGTCTTGGTGGAAAAGTGTGCGGTTTCCCAAGAGAAGATGGTTTCATGATTAGTGTTGCATCGGAGGTTATGGCTATTCTTTGTCTTTCTAAGGATTTAATGGATCTTAAAGAGAGGCTTGGTAAAATAATAGTAGCTTATAACATGGATAGTGATCCAGTAACTGCAAAGGATATTAAGGTTAATGGAGCAATGGCTCTTTTGATGAAAGATGCTATAAAGCCCAATATAGTTCAGACATTAGAAAATTCACCAGCAATAATACATGGTGGACCATTTGCAAACATAGCTCATGGATGCAATAGTCTTATAGCTACAAAGCTTGGACTTAAACTTTGTGATTATTTAGTAACTGAGGCAGGGTTCGGTGCGGACCTTGGTGGAGAAAAGTTCTTTGATATAAAATGTAGATATGGAGAGTTAAAACCAGCGGCTACTCTTATAGTTGCTACTATAAGAGCACTAAAAATGCATGGTGGAGTAGCTAAAGCAGATTTAGGAATAGAAAATCTTGAAGCTCTTGATAGTGGATTTGAGAACTTAAAAAAACAAGTTGAAAATATAAGGAAATTCAATGTACCTGTGATGGTTGCAGTAAATAGATTTAGTAAAGATACAGAAAGTGAAATAGAACTTCTTATAGCAAAATGCAAGGAGTTTGGAGTTGAAGTAGCACTTAATGAAGTATGGGCTAAAGGTTCAGAAGGCGGAACTCAGATGGCTGAGAAGCTTGTAAAACTTATAGAAACTGAGGAGTCAAACTTTAAACCTATTTATGATGTAAATAGTTCTATAAAAGAAAAAATAGATACAATTGTTCGCGAAATATATGGTGGAGATGGAGTAGTGTTTGAAGCAAATGCTAAAAAGCAGATAAAAAAACTTGAAGAATTAGGGCTAGATAAGATGCCAATATGCATTGCTAAAACTCAATACTCCCTGTCTGATGATGCTAAACTTCTCGGCGCTCCGAAAGGATTTAAGATTACAATAAAGACGATAAGAGCTTCTGCAGGCGCTGGATTTATTGTGTGCGAAGCTGGCAACATAATGACTATGCCAGGACTTCCGAGAGTTACCGCAGCAGAAAAGATGGATATAGATAAAAATGGAGTTATAACAGGATTATTTTAATAAGATGCAGAAAGGAGAAAATCACTATGTTATTAGTTGATAAAAGTGTTAAAGAATTCATTGACCAAACTTCACAAAATTGTCCTGTACCAGGAGGTGGAAGCATTGCGGCACTAGCAGCTTCATCTGCAGCAGCGCTTGTCTCAATGGTTGCAAGCTTAACTATTGGCAAAAAAGGTTATGAAAGTTATGAAGTAGAAATGAAAGAAGTTTATGAACAAGCTAATATATACAAAGAAAAATTTGTAGGGTATATTGATAAGGATTCAGAGGCTTTTCACAGAGTGATGGATTCCTTTAAATTACCAAAAGACAATGATGAAGAAAAAACCATAAGAAAAGAAGCTATTCAAAATGCATTAAAGTATGCATCTCAGACTCCATATAAGATAGCAGAAGATGCATATAAACTTATGGATTACTCAGAAAAAGCAGTAGAACATGGAAATAAAAATGCAGTAACTGATGGTGCTGTAGCTGCTATGATGGCAAGAAGTGCAGTTTTAGCAGCACTATACAATGTGAAAATAAATTTATCCTCAATCAAGGATAGTGAATTTGTAGCTGAGTTTGAAAAAAAAGTTTCTGTTCTTGAAACGAATGTAGTTGAAAGAGAAAAACAAATACTTAGCAAAGTAGTTATGTAAAAGGATACAATAACCATCAACCTGAGGTAGATTATCATTTACTTCAGGTTGTTTTTAATATGTTGGAGGTATTTAAATGAAAGAAAAGATGAGTACAAAAATTTTGGTTTCAACTTCTGTCTTTATTGCAATTGCCGTAATTATAAGGTCAATGGGTATAATGATACCAATTGGTGGTGTAGGAGCTATGAGAATTAGTTTTGATGGAATTTTCTATATTCTTCCTGGAATTATTTATGGGCCAATTTATGGTGCATTTGCTGGTGGCATTGTGGACATTCTTGCATATATTCTAAAACCTATGGGACCTTATATTCCGCTGTTTACTTTAACAACAATGCTTTCAGGATTTATTCCGGGACTAATATGGAGATACGCAAAGATTGTTAATGCTGAAAAATTAGTAAAACACTATATTTCTTTTTTCGTAACTTTAGGACTAATAGGAATTATTAATAATGTTGTAATATTTGTATTTCCAAAATCATATTTAGGAAAATTGGTATTTTTGCTGGGAAAGAAAACTCAGTTTATTGGGATCGGACTGGAAGTTATTGCACTGCTTGGTTTTTTAATTCTATTTATTAATACTTTGATTAAGAGAAACAATACTGAAAATAAATTGTATGACAACTATATTAAAATGATGTTAGCTATAGGATTGCCTACAATAGTAATTTCATCTATTAATACTTATCTTTTAATATTATTTGTACCTGGACTTTCAAGTATTGGGTTCATGGTTTTATGGATTCCTAGAATTGCAGAATCATGTCTAATGGTTTTAATTCAGTCATATATGATATCTTTACTTTTAAATGTATATGAATTAGTGTTTAGAACACATCCTAAATATTAAAAATGCTGTAATTCCTTTAATTTAAGGAATTACAGCACTTTTTTATAGTTGTTTTAATTTAGAGCCACACTTTAGACAAACATTCCATTCAGGATCTACAGCAAAATAGTATCTAAGTAGTAACATAATTAACAAACAAAACTATTAATCATTAGTGCATAAAGTAAGAAAAAAGGATATAATATAATAGGTCCATTAGGGAGTTAAGTCCCTTCTGTGAGTAATAAATGATATTTTAGGAAAAATTCAAATGAAGAAGGAGTTTTATTATAATGAATGAATTAATTAAACAAATTGAATATAATAATGGTAAGTTTCCAGAAGCCCAATTAAAGGAAATAATAAACCATAGAGAAAAATATATACCAGAATTAATTGAAATATTAAAAAATGCCAAAGAAAATTATGAGGAGATTTTAGAAAAACATAATTATTTTGCACATATATATGCAACATTCTTATTAGCACAGTTTAGAGAAAAACAAAGTTTTATGCGTATTATAGATTTAGTTAGTATGCCAAAGGAAATTCCAGATGATATTTTTGGGGATTTTCTTACGGAGGATTTACATAAAATTTTAGCTTCCGTTTGTGGAAGCGATATGGATCCAATAAAAAGATTAGTGGAAGATAGCAATGTTAATGAATATGTTAGATGTGCTGCTATTAAATCATTTATTGTGTTACTGGGAGAAGGTGTTATATCTCAAGGTGAAGTTCTGGACTTCTATAAAAGTCTATTTGAAGGAAAACTTGAAAGAGAATTTTCACAAGTTTGGAATGAGCTTATATATGATTCTTGTGAGGTTGGTCCTAGTGAATTGTATGAGTACATAAAAAAAGCATATAAAGATGAATTAGTTGACGTGGAGTGCATATCCCTAGAAGAAGTGGATGGTGCTATTAAAATCCATGATAAAGAAAAATTCCCGAAATTAAAAGATGAAGGATATTCATTTGTTATGGATACCATAGAAGAGTTAGGATGCTGGAGATGTTTTATTAAGGAGAGTAGTGATTCTAAATCTGTATTTATGCAAGGAATTAATAAGATGAAAAAAAACAATAAAAATAAAGGTAAAAAAAAGCAAGTAAAAGCTACTAAAAAGAAGCAAAGAAACAAATAAGCTAGGGTTATAATAGTAGTGGAAATATAAGAAAAGAGATGATTTAATGAAAAAAGCAAATTTTGAAGATTTTAAATTAAGCAGTGATTTATTAAAAGCAATTAGTCTGCTGAGTTTCACAGATTTAACAAAGGTGCAGGAGCAGGTTATACCTGCTGTACTGGCGAAAAAGGATGTAGTAGTAAAGTCACAAACTGGCAGCGGGAAGACTGCAGCATATGGCATTCCTATTTGTCAGCTTGTAGATTGGGAAGAAAATAAACCTCAAGCATTAGTTCTTACACCAACAAGAGAACTTGCTATCCAAGTCAAAGAAGATATTTTTAATATCGGTAGGTTTAAAAGACTTAAAGTAGCCGCAATTTATGGGCAGGACTCTTTCTATAATCAGAAAAAAGAACTTAAACAAAAAACTCATGTGGTAGTTGGCACACCTGGTCGTATTATAGATCATTTGGATAAAGGTACAATAGATATGTCAAATATAAAGTATCTTGTTATAGATGAAGCTGATGAAATGCTTAATATGGGATTTGTAGATCAGATTGAAATCATAATAAATAGCTTGCCCAAATATCGTGTCACCATGTTATTGTCAGCTACAATGCCTAAACATATAGAGAAACTATGTAGCAAGTACATGAAAGATCCCGTACGTATTGACATAGAAGATGAAAATAAAGCTGAAGATAATATAAGCCAAGAAAGATATAACGTAAATGAACAGGACAAAATAAAGCTTTTAAGAGATATAACTGTAGTAGAAAACCCAGATAGCTGTATGATATTTTGTAATAGAAAAATCAAGGTAGATGAGGTTTATAGTGAGATGGTAAATCTCAATTATACTTGTAAGAAAATTCACGGTGGAATGGAACAAAGTGATAGATTAATAGTAATGAATGATTTTAAGAAGGGGTATTTTAGATATTTGGTAGCTACAGATGTTGCAGCCAGAGGCATAGATATAGATGATATTTCACTTGTAATTAATTACGATATACCTGAAGATAGGGAAAGCTATGTTCATAGGATAGGAAGAACTGGGCGTATAGGTAAGCTTGGTCATGCAATTACTTTTTCGTCGCCAAATGAAAACAGGTTTTTAGAGGATATACAAGAATATATCGGTAAAGAGATTCCACTTAAGACAAAACCGGAAGTGGAAACTGTAAATGATGCCAAAGAAGAATTTGAAGACAAGATGAATACTACACCTGAACTTAAAGAAGCAAAAGGTGCAGAGCTCAGTAAAGAAATTATGAAATTACATATTAATGCAGGTAAGAAAACAAAGATGAGGGCCATGGATATAGTAGGCACTCTTTGCAGTATTGAGGGCATGACAAAGGGTGATATAGGAATTATCAATATAATTGATATATCCACCTTTGTTGAGATATTAAATAATAAAGGTGAATTAGTATTCCAGCAGTTACAAGAGACACCTATTAAAGGTAGACTTCGTAGTGTTAGTAAAGTTATATACGAATAAGAAATATAGAGTAGACACTGCATGCAGTTTCTACTCTATATTTTTTACCTTTTATATTCCGTTTATGTACTAAAATATATGTTATGAGGTCTATGAGTTGTATTATATAAAAATAAAAAGTAAACTTTAACTATTAGAATAATTAAAGGCAGTGATACGGATATGATTAATATCTTTAATATTTACACTAATGAATCAATGGAAATGATTATTCACATACCCAGTATTAGTCCTTATAACATCTTTAATAATGCAACTTATATTTAAAAAAATGTTTGTTATTTTAATGATTAATTTTGTATTTTGGGTTATTGCATCATTTACCATATTTAATTCGGGTTTTCTAATTTGGTGCTTTATATATACATTTATTTCGATGTTTGGAACACTTATTGGAGATTTAACTAGTATACATAAGGAAGTTGTCATTATCAAAAGGGAAAATCTATAAATTAATTTAAATAAATACAAAGATGTGCAAAAATATATGGTCAATTTAATTCTTAAGCAGGTATTCCTGCTTTTTTATTTTATGCTCCGAAAAGACCTTGGTATGAAATGTTATAAAATATCAACTTATGGGATATACTACTAATAGACATCTTTTACTTGTTATATTATATAGATGTTTAAAAAATCAATTTAGTAGGGAGGATTTTTTATGAACCAAAAATGTGTTGAAGAAAAGGTTGTTAATATTGAAAATGTAGGTAACCTTACTAAAGATGCAGTAGAAAATTTTGAGGAAAATATAGTGAAGCAAAAGGATTATTTAGAGAAGGTATGGACTAATGAGGTACCTTATATGAATGATAAGTTTCATTAGAAAAGATAAAATTTAGAGAAGAACAATTCTAATTTAAGTTGAGGAAATTTAAAGAAAACATAAGTAAAATGGCGAGGGTCAGTGAAGGGAACTGCTAAAATATATATTTTGGCAGTTTTTTTGTTGCGTAAGTTTTCCTTTTAAAACAGCTGGTTTTTTGTTAAAATGAAAGCATCATAATAACTCAGCTGCTCAGGAGCTAAGAAGGAGAAAAAATTATGGCCATTCGCAATATTTTGTTTGATTTTGATGGGACACTAGTAGATACTAATGAATTAATTATACAATCTTTTCAATATACGTATCAAACACATTTGAATAAACAGGTAGATAGAGAAAAAATTATTAAAAACTTTGGGGAAATTTTAAAAATTACAGTAGACAGGGAGTTTGGTGATGTTAGCGATGAAGCTATTAAAACGTATCGAAGTTTTCAAGTTGGAAACTTTGAAAAGCTAATTACCATCCGCAGTGGTGTAAAGGAAGGGATAATAGAGTTTCATAATCAAGGCTATAAGCTGGGAATTGTAACTTCAAGGTTAAATGATTCCGCCATGAGAGGATTGAATCATTTTGGACTAGTGGATTACTTTGAAAGTATTGTAGGAGCAGATAACACAGAGATACATAAGCCAGACCCTACTCCAGCATTTATGGCTTTAAAGGAACTTAAAGGAAAAGCAGAGGAAACCATGCTTGTTGGGGATAGTCCCTATGATATATTATGCGCAAAAAATGCAGGGATTACCTCCGTAATTGTTGGGTGGAGCGCTCTACCTATGGACATGCTCCTAAAGTATGAACCTGACTATGTTGTAGATAGTATGGAAGAATTAGTGGAATTGGTAGAAAGATTAAAAGATTAATGATGGCAACTGAGTAAAAAATGAAATATACAAAATATTTAAATTAGAAAAAGGGTAGCAAAATTGCTACCCTTTTTCTAATTTAAATACTCTTTTTAATTGTTGTTGGTTTTTATTTATTTTCATATTTTGAAATTATTTTTATATTATATGTTTCTACATCAGTTAATTCTTCATCAGACCCTTTAAAATTAGGGTTTTCACTGTACCAAGATTTCTTATTAAAATAGGTTCTATATGCTTCTGTTTTAAATATAAAACCATGCCTAGCATAAATTTCATTTCTAGCTAAAGTTAAGTTTTCTTTTTTTAATAGGGATAAATCAGAATCTAAAAGCTTTTCACTTTCACTTTTAGGGAAAATAAAATAGGTAGGGGAATTAATGTTACTTATATCATTACTATTTTTAGGTGGAACAACTTCTTTTTTTACTTCAGAGCTATTAGTGGTTTTATTATTAGGAATAACCTTATTTTTGGTGGAAGTCTTCTCTGAATTTTTAGAATTATCCGAGAGCAATTTTGAAATCGATACATAATAGCTTCCAAAGCCTACAGATAATACTACTATTAAAATACCAAGTATAATAAAACCTTTATGTTTAGTTTGTTTAGTACCAATTTCTTTTGATGTAGTTTGTTTACTATTTATTTCGTTTGAATTAGTTTCGTTTAAATTAGATACTTTTAAATTATTTTGGTTAATATTATTTTCTTTTGAAGTGATATTTGCGTTTAAAGTTGACTTTCTTTCCTTAGGTATTAAATTATTATATATGTTTTTACTACCACATTTCCTACAAAAATTTGTGCCATCTTCTAACTCATAACCACATTTAGAACAATACATAAATGATCTTCTCCTTTTTGAGCTTTATAATGAACATTATACTAAAAAAAAGCTAGGTTTTAAAGGTTATAGGAGTAAAAAACTAATGAATTATGCTGAATTTATACTAAGTTAATAAATTATAAGTATAAATAGAAGAAAGTAGAAAAGGTATTGACTTTGTATTATAATGGTGCTAAGGTTATAGTATCAAAGTAATACAAAGCATATTGACGTACATAGTCATAAAATAAAAAGTATAAATAAGAAAGGGAAAATGATTATGAGAAATATAAATATAAGAAATAAAGACGGGTTAACAGAAAAAGAGTTTTTAGACAGTTATATACCAAAAAATTATGATAGACCATCTAATACAGTGGATATGTTACTTTTTACGGTTGATGACGTACCTGTAGAGAAAAAAGATCCTGATAAAGCACTTAAAATACTCTTAATAAAGAGGGCAGACCACCCATACCTTGGCTGCTATGCTATTCCAGGAGGGTTTGTACATATTGATGAAGCTTTAAGTGCTGCTTGCTCTAGAGAATTAAAAGAAGAGACTAATATTGATAGCATATATTTTGAACAGTTAAAAACTTTCGGTGATCTTGTAGAAAGAGATCCAAGAATGAGGGTTATTTCAATAGCTTATTTGGCCCTAGCTAATAAAGCGAGTATTAAGCCAATAGCTGGAGATGATGCTACAGAGGCTAAATGGTTTACCGTAAGAAAAGATTTTATTTCTTCTAATAATTCAGGAACTTCTAGAGTTGATTCTTACAATTTAACCTTTGTTTCTGATGAGGGTGATATTAAAATAGGGTACCTGGTCACTGAGAGATTTATTAAGAATGGAATTATTTCAATAAAAGTACCCACTTATGAACCACTAGAATGGAGTAAAGAGGAACTTGCCTTTGATCATATTGATCTGGTATATTATGCTATTGAAAGATTAAAAAACAAGATAGAATATACACCAATAGCGTTTACTCTTTTACCAGAGTATTTTACACTAAGAGAAGCTCAAAAACTTTATGAGGCAATATTAAATGTAGAAAAACCATTTTCAAGAGCCAATTTCAGAAGAAAAATTAAAAAAATGGTAGTAAAGACTGAAAAAGAAAAGTTAACTTCAGGAAGACCTGCAATCTGTTATAGATTTAATGAAGGATGGGAACACAGTTTTTTTGAGGAATAAAGATAAAATAAGTAAAATCAATCTGTGTAGCATGTGCTACACGAGATATATATGAGAGGGAATGATATATATGATAAATTTAATGATAAATAAGATATTTGATATGGAAAATGAAATAAGGGGGAAAGTAGTTAATTTAGCTGATCTACCTAAAGAAAAAACAGCTTTAATAGTTGTAGATATGGTGAATGGATTTGTTCATACAGGAATAATGTCTTCACCGAGAGTTGTAAGAATTATAGATAATATTGTTGCTATTAATGAAAGAACATATGGTTATAAGAAGATATTCTTTTTAGAACAACATGATGAAGATTCTACAGAGTTTAAAACTTACGCAAAGCATTGCATAAAAAATAGTGAAGAGGCAGAGCTCATACCTTCATTGAATTGTGGAGCTACATTGCATAGTAATACCACAATAATTCATAAGAATAGTACTAATGGATTTCATGCGCCAGAATTTAAAATGTGGCTAGATGAAAATGAGCAGCAAATCGAAAATTATATTATAGAAGGATGCTCCAGTGATATATGTGTTAAGCATTTCGCAGAAACATTAAAAACATATTTCAATGAAAAGAATCTTGATAGAAGAATTATTGTGCCAATTGATTCAGTAGAAACTTTTGATTTTGAAACTCATGATGGAGATTTGATGAAAGTTATATCTCTTTGGGAAATGAAGTCCAATGGCATAGAGGTAATTGATACGATACTATAAGGATATAAAAATCAAAATCGCCAAAATTATAGATATTTGAAAGTATTATAAAATAAAGAATACGTTTAAGGAGAAAGATGCAAATGAGTAATGCAATAGACAAATTCAGTATTAAAGATGAAAGAAATCTTTCAATGTTAATGGATTTTTATGAATTAACAATGTCAAATGGATATTTTGTAAATGGGCTTTCAGATACTATTGTGTATTTTGATATGTTTTACAGAAAGAATCCAGATGGAGCAGGCTACTCAATAGTTGCTGGCCTTGAGCAACTTATTAATTTTATTAAAAAACTAAAGTTTACGGTTGAAGATATTGATTATTTGAGATGCAAAGGAATGTTAGCAGAGGAATTTTTACAATACTTATTAACTTTTAAATTTACTGGGGATGTTTATGCTATACCTGAAGGAACACCAGTATTTCCAAATGAAGCACTTGTAACTGTTAAGTCAAAGGTAATTGATGCACAGCTCATTGAAACAATGCTTCTATTAACAGTTAATCACCAAAGTTTAATAGTTACTAAAGCCAATAGAATAGTTAGAGCATCAAAGGGAAGACCAGTTTTGGAACTTGGAGCAAGAAGGGCACATGGAGCTGATGGAGCTATAATGGGAGCTAGAGCTTCTTATATTGGAGGCGTTGCGGGTACCGCCACTGTAATGGCAGAAACAATGTTTGGAGTCCCTGCAATGGGTACCATGGCTCATTCGTGGATACAATTATTCGGGGATGAATATAAGGCATTTGAGACCTATGCGAAAACTTACCCAGATTCCTGCACACTGCTTGTTGATACTTATAACGTTTTAAAAAGTGGTATTCCTAATGCTATTAAAGTATCGAGAGATGTGCTAGAACCAATTGGAATGAGGTTAAAAGCAATTAGGCTGGATAGTGGAGATCTTGCATATCTTTCAAAGCAAGTAAGAAAAATGCTGGATGCCGCTGGACTTTCAGATTGTAAGATAGTGGCTTCAAATAGCCTAGATGAATATATAATTACGGATTTATTAAACCAAGATGCTAAAATAGATATATTTGGTGTTGGTGAAAGAATGGTCACTGCTAAATCAGAACCAGTATTTGGTGGAGTTTATAAATTAGTAGCTGTTGAAGAAAATGGAGAGATTTCGCCAAGAATTAAATTAAGTGAAAATGAAGAAAAAATCATTAATCCAGGATACAAAATGATTTGGAGATTGTACGATAAGAACACACATAAGGCAATTGCTGATGTTATAACATTGGCAGATGAAACTATAAATGAATCAGCACCTTATACTATCTTTGACCCAGTTTCTATTTGGAAGAAGAAAAAAGTAACTAATTTTTATGCTAAAAAGCTTCAAGTTCCAGTTTTCCTTAATGGAGAATGTGTATATGAATTACCAACAATAGAAGAAATAAGAACTTATTGCAAAACTCAAGTAGATAGCATATGGGAGGAAGTTAGAAGATTTTCTAATCCCCATAAATACTACGTGGATTTATCACTGGAACTTTGGCTTGTTAAACGGGAATTAATTAAAAGGTATAAAAATTCAGAAGAGTATAATGAATTATAGAAAATATGATTAATATCTCAATATATGTAAATAATCATTATGGAGAGCATTGCTCTTAAATTATTTATATATAGGGGTGGATTTATGGAAATTATAGATTTGAAGAGATATTCAAAAAACAAGTTATTACCAATTAGCAAATATGGTGATTTACTATTAATTAGTGAAAACAAAGAGTTTAAGGAGTATCCATTTACTGAGTCAGGAATTTTAAATTATTATTTTTATAATATTAAGAGTGAAAAAATAAGTAAAATTGATAGGGATAAGTACCCAATATTAGTGGATGCCTTTCATGAAAAAAAGATAGAGGGAGAAGATGCACACTATTATATAACTATGAAAAAGCAATTATTTGAAAATCAGTATTTTTTAAATAAGATTAGTATTGAAGATGAAAAGATAGATACTATTTTTGAATTTAAAATGGATAACAAGTATCCAAATTTAGAATTTGAGGTTTTAGATAATGATCATATTTTAGTTTTTTATAAACCAGAAGAAGTGTATGATTTTGAAAACTTTGATTACGGTAAAGATCATTATGGTTATGATAGGGGTATCCTTTATAATATTAATAATGGGGAAGAGTATGAAATAAAGGATAAAGAATTTTTAAGAGGATTTCGCCTTGTTTTCTTTAAAACTACAATAATGAATGAGATGTGTGTGGTGTATGAAGAAAATTATTTGGAATCTTTTGAAAAAGAACAAATATATATGGATGATCATATGAATAAGATACCAAAAAAAGAAAAATTCTTTTACAAGGATTGCCTTAAGTATTCTACTTTGGAAACGTTTTTATCAGAGGTTAAGATGGGAAAAGAGAAGATATCTTTTATAGATATTGAATCAAGGGGCATTAAAGGATTTGAGATATTTTCTGGAACTGATGAAAATAATATATATTATCTTGTGGGAGATTTTGGAGAGGAAGAATTAAATGTTTTGGTTATGATTAATAAACAGGATTTATCAAAGAAAACAATAAAATTGCCTGAAGAATATGATGAGGAAGATGGAATTAAGAATGTTAGATATATATGCTGCTTAGAGGATAAGTATAAATCTATTTTCCAACTTAAGAATTTGACAAATAATAAAATTGAAATGAAAGAAGTTATTAATGGAAATATTAATTATACTTACTCAAATGATTTGGGAACCATTCAAAGTTACATTGAAGAGAAATTTTTAATTGCCTGCGTAAACAATAAAAAAACTTCTGTGATAGATGTTGAAAATAACAGTATAAAATGTTTTAATAGAGAAAGTAAAGTTTTTGATGAGTATTTAATTTTATATTAAGGATTGTGGAACTGCTGAAATATAACCAAATATTTCAGCAGTTTTTTTAATTACCAATATTATGGTAAATAAATGTCTAAAGAATTTCAAAATAAAAACGATAATATAATAAAACAAAAAAATATTGGGGGAAAAATATGAAAAAGACTAAAGATACAAATTTCAAATTTTTTAATAAAGCCAAAAAAATAAATACAATTATATTGGCTTCAATTTTACCAGTATTTTTGATAACTTTTATGGCTATAGGAATCTTTGCTTATAGTAATTCGAAAAAAACGATAAATACTGAGATTGAGCAAAAAATGAATCATCAATTAAAGGAAACAGTAAACTCCATTCAAACAGACTTAGAAAAACATGGCCAAATTCCGGCTTCAATATCGAGAAGTGTAGAATCTTTAGGTAAAATAATGAAAAAAGATAAATTTGTTTCTATTACACAAAAGAGTATAAGTACAAATGAAGATACTTTCGGACTGGGAATATGGTTTGAGCCTTATAAATATGATGCAACTTTAAAGTATTTTTCTCCATATGCATTTAAAGAAAATGGAAAACCAAAATATTCAGATGAGTACATAACAACACAATATGAGTACACTAAAGAAGAATGGTATACTTTAGGTAAAAATACTGATAAGGTCGTTGTGTGGTCCTCTGCATATGTTGATCCTGTAACTAAGGTTGCTATGGTAACAGCTACAGCGCCATTTTATGATGACAATAATAATTTTATTGGAGTTACTACTGCTGATATGGGGTTAGCACAAATTCAAAAGAAAATATCTGAAATCAAAGTTGGCAACACTGGAAAGGCCGTGCTTTTAAGTGGTGATGGTACATATTTAGCAGGTAGTAGTGCTGAAAAGATAATGAAAATGAAGATTGCTGACAATCCTGATAAAGATATAGCTGAGGTTGGGAAAAAAATTACAAAAGATAAAAATGGTAATGCTGGGTACAAGGATGTAGATGGTAAAAAACAGGTTTATTATCAAGCAATCCCTGAAACCGGATGGATAGTTGCATTAGTAATGCCCGAAAGAGAACTTTATGCATCACTTCAAAGTTTATTAATAAAGATTATTGCAATTCTATTAGTGGCTTCGGTTTTAGTTATTGTTGTAGTTCTTTTATTTAGCTCATATATAACAAGAAACATAAAGAGAGTAAATGACCTTTCTTTTGCTATTGCAGAAGGGGATTTAACGAAAATGTTAGAGGTTAATAATAAAAATGAACTAGGGGAGATGGGAAGCAATTTAAATAAAATGACTAATAATTTAAGAGTGTTAGTTATGAGTACTATAGAAAGCTTAGAACAGGTTGTAGCAACATCAGAAGAGTTGACAGCAAGTTCAGACCAAACCCAGCAGTCGGCAGAAGAGATATCACTAGCTATTCAAAAGGTTGCTCAGGGAAGCGAAGAACAGGTAGTGATTGCCCTTGATGCATCAAGAATAGCAAAAGAGATATTTACGGGCATAGAGCAAATATCACAAAATGTACAAGATGTTACCAGTGCTTCTTTAGCTACATCTACTAAAGCTGAAAAAGGTAATGAGATTATAAATTCTGCTATTGATTATATGAATAATATTAGTGAGAAAGTGGCTGTTTCCTCGCAGGTAGTTTCAGTACTCGGAGATAAGTCTACTAAAATAGGAAGCATAGTATCATCAATAACATCTATTGCAGAGCAAACTAATTTATTAGCTTTAAATGCAGCTATTGAGGCGGCTAGAGCAGGGCAGCAAGGTAGAGGATTTGCCGTTGTTGCTGATGAAGTAAGGAAACTCGCAGAGCAATCGGCAGAGGCAGCAGGAAATATCTCTGGGTTAATACATGAAATTCAAAATGAAATTATAAATGCAGTAAAAGCTATGAATAATGGCACCTTAGCGGTAGATGATGGGATTAAGAAGGTTAATGAGGCTGGTAAATCATTTGGTGATATATTGCATGATGTTAATTATATGGCATCTGAAATGCAAGATGTATCGGCAGTAGTAGAAGAAATAAGTGCAGGTACTCATAATATGCTTGAGGGTGTTGAAAATGTATCGAGAATATCTAGTGCGGCATCAGGGAACTCTCAAAATGTAGCAGCTGGTTCTGAGCAGCAGACAGCATTAATGAAAGAAGTAGCTAATGCTGCTGAAAATTTAACTACGATGGCCGCTGAGCTCCAAAATTCAATGAGAAATTTTAAGTTGTAATAATTTATTAACTATCAAATCCCAAAAATTAGTGGAACGAATAATATTAATTAGGTTAATACTTGATTTATTAGCTATAAAAGTTAATAATGTATGTAGTGGTGGTGATAGAAATGAATATAAATCAATTAAATGCTAATAACTTTTGCAAAATGTTTACAAGCTTAAACAAACAAGTATCCTTATATGAAACGCTTGCTACATATACTAAAAATGATCTGGACGAGGTAAGGAAGGATTTATGTATCTCAGGGATTAGCTCATTAAATAAGCAAAAGCTTGCTATGGCTCTTGATGCTAATATTAAAGCATTACTTCCTGAAATATTGAAGAAATTCACGGATAGTGAATATAAATTGCTTAGAAATATGATGAAACATAATGGGATACTAGAATATAAAGATGAATTTTCTGATGTTTTATCTTATTTAAGACGATTTGGTATAATAGGGTGCTTTAAAGATAACAATGATGAAAATTATATTTTTATACCTGAAGATATATTAATGAGTATTAGTGCATTAATAAACAATCTAAATATTGTTTCAGAAATAAAGCAAAATGAAAAGGTAACTAAGCTTTTAAAGGGACTTCTGTTTTATTATGGGGTGTTACCTTTCCAAAAGGCTCATGATATGATAACTAACTATACTAAAAAACATGACCCTATGGTTAATACTTTTAATATTATTTATGAAAGTTTTAAAAAAGATGATGAAGTGTACGTTCATAATGATTATTGGTGTTCTAAACAAGTTAGGGATCCTGAGGAATTAATTACCCAGCAAGATACGAAAAGTAACATTAATTATTTTTCCCTTAATGAAGAGCAAGTATTAAATGCCTCTGAATTTAATTTTGTGGAATTGAATGAATATGATAGAGAATTAAGTACTTTTCTATGTGATAATTTTGAAGTTTCAAAAGACCAAGTTTTAGAGTACATACAAGTCATTAAATTGAAGTTTAAAATTGGATATCAATTTAATGAGATAGTAGAAGAATTTTCAGTGAAATTTGAAGTGGAAAATTTAGAACAGTTAAAACAACCAATAGATTTAATTATTGTTGTTTATAATAATTCTACACAGTGGAGGTTAAAGGGGCATAGTCCAGGGAATGTTTCAAAAACAAAAAAAAATCACCAGCAGCCAATTGTAAGTATTAATAAACAGGGTTTAAATACTAAAGTTGGCAGAAATGATACTTGCCCCTGTGGCAGCGGTAAGAAATATAAAAATTGTTGTTTAAAATAAGTTTTCGCATCTCTGAAAAAAGGGGCTATCTCAAAATAGAAGTTAATTTCTATTTTGAGACAGTCCCTTATCAATTCTTTACTTCTATGTAACTACTTAATATTAAATAAGGTTTAGAATAGAAACATAGAAAGAAAAAAATAATTAAGGGGTGTTTTATATGAATAGAAAATCTATAATAATTTTATCACTAGTGGCATCTTTAATGTTTACAGGGGGATGCAATGCATCAACTCCAAGTGCATTAATAAAGTCACCTAAAATTTTAGAATCACAGGTTAAAAAGGAAGACATAAACGCAATAGCAAAACGATTTTTACCTAACAAATCAAAGCTAGTAGATGTATCAAAGATAGCTACAGAAAAGCCTGTTATTAAGGTGGATCTTGATAATGATAAAAAAGATGAAATCATAGGATTTTTTGATATTCCAGAATCCTTTGAAAAGGGGTTTGTAGTAATTAAAGAAAAAGACGGAAAATGGAATAAGATTTATGAGTACAAAAGTCAAGGAAATAATATATTAAAAAGTGAATTTATAGATTTATATGGAAATGGTAAAAAAACATTGCTGTTTGGAAACCTCATTTCTACCCTTGCAGGGGTGAACTATAACTTATTTACGGTTAATGATGGTGAAATGAATAAAGTAGATTTAGGATCATGGAATAAGATGGAGATATTAAATGCTTCTTTAGAAAATGATAAAAAGGGATTCGTTTTTGCAGGATGGAAAGTATATGGACCAGATAAATCCTATGGAATTGACTTAATTAGATTTGATGGTGGAAAATTTACTTATGCTAAAGATTTATATCCAGAATACTTCAAAAATGTAGTGAAATACTATAAAGATACAATGGGTAAAGATTCTAAGGATGTTACACTTTGGTACTTTTTAGCTGATTCACAAGTAAAATCAAATATGTATAATGATGCGCTTAACTCTATAAAGAAAGGCATTGATGCTACTAATGATAAAAAGGGAACATTTAAAGCATTTGATGATGCTCAATTTAATTTGCTAAAGGCACAGTCATTAAATGGGCTTAAAAAATATGATGAGGCGAAGAATGTTTTGGAAGATATAGCAGCAAAACAACTTAAGAAACTACAAGCAAATAATAACGATATGAATGATGAAAAAGTTTTAGCAAATATTTATTTGGAAATTTCAAAGTCATATTATAACTTGAAAAAAGATGAAAAGGGAATGGAATATCATGAAAAATATTTAAATGTAATTAAAACCCTTGAAAATAAGGAGTACTTTAAACATGAACTTGTAAAAGGCGATGTAGAGTAGTTGCAGAAAGTAGAATAATGATTATGATTTGGGGCAGGTGTGCAAATGAATGAAAAAGTTCTTGTTATTGAGGATGAAAAACATATTAGGGGTTTTATAACCTTGAATTTATCTTTAAGTGAATTTCAAGTTATAGAAGCATCCTCAGGGGAAGAAGGGTTAATTAAGTATGAAGCTGAAAAACCAGATGTAGTAATTCTGGATATAATGTTACCTAATATAGATGGGTATGAGGTATGTAAAAGATTAAGGGAAAAGGGTTATGATTGTTGTATAATTATGCTAACAGCAAAGGCACAAGATATGGATAAAATAATAGGGCTAGATATTGGGGCTGACGATTACATGGTCAAGCCTTTTAATCCTATGGAACTTATTTCAAGAATAAATGCTAATTTAAGAAAAACAAAAAGAAATAACATTAGTTCTGAGGTGCTTACCTATAGACAATTGAAACTTAATAAATCATCACAAAAATTTTATAAAAATGATGTGGAAATAGAATTCACCTTTAGAGAGTTTTCACTTATAGAAGTATTTATGGAAAATATAAACAAAGCACTTTCTAGGGAAAAACTTTTAGATTTATCTTGGGGAGAGGACTTTTTTGGGGAAATAAAAACTGTTGATGTGCATGTAAGGAGAATAAGGGAAAAGATAGAAGATAATCCATCAAAACCTATTTATATACAAACGGTTTGGGGAGTGGGATACAGGTTTGGGAAATGAGAGGAGGCAGCGCATTGAAAAGTATTAAGACCAGGCTTACAGTAAGTTACTTAATACTTATAATTTTAATTGTAGTTATATTTGAGACTATATTTATGGTTAGTATAAAAAAATATTATTACAATAGCATTGAAAATACATTAAAAAATCAAGCTGAGATATCAAGTAATTTTTACAAAAAATACTCTGTGGGTACAGATATTTCAAAGGCATCTAGTGACATAATGGATAATTTATCTTATTTAACAAACTCGCAAATTCAGATAGTGGACATAAATGGAGTAGTAATTAATGATAGTAAAGGTGTTTCAACTGGAATAAAGATAAAATCACCAGATATTGATGAAGCACTAAATGGAGAAATAGCAGTATTCAAGGGCAAATATAAAGAAAACAGCGAAAGTGTAATGGCAGTTTCAAAGGTTCTAATATCAAGTGGTAGATCAGTTGGAGTTATACGATTTATAACGTCAATGGAAATGGTAAATAAACTGATTACAAATATATTTTTCATATTTCTGTTAATAGGAGTACTTGTTATTTTAGCCACAGCAATACTGAGCATCATAATGTCTAAAACTATTATAGAACCATTAAAAACTGTAACAAATGCAGCTAATGAAATGGCCAGTGGTAAATTTTCAATAAGAGTAGATAAAAAATATAATGATGAAGTAGGTATAATGGCGGATACTTTGAATTATATGTCCGAGGAAATATTAAAAAATGATAAGTTGAAGAATGAATTTATATCATCAATATCTCATGAACTTAGGACACCATTAACCTCTATAAAAGGCTGGGCATTAACATTAAAAAGAAAAGAATTTACGGATGAGGTTAAAAAAGCAGAGGCACTTAATATTATAGTTGAAGAAAGTGAAAGATTATCATTGATGGTTGAGGAACTTTTAGACTTTTCAAGATTTCAATCTGGTAGGATTACTCTTCATATAAATAAAATTGATATAGGTGAACTTTTAAAAAATATAATTATGGAATTAGAGCCAAGAGCAATGAAGAATGGAATTATGTTAACTAATAATATTTATGAAACTGCACTTATTGATGGAGATAAAAACAGGCTAAAACAAGTTTTTATTAATATATTAGATAATGCATTGAAGTTTACAAATGAGGGGGATGAAATTTGTATACACTATGTAGAGAATAAGGAGAATATAGCAATAACCATAGAAGATAATGGTATAGGAATAAGTGAAGAAGATTTAAAAAATATTACTAAAAAGTTTTACAAAGTAAGCTCTAAGAAATCAGGAAGTGGACTGGGACTTGCAATAACAAATGAAATAATAAACCTACATAAAGGTGAATTAAATTTTGAAAGTGACTATGGTAAGGGAACAAAGGTAGAAGTTAAATTGCCTAAAAAATAAATAGAGCTTAATATGTGATTTTTATTGTGGAAAAGGAATTATTGGTGGTAAGATGACTTTGTTTAGTATGATTTACAAAAGGTATATAGACTAGCTTTTTAGCTAGTCTATATACCTTTTGGCATTTATACGCAGATTATGATGTAGAAGAAGAAATTTTGAAATCCTTATAGAATCCTTATAATTACTTAGTATTATAAAACTATAGTAAATGAGAGGAAGATGATTAAGAGTATGAATAAGAATAATTACATTTTACAAACAAAAGACCTTTGCAAGTCTTTTAAAAAACAGTGTGCGGTAAACAATATTTCCTTGTCCATTACGGAAAATTCTGTATATGGATTACTGGGACCCAATGGTGCCGGAAAATCAACTCTGTTAAAAATGGTTACGGGAATGCTTCATCCAACATCAGGAGAAATAATTTTCGAAGGACATCCTTGGAGTAGGAAGGATCTTTCTGATATAGGAGTTTTGATTGAATCGCCACCTCTTTATGAAAATTTGACGGCTGTTGAAAACCTGAAAGTACGAACTATTCTTTTAGGACTGCCAGATTCTCGTATTAAGGAAGTATTGGAAACAGTTGATTTGACGGGTACAGGAAAGAAAAAGGCAGGACAGTTTTCTATGGGAATGAAGCAAAGGCTTGGAATTGCAATTGCACTACTAAATAAACCTAAATTGCTAATTTTGGATGAGCCTACAAATGGTCTTGATCCTATTGGAATACAAGACTTAAGAGAGTTAATACGTTCTTTCCCAGCGCAGGGAATGACAGTTATTCTATCTAGCCATATATTAAGTGAGGTTGAACTTATTGCAGACCACATCGGTATCATAAGCAATGGGGTACTCGGGTATAATGGCAAAATTAATCCTGGAGAAGATTTGGAAGTACTTTTCACAGAGGTTGTGAAAAAGAATAGGAAGGAGGATTTATAATGCTTAAATATTTACAGGCTGAAAATTTAAAATGCAAAAGAACATTCATAAAAAAACTGATTTTTATTGCACCTATGGTTACTTTTATCATGGCGCTTTCATCATGGGAATGGTTTCAAGCCAATAGCTTTAATTGGTGGTACATGATGATACTACCAGGATATATTTCAATAATGGCAGTGATGACTAATGAAAAAGAGGAAAAAAAGTTACGCTACAGGGCTGTATTTGGTTTGCCAATTTCACTAAAAGAAATATGGATTTCAAAAGTTTTGGTGAATGGGATTTATATGACTATCTCATGTATGGTTTTGTCAGTGGGAATTATTTTAGCAGGTTACAAGTTCCCCATTACTGTGCCAGTTCTTCGTGCACTTGTTTCAGGTATTTTGATTGCAGTTACATCTTTATGGCAAATTCCATTTTGTATGTTTTTAGCAAAAAAAATGGGAATTTTAGGGGCTGTTTTGATAAATGTTGGAGGTAGTTTTATATTGAGTGCTTTGACTGCAATAACATCAATGTGGTGGATTTGTCCTTATAGCTGGACAGCTCGTATTATGTGTCCTGTTATTGGATATCTTCCAAATGGACTTAAGGTAGAAATGGGATCATCACTATTAAATCCAAGTGTGATTCCAATTGGAATTATTCTGTCCCTTATTCTGTTTGCTTTGTTACTAATTGTTACTGCTAATTGGTTTGAAAAACAGGAGGTTAAATAATATGATTACTTTACTTAGATGTATAAAATCGGATTTTTATAAATTAAGACATACTTCTATTTTGTGGATTCATTTGCTTATTCCACTAGCGGGAGCATTCACATTTCTATTATATTATCACATCACAGCAAAAAACTCGATAGGGGATATAAAAACGTACCTGGAGGTACTGGCCATTGCTTTTCCTTTGCTCATAGGATTAATTAGTGGGATAGTGATTGATCAGGAGGAATTAGCTGGAAATTTTCAAGTATTGCTCACTACTTCAAAATTAAAATGTACTACGTATTTGAGTAAGCTAATTATTTTACTTTTATTGGGAAGCTTTTCTATTATACTTGCTGTAGGAATATTTGCACTTGGATTTCACGTAGTGCCATGCTTGTTTTACTTAAAAGCAGCAGGAGCATTAGTTCTAGGAAATATATTCATTTATATATTGCACGTGTTCATTAGTCTTCAATTTGGAAAGGGTGCATCCACGGGTATTGGAGTTTCCGGAAGCCTTATTTCTGCTCTGATGCTCACAGGTCTTGGTGATTATATATGGCACTTTATTCCATGGGCATGGGGTGTGAGGTTTTGCGATAATATGATTTATCAGTTAATTTATTCTTCTTTCAGTACTGAATTTGCCTCTGATAGTCAAAATGGATTATTTATAATGTTATTTGCCATATGTATAGCCTTCGCTTCTAGTTTATGTTGGTTCAGAAAGTGGGAAGGAAGAAAGTCATATGAATAACGAAAAATTTAATTTGAAATTTATGGATAGTAAAATTTGATTTGATAATATTTTGACGTTATACTATTTATAGGCAACATAAAGGGGTGGGAAGCATGGCAAAAATTTTGGTTATCGATGATGAACCGGATATCTTGGCTTTAATTAAAAATATTCTTCAGAAAGATAATCATCTGGTGACTACAGTTGTAAATCCTGAAAAAATTTTAACCAGTGAATTTTCAAACTTTGATTTGATTTTACTAGATGTGATGATGCCACGCATGGATGGATTTACCTTTTGCAAGGAAATTCGTGGAATTGTGGACTGTCCCATTATTTTTCTTACAGCAAAAACCATGGAAATAGATATTATGTATGGTTTAGGGCTTGGCGCGGATGATTACATTACCAAACCATTTGGCATGGGAGAACTAAGAGCCAAAGTAAATGCCTATCTTAGGCGGGAAAACCGTGAAAGACGCAGTACCCTTTGCCTATCTGGGATGAAGTTTGATTTATCTGGTAAGGAAATTTTAGTAGATGATAAAAAAATTCCTTTTACCAAAAGTGAATATAACATCTGTGAATTTCTTGCCAGAAATCAAGGACAGGTTTTTTCAAAGGACAAAATATATGAAGGTGTTTATGGGTATGATGGTAAAAGTGATAGCTCAGCTATTACGGAGCATGTTAAAAACATACGGGCAAAGCTGGCTGTTTTTGAACTGTTACCAATTGAGACGGTATGGGGGATAGGATACAAATGGAAGTGAAGAAAAAAACTTTTACGTTAAAGGCAGTTTTTTTTAAGTATTTATTAACTTTAGGGGTTGCATTTATTGTTTTCGCCGGACTATATTTGGGGATTTTTAATTTAGCTCAAAAAAAAGGTGTGATTTTTTTACCTAATTACAGTGAAAATTTGGCTAGAAGTGCTAAAACATTGCTTGCAAAAGTCCCTGAAATTAAAGAGAATATGATACCCTATGGATGCAAATTTGCTGTGCTTAACAAAAAATACAAAGTTATAAAAACAAATTTAGAGGGTGTGGATTTACTGACCGCAGTAGAATGTGCTAAGGGAACTTACACAGAAAATGGAGGCAAAAAGTTCTACTATTTCATTGAAAGGCAAGATGGCTTTTGTGTTTTGCAGTACTATGTTCAAATGAGTTATCAATCTGAATTTTTAAATAAACATTTACCAGATCCAGAAGAAACAATAATTGTAATTTTTGCTATAATATATTTTTTGATCGTTTTTATTATTACTACTATTTATGCAAAAAACCTAAATAAACATCTAAAGCCACTGCTGGAAGCTACTGAAAAAATCAAGAAGCAGGATTTGGATTTTGACATAAAACATTCAAGGGTTAAAGAATTCAATGATGTGCTTTTATCAATATCAGAAATGAAAACAGATTTAAAAAAATCTTTAGAGCGACAATGGAATATTGAAGGAGCAAAGAAGGAGCAAATTTCAGCTCTTGCACATGATCTTAAAACACCATTAACCATTATTAAAGGAAATGCTGAACTAATGTGTGATTCAACATTAGATGAGCAACAGAAAGAATACATGGATTATATTTCAAAAAATACTGGGCAAATAGATCAGTATATCAAAATACTAATTGAGATTGCAAATTCTGAAAAAGCTATTTTCCTACAACTGGAAAAGGTAGAATTAGAAAATTTTATTGATACAATTCACCAGCAACTTGAAGCCATTGCAAATACCAAGGGACTTAAAGTTGAATTTACTAAAACTTATATTCCTAGGTCAATTATTCTTGATAAGTCTTTGCTACAACGTGCCATCATGAATGTTATTTCAAATGCGGTGGATTATTCCCCAAATAACGGAAAGATTTATTTTCAAGTAAAATTCATGGATAATAAAATAAGCTTCATTACAACAGATAGTGGAAAGGGTTTTTCAAGGGAGAATATCAAATCAGCCACAAAACAATTTTATATGGGAGATTCTAGTCGTGCATCGAAAAGTCATTATGGAATAGGCTTGTTTATTACAGAGTCCTTTGTAAATCTCCACGGTGGAACACTACATATTGCTAACTCTACTGTCACTGGTGGCGCGGAGGTAACAATAGAGATCCCAATTTGCCAATAGAACATTTGTGATTGAGTGTGTGCAGAATCCTAAAAAAGCAGCTGGTAATAGTTTTAAACTTGTAAAAGTCATTAAATTTGACATTTGCAAGCTTTTTGTTTACTTAAATAAGACTAAAATCGACAATGAAAATGTTGTATGAATGGGAGGTTATGGTATAATTAATAAATGGAATTAATTCAGAATTGTAAGAAAACTGTGGCGTAAAGCATCAAGAAAAAAATGACAGGGTATACTCAATTATTATCGGTAGTTATATATATAATTGAAAATAATATATATAGCATTATTTTTATAATATGGAATAATTGATGTACTCTTAAGGAATACAAGGGGGAACATAAACATGGGACTATTCGGATTTATAAAAAATCAATTTATTGAGGTAATAGAATGGACTGATAATACTACAGATACAATGGTATATAGATTTCCAGTAGAAAACAAAGAGATAAAAATGGGAGCGCAATTAACTGTAAGAGAATCTCAAATAGCGGTGTTTATTAACGAGGGAGTTATAGCAGATGTATTTTATCCAGGCAGATATACATTATCTACTGAAAATATGCCTATAATTACTAAACTAAAATCATGGAAGTTTGGCTTTAATTCTCCTTTTAAAGCAGAGGTGTATTTTGTTAATTCAAAACAATTTACAGATCAGAAATGGGGTACTTCAAATCCTATAATGATGCGTGATAAAGAATTTGGTATGCTTAGATTAAGAGGATATGGTATTTATTCATATGGAGTTACTAATGCCGAAATATTTTTAAAAGAGGTTTTTGGAACTAATCAGAAGTTTGATACTGAAAGCATCTCAGGACAATTAAAACGTACTATTATATCAGGTATTACAGATTTGATAGGTGAATCTAAAATTGCTGCACTAGATCTTGCTATGAATTATGATGAGTTAAGTGAGCAAGCTAAAAATAAATTACAACCTAAATTTTATGAATTTGGATTTGAACTTAAAACACTAATAATAGAAAATCTATCCCTTCCTGAAGAGGTTGAAAAGGTTATGGACAAGAGAACCTCTATGGGGGTGCTTGGAAATCTAAATCAGTATACAAAGTATCAAGCAGCAGAAGCAATAAGGGATGCTGCACAAAATCCAGGTATGGGTGGAATAGGAGCCTCTATAGGGGCTGGTGCTGCTATTGGTAATGTTATGACAGAATCATTAAAAGGGAATTCCTATTCGCAAAATAAGCCTGAAGTTAGTATAGTTGAATGTCCCCACTGTCATTCACAGGTTCCCAGCAATAATAAATTTTGCCCGGAATGTGGAAAATCATTAGAGCAGTTAAAGAATAAATGTAATAAGTGTGGAGCAGAAATTAATAGTAATACAAAATTCTGTCCAGAATGTGGTTGTGCTCAGAACATAGAGAAGTTATGCTCAAAATGTAACACTAAACTGTCACCAACTGCAAAGTTTTGCCCGGAATGTGGGAATGCAAATGACTAAGCTTTCATAAAAACAATATAAAATATGGTAAAATACCAGCGGCTTTTTAAGAAATGTATTAGGGGGAGAGCATATGGGGGAAACACCTAGTGTTGAAAATAGTAAGATTAAACAGGAACAAACAGAACGTTTTCTTTGTCCGGCTTGTGGCGGGAATATGGTTTTTGAGCCTAAAAAACAAAAGTTAGTCTGTTTATATTGTTCAAATGAAAATGAAGTTAAATTTGATAAAACAAATATAATTGAAAATGACTTTTATACTGCAGAGAATACTAAAAGTAAAAATTGGGGAAATGAAAAGAGAATAATTAAGTGTGAGAGTTGCGGTGCCGAGACGATACTAGATGAAAATAGCACAGCACAGTTTTGTGCCTTTTGTGGTTCTTCACATATAATAAAAACGCAGGAAACTGCAGGTATGGTACCTCAGTCACTGATCCCCTTTGTTATATCCAAAGATAAAGCGGGAGAATTATTTTCAAACTGGATAAAGAAATTATTTTTTGCCCCTAGAGCACTTAAATCTAGTTATAACATGGACAAGATGAAGGGGGTATACATACCTTTCTGGACATATGACAGCAATACATTTTCAGATTATACTGCAGAAAGAGGCACCTACTATTATGTAACAGAAACTGAATGGGTTGGTGAGGGAGCTGAAAGAAAGCAGGTTACAAAGCAAGTTAGAAAAACATCATGGAGTTATGTAAGTGGTGATTTTTCTAAGATCTTCGATGATATATTAATTAATGCTTCATCACAAATTAATAAACATATAATAAATAAATTAGAACCTTTTAATTTAAATGAGCTGGTCCAGTATAAACCAGAATTTTTATCAGGTTTTTTAGCAGAAAGATATAGTATAGATTTAAAATCTGGTTGGAAATTAGCAGAGGGGAAAATAGAAAGCGATTTAAGTGGTGAGATTAGGCAGCATATAGGTGGAGATGAAGTAAGAGGCTTAAACTTTTCAACTTCCTATGATGCAGTAAAATTTAAACATATTTTATTACCTATATGGATTTCTGCATATATTTATAAAGTTAAAGTATACAAGTTTATGATAAACGGACAAACTGGTGAAGTTGATGGAGAATCTCCAATTAGTATTATAAAAGTTATGTTACTAATTTTAGTTATCTTAGCTGTGATTGGTGGAGGGTATTTCTATTTTTCAAATAAATAAGCTTTTCGAAAGAGTTAAACTGCAAAAATAAAACAGCTACCTTACCTAGAAAATCTTGGTAAGGTAGCTATTTTATTTTCATAATATTAGATGCAATTCTATTTTTCTTTACTCCAATCAATATAAACAACAGGCTTGATTAAATCTCTTGGCTTGTCCCTCATAACATAAAAAGCTTCTTCAAGCTTATGAAAGTCATAATATCTATGAGTAATCATTTTGCCTGGCTGAATACGTCCATAACGAATCATATTAAGAAGACGTTCCATACGAACACGTCCACCCTCGCAAAGATCACCACGTATGGTTTTACCTGCCATGCCTCGGCCAAAGGCTAAAGTAGGAATTGGTAAATAGTCTGCGCCGGTAAAATAGTTGATGTTTGCGATGTTTCCACCACCAAAACGTGTCATTGCAATTGCTAAACCAAAGGTTTCAGCATCGCCCCCTGCGATGATAGTTGCATCAGTTCCACGTCCGCCAGTAAGAGTAAGAATTTGCTTAGCAATATTACCTTCTTTGTAGCTAATGATATCTGTTGCACCGTATTCTTTAGCTAAAGCTACACAATTAGGACGTGTACCTACTGCAAAAATACGACCAGCACCACGAAGCTTAGCTCCTGCAATTGCCATTAGTCCAACTGGCCCAATGCCAATAACACAAACACAATCACCAAATTTAATGTCAGCCATTTCAGCTCCACTAAAACCGGTAGTAACCATGTCTACAGTCATAATAGCATCATCAACAGATACATCATTAGGTAACAGAGCCATATTATTATCAGCATCATTTACCATGAAAAATTCAGCGAAAACTCCATCTCTTGTTCCAGATAACATAAAACTTGAGAATGGACCGCTAGAATGCTTAAAATTATGTTCTTGAATTCCTCTTGAACGCCAATCAGGGGTTCCAGCAGGAACAACAACCTTGTCGCCCACTTTAAAGTCTCTTACCAACTCACCAATTTCAACTACCTCGCCAAGTGCTTCATGTCCAAGAACAAAACCAGAAGGTTTTTGAGCGCCACCCTCAAAGGCAGTGTGAACATCTGAAGAGCAGGGAGCAATTACAGTGGGACGAATAATTGCATCATATGGTCCTGCAATTGGTTTTTCTTTATCTATCCAAGCAATTTTATTTGGTTCTATTAAAGCTAATGCTTTCATAATATAGACCTTCTTTCAATATTTTTTTATTAATACCACTATTGTACAACTTTGACAAAATAATATCAACAACAAGGCGATATATTAGAAAAAACTTTCTTTTGTGTTATAATTTGAAATATTAGTTTAAGCCTTATTAGTATAAATCCTGTTTATTTTACCTATTATAAAATCAAGAAAATATTCATTTTATGAATATCACGTTTTTAGCAATATTGGATATCTACAATGATTTGGAGTATAATAATCTAAATACAAATAATCGTAATATTTAAATTATAAAGGGAGGGATTAAGTTGATTAAGTTAGTATTAATAAGACATGGCGAAAGCCTTTGGAATATGGAAAACAGATTTACTGGTTGGACGGATGTAGATTTATCAGAGAATGGTTTAATTGAGGCAAGGAAAGCGGGTGCAATACTTAAACAAAATGGCTATACTTTTGATTTAGCATATACTTCTGTATTAAAAAGAGCAATTAGAACTCTTTGGATTGCACTGCATGAGATGGATTTGATGTGGATTCCTGTAATTAAGTCATGGAAGCTAAATGAAAGACATTATGGCGCCTTGCAAGGGTTAAATAAGGCGGAAACAGCAAAGAAATATGGAGATGAACAAGTTCATAAATGGAGAAGATATGTAGATGTAAGACCGCCTGAACTTTTAAAAACTGATGACAGATATCCTGGCACGGAATTAAAATATAGTGAATTAAGAGAAGATCAGATTCCTACAACTGAAAATTTGGAGGATACTATAAAGAGGGTAATGGAAGAATGGTTCCAGGAAATAGCACCAAAAATTAAACAGGGCAAGAAAATTATAATTTCTGCACATGGGAATACATTAAGAGCTTTAGTGAAATATTTGGATAATATATCTAGTGATAACATAGTAAGTTTAAACATACCTACGGGAATTCCACTTGTATATGAACTAGATGATAATTTGAAACCTATTAGGCACTATTATTTAGAATTAGATGGTAAATTGCCTGAAGAAGTCATTCCAAAAACATTTGCGGAATAAAATACTGGACGTTAATGGCGACGAAAAACTGCTGAAATATTTAAATATATTTCAGCAGTTTTTTCTGGTTTAATAACTAATTTAATGATATTTATTAGATAGTCGTATTATTTTAAATCAACTATTAAACTTTTAATATCAACAGTTTTAGTTAACATTCCATTTTGTTTTAGAAAATCTTGAGTTTTATTTAGTTCTGATATATCCTTTTGCGTTACTTTCGGATTGAAGTCATATAAGCCATACATACTCTTAACTTGATCTAATGTAAGCTTTGTCTCATCTGCAGTTAATTTATAAGTTTCATCTTTACTATCTTTCATAAATTGAAGGCTTTTTTCATGAACTGCAAGATACCGTTTTACTATGTTTGGATATTTTTCTATAAACTTTCCACTGGCTGCTATTACAATTGTTGCATCTAAAATTCCTTCACCAGTTGTAAGTATTCGTGCACCATTTTTCTCAGCATTTGCTACTGAGGGACCGGCCACAAGAGCTGCATCTACTTTTCCAGCTAGAAGAGCGGATACACTAGCGGGTATTGCCATATTACTGAACTGCACATCATCCGCTTTTAGATTCTCTTTTGTAATGGCACCAAGAAGTAGCTGATGAAGTATTGTTCCCTTAGGACCAACTACTTTTTTACCTTTAAGATCTTTTATAGATTTTATAGCTGGGTCCTTTACCATTATAGTAAAGGCTTTTGGAGCTCTGCTGTAGATACCAATAATTTTAATATCAACCCCATTGGCACCCGCAAGAATCACTGAAGTTGCACCAATGGCATTGCAAAATTGGAGGGACCCTGCAGCTAGTGCTTCTGTCATCTTAGAACCTTCTGTTATTTCTGGATATTTGATACTAATACCATCTTTAGAAAATTCATTTTCAAAAAGCTGCTTTTTCTTTTCAATTATAGATGGTACATTTAGAGGCGCTTTTACATAGGAAATATTAAGAACCTTAGGGCTTTCTACTTTTGATACATTTTCTACTTTTTTTGCTGCACATCCAGAAAAAGATGTTAAAACAATTAGAGCACTTACAATAATACTTGTTTTTTTATAAAAATTCATGTTGTTCCTCCTCTAGGAATTTATTAAGAATATTTAGAACTTGGTTTTTATGGTGAAAAAATTCAAGACTGCTAGTGTCTCTGTAATAATCCATACTAACAGGTATTTCTTTTATTATACTGCCTCTATCCATTACAACAATTTTTTGACCTAAGCAAATGGCTTCCTCGATGTCGTGAGTTACAAATATGATGGTTTTACCACATTTTAAAAAGATATTTATTAATTCATTTTGAAGTTTTTTTCTGTTAAATGCATCAAGTGCTCCTAAGGGCTCATCCATAAGTATTATTTGTGGCTCATAACATAACGTTCTTCCAAGAGAAGTTCTTTGAGCCATGCCTCCTGAAATTTGGGAAGGATAGGCTTTTCTAAAATTATAAAGACCAAGTAGTTTTAAATAGGTTGATACCTTTTGAGATACATTGTTTTTATCCTTACAGTTTATAAGAGAAAAAGCCATGTTTTCTTCCACAGTGAGCCAGGGCATAAGTCTAGGTTCTTGAAATACTATAGATATCCTATTGTTATCACTATTATTTGTATGGGTATAATCAATAGTGCCGCAAGTCTTATCCTCAAGACCGCAGAGTAATTTTAATAGCGTTGTCTTGCCACAACCGCTTTTGCCAACTATTGTTACAAAACTTCCATCTGGAATAGTTAAATTAATATTATTTAGTGCATGAATTTTTTTACTTTCGATTTCATATATCTTGGACAAATTTTTTATTATTAAGCCAGCCATATTAAATTTCCTTTCCCTCTGAACTCATGATATTTTTTGTTGTTTTAATAAAAAAATAATCAATGAAATAACCTAAAATTCCTATGGATAGTATACCAACAATAACAATATCCGGTCTTGATAACTGCTCCGCATCTATTATCATGTATCCAATTCCAGATGATGCTGCTATAAGCTCAGCCCCCATTAAAGATCTCCAGCTATAGCCAAGGCCAAGTTGTATACCCGTTATTATAGATGGAATTGCTTGAGGTAATATGATTCTGAAAAATTTATCCCTTTCGCTAAAGTGAAAGATTTCTCCAACCTCAAGAAGTTTTTTATCATAGTTTGTAATGCCATTTAAGGTGTTTGAGAAAATAGGGAAAAATGTTGCTAAAAAGATAACAACAAATTTTGAAGATTCACCTATGCCGAGCCATAATATTAATATTGGTATCATGGCAATAGGAGGTATATGCCTCATAAATTCAAGAAAAGGCTCTAAATAAGGCATTACCTTTGGCTTACTTCCTAAAAATATTGCAAATGGAAAAGCAAAGGCGAAAGTTATTGTAAACCCACCAATAACCCTTGCAAAGCTTACCATTAAATTTTTTAGCAGTGCACCGGATTTAAGCAGTTCATAAGCCGTAGCTAGAACTATTTTGGGGGATGGAATTATATAGCTATTAAATAAATGTAACTTATCTACGATAATCCATACTATTATTATGACTAATGGGATAATCAAACCTTTTATTCTTTTCATATATATCCTTTCTGCATCGTACATATATAATATGTAAATAAAAAAAGCTCTCCAAATGGAAAGCACAATATAACAAAACCTGCGTAGTCTGCATATTTTCTTTCCTAACAGATCAGAAGGAGTCTTTTCTGTTAGGGCTATTTTATTATATTCAAATAAAAAAAATATCTTTAATTATCTGATTTACATAAGTTGTATTAATTAATATTTTACCATACTTATATTGCTACAGCTAATTATGTTTATATTATTTATTAAAAGTGATTTAAATCAAAATATTCTGATAAATATGAGAAAATGGTTGAAATTTGAGTATAATAGTGGTATTGTATAAACATATTACAATAGATTCATAATAAAACACAATTGGATTTATTAATGTAATAAGAAAACTGAAGTTTGAAAAAAATAAAATGGAGGTGCGATATGACAGATTCAAATAATAAATTTGAAAATACTAAGGATAAGGTTGTGGGAAAAACTAAGGAGGCTGTTGGAAAGGCCACCGGTAATCAGGAGACAGAACTTAAAGGTAAGCTTCAATACCAAAATGGTGTCGTAAATGACAAAGTTGATGGCATTAAGGAAAAGGTTGCAGGAAAAATAAATGATGCTTTAGATGAAAGTGAAGAGGACGAAGGTAACTATTAGTTTTTCTTTGAGATAAAGACTTCTAATAGATAAGAATATATGAAAAGAACAACTAACCTATTTTAAACTAGTTTAGTTGTTCTTTTTTGTTACATAGGCAATATCCTATTTTACATAATAGTTAAATATATAGGATAGACTATTATATAACTTTAGTTGAAATATGCTAGCCTAATTATATCTTTTGAACGTCTTTTGTTCCAAAGTAAATCTAAATTTATCTCTTGGCGCCCACCATAGCTGGAAACGATAATATATGGTAAATTATCTTTTAAATTTAGCTTTAGTCCAGTGATAGTCATCCAGTGCCAAGTATATTCTTTAAATTCTTTTAGGGAATGTTTAAGAACTAGGATGGCAACAGGAAGTTTTTGAGATAGTGCCTGCGCAATAAAATTTATAGCATCTTGAATACTAGTAGCACTATCAGCTAGAATATGAGAAGATAAAGATACTCCTCTATCACTAGAAAAAGCTAAAACACTATCTGAAAACTTATCCACAGAGGTAAGTCCAAAGAGCCCTGGTTTTACATATTTTCGAATTTCAACCATATGCATAGTAAAATCCTTCTTACTAATAATGCCTTTATAAGGGTATAGTGTATTATATCTATCCGTAAAGTTTTGGGATAAATATGCAGTTATATTAGCTGCAGCAACAGGGCCACAACCGCTAAGATTATGAAATTTCTTTGGGAACCAATTCTGACTGCCACCATAATATGAAATTTCTGAGTCATATATATTAAATTGAATTTCTTCAAGGTTATTATAGTTAGGTATAATGATACTTTCCACAATTATCACCCCTTATATAATTTTTAAAAAGTTTCCCATGAAATTGCAATAATTAAGATTTATTTTAGTTATTATCTAATATACTATAATTTTTAAGAGGTGTAAACAAGGTAAATATGGCATGACAATAGGACAAAGTTTAAACGGTTATAATATATTGTATTCTTAACTAATTAAAAAGTAGCTTTTAAGAAATATATAATATACTTGGATTATATAAAAGCATGGTATAATATAATAGGTATAGGATAAATTACCTTTAGATTTCACAAGCGGTTAGCTTTATGTTTTAGTATATTAAATTAATGCTGAATTAGAGATTAATAAAAAGGATGGGAAACATGATTAAAACAAAAAAGAGTGGTGAAAGTAAAAAAAACAGTGAAAGTAAAAAAAACAGGAAAAGCAAAAAACATATAAGCACACTGATTTTATTGTTTATATTATTTGAAATTGCTTTCACAGCCATTACAGGGCCGTTTGTGCTCTATTATGGTCCCTTTAAGAATGCAAAGACTACAGTAGTAGGTGCGGCCATGACTACTCTTACACTGCAATGGTTAGCAACATCATTTATATCTGATGCTAAAATAAAACAAATTATGAGTGAACAAAAGGTAGATGATATAGTTCAAGATAATTTAAAATCTGAGATAAAGATAAAAAACAAAAATGATAAAGGTATTGAAAGGTATGATATAAAAGGGAGAAAATTTAAAGGGTATCTATTAATAATCAATGATCCAACTAGGATAAAAGTAGGCTATAGCAGTAAAATTGGCAAAGAGGGCGAGCTCACTAGTGATATTGCAAAAGCTAATAATGCTATTGCGGCTATTAATGGTGGTGGGTTTACAGATAAAACTGCTGAATCACTTTGGACAGGGACTGGAGCAAATCCAGCGGGGATTATAATGTCTAATGGAAAAATTGTTTATGATGGTATAAAGGATGAAAATCAAAAGAGACAATCTGTAGCATTAACTAAAGTGGGTAAATTGCTAGTTGGGCCTTATACTATTAAAGAAATGAAAAGTCTTGGAGTAACTGAAGCGGTATCATTTGGACCAGCTATGATAGTTGATGGAAAAAAAGCTATAAATACAGGTGATGGTGGATGGGGCATAGCACCTAGAACGTGTATTGCCCAGAGGAAAGATGGAGCAATAATATTTTTAGTTATTGACGGTAGACAGTTAAGTAGTATAGGCGCCACGTTAAGAGAGGCTCAAGATGTATTGTATGACTATGGTGCTTATAATGCTGTTAATTTAGATGGGGGTTCTTCTTCTACATTGGTTTATGACGATGAAATTCTAAACAATCCTTGTGATAATTTGGGAGAGAGAGCCGTAGCATCAATCATATACGCAGAGAGAAGGTAACAAAAGAGCTAAAACCAATCGGTCTTAGCTCTTTTGTTATAATTTCCTTTAATACTATTTATTCAGAATTATAAGCTAAATTTAATTCGCTTAATACCCACAATTATTAAAATCCCAACTAATGAACCATATTTAGTCAAAATTCGATTTGACACCTTTAAAACTATAGCATAAATTAAACCTTTTTGCAAAATTTACAAGATTTTAGAAATAGTAGGTAGTTATTTGTAAGTATCTCGATAGGATAGTTATAACTTGGAAAAAAAATTTAATTTATTGTATTTTAATGCAACTTTTAAAAAAATTAAAAGAATTGAAAAAATCATAGAGATGAAGACAAAAGTATAGTATACTTAACTCAGAATTAATACCACAAATTACAATGATATTTAAAATTATACAATCAATAGTATAATTAGTTAAATATGAAAACTATGGGGGTCTAGGAGGGCTATATGAAAAATATCTTTAAAGCATTTATAATTATGATTTTATCTTTTGCATTATGTATACCTATGCAAATAATAGTTAAGGCTACTACGTATACAGATATGGGAGATAAAGAAAATGTGGTAGTTAGTAAACCTTGGACAGTGAGTTTTAATAAATCACTGAGTTCTACCACTGTTAATACCACAAACATTAAGGTGGTTGGCGGGGATAATAAAAACATCGACATTAATGTTAAGTTAGCTAATAATAATAAGAATGTAATAGTAAGTCCCGCAAAAGAGTATGATGCCGATACGGCATATACATTGATAGTGACAAATGCAGTTAAGTCTGCAGATGGGAAGCCTCTTCCTAAAGAAGTTAGAATGAATTTTAATACTGAAAGTGCAGTTACAAAGCCAAGTGACTTCACAGTATGTATTGACCCGGCTCAGTACTATACAGAAAACACTGGTAAAAATGGTGCAGAGGCTAAGGATATAAATTTAAGCACAGCATTAAAACTAGGTAATATACTAAAAACTAGAGGATTTAAAGTAATATATACTAGAGATAGCGATGCAGTAACTTGGGACAAGCTTAATGAGGATGATGCAAAAGCTACAATAGCTAAAAATGCAAAGGCTGATGTATTCTTAAGTATAAATACTAATTCATATTCTTCGGATACAGCAAATGGTATTGAAACATATTACCTATCTGATGCTAGCAATAATAATAAGGTATTAGCTGGGCTAATGCAAACGGAATTAATAAAAGCAACAGAAGCCAGCGATAGGGGAATAAAAGCAGCAAGTAATGAAGAAAATTTGCAAATATTAAAAAAGACAAGTTGCCCTGCTGTAGTTTTGGAATTGGGATTCTTAAGCAATCCACAAGAAGAGACATTATTAACTAGTGAAAAGTATCAAAATAATGCTGCAAAGGCAATAGCTAATGGGTTAATGAATTATGCTGGGTTTGCCAATACAGATACTAGTTACGACTCGATTTTTGAAATATCCTCAGTGGCTGATATAATAGTTAATTCAGAGGTAGGAAATATTTACACCTTCCCTAAAACAGTCCAGGCTACTATGAGTAATAACGTTAAAAAGGCTGTTGCAGTAGAATGGCTTCAAGATTCAGTTTCTTTAACAAAGGCAGGCACTTATACCTATGAAGGAATTATAAAAAATTATGATGAGAAAATTAATGTTACGATTAATGTAAAAGTACCAGCTATAAAGAAATACAAAATAGTTTTAGATCCAGGTCATGGAGGAAAGGATTCAGGGGCAGTAGGACCAAGAGGTGCTCAAGAAAAGGCTATAGTATTGGCAATTTCTTTAAAAGTAGGAAATATATTAGCTAAGAATGGTGTTGAAGTAACATACACAAGAACAATTGATAAAACCCAAAGTCTCCAAGCAAAATGTGATGTTTCAAATAATGCAAAACCAGATTATTTTGTAAGTATTCACGCAAATAGCTTTATTTCAACAGTTAGCGGTATCGAGACTTTTTATAAGAGTGGCAGTGCAGCTGGACAAAAGTTGGCTAACGCTGTTCAAACTGAATTAATTAAGGCAACTGGAAGAGTAGATAGGAAGGTTAAAACTGCAGGGTTTTATGTATTAAATAATACAAATGCTACTGCCATATTAGTAGAAACATCCTTTATTTCTAATCCAACAGAAGAGAAGCTTTTAGTTACACATGCATATCAAATAACAGTGGCCAAAGCAATTTCAACAGGGATTCTTAAGACCTTAGGAATAACTAAAATAGTATATTAATGCTATTTAGCATTTTAGTAGAAGAGGAAAGAGCAGAATATAGAAATATATTCTGCTCTTTCCTCTATTGGTACTTATGGGTCCCACTTGCTCATTTGTCAAGATAGTGATATTATTTTAACATAGTTAAATTTTTTTAGAAGTGATACATATATTGAAACCTTAACCGTATAACCGTATGTAGTGGTAGTATCTGTTTCTTTAAAAAGTACTATGATGTAACTTATGGGATTCCCAAAATGATTGAAGAAAACAAATTAGATAATGATGTTGAAGTTAAAGCATATTTTTGTCACGTAAATGCGCAAAAGGGGTATCTGTAAAAATTAATTGGAGCTCTGCATTTTCAGTTAATAAAATGATGTTAGTAGCTTTTTAAATGAATATAATCTCGATGATAGGCAGTAAATATCTTTTACTATTTTTAAAAACTGAAAAAGATATTTACACCTTAACACCAATAATAGGAGAAGTGATAAATTTGAAGGTTTTTGATAATGATATACAACTTATAAAATATGAGGTATTAAGAGAGATAGTTAAACTTACTATTAAAGGAACTCTAAAAAAAGAAGGTAAAAATTTATTTAAGGTTCTTATTCCAGGACCTAAAGCAAGAACCCGTTGTTGTATTCATAAAGAAAGAGCAATTATAGGGGAAAGAATAAAAATTGTAATGGGCGGAGATAAGAAGAATAAAAATGTTGTGCAAGTAATAAATATTGCTTGTGATGAGTGTCCTATACAACGATTTACGGTTACTGAAGCTTGTAGAGGTTGTCTTACACATAAATGTGTACAAGTATGCCCTGTTGGCGCAATTCATTCTATAAATAGGCGATCTTACATTGATACTAATAAATGTGTTGAATGTGGTAAATGTAGAGATGTTTGTCCATACAACGCAATTTCGGATGTTAAGAGGCCTTGTATTAGAGCATGTAATGCAGGTGCTTTAAGTATTGATGAAGATAAAAAAGCAGTAATAGATGATGAAAAATGTATACAATGTGGTGCTTGTGTTTATCAGTGCCCTTTCGGTGCAATTATGGATAAATCCTCAGTAGTAAGTATTACTAAGCTTTTAGTAGAAGCAAAAGAAGATGAAAATAAACATGTGTATGCTGTGGTTGCACCTGCAATCTCTAGTCAATTTACCTATGTGAAGCTTGGTCAAGTAGTTTCGGGTATAAAACAAATGGGATTTAAAGATGTCATAGAAGTAGCTCTGGGTGCAGATATGGTAGCACATAATGAAACAAGTGAGTTTTTAGAAAATATTGATGAACTCAAAGCTATGACAAGCTCTTGTTGCCCAGCTTTTGTATCTTACATTAAGAAACATTACCCAGAACTCGGTAAATATGTTTCAAGTACAGTGTCACCAATGATAGCAATTTCTAAGCTAATTAAAAACACAGATCCACTAGCTAAAGTTGTATTTATAGGACCTTGTACGGCTAAAAAAATGGAAATAAAGCAAGTGGATATAAAAGGAATTACTGATTATGCAATGACTTTTGAAGAGCTTCAGGCAATGTTTGATGCTTTCGATATAGATCTTGAAGGGTGCGAAGAACTTCCCCTAAATAATGCTTCTTTTTATGGAAGGATTTTTGCTAGATCAGGAGGTCTTACGGAAGCAGTAAAACACTTAGTGGAATCTTCTGAAAATACTTCAGTTGAGTTTACACCTATAAGTTGTGATGGCCTTATTGAATGTGATAAAGCTCTGAAATTATTAAAATTCAACAGATTAAATGGTAATTTTATAGAAGGAATGGCTTGTAGTGGTGGATGTATAGGTGGACCAGCGTCCCTTAATCATGGTCCAAAAGATAAAAAAGAAGTAGATAAATATGGAAAGCTAGCCTTGGAACAAGAGATTAAGGGATCACTTAAAGTAATAAAAATAGAGGAAATTGATCTACATCGAGGTAAAGATTTCATGACTAAATAACAAATTAAAATATAACATCTGCTTAAAAGCGGGTGTTATATTTTTTTTCATAGTCACTTGACAGTGATAATAATTTACAATAGTATTATATATAATGGAATAGTTCCATGTGGAACTATTTTTTAGAAAAATAATATTGAGTATAGGGGTGTTTTTCTATGAAAACAACAATTTACTATTTTAGTGGTACAGGGAATTCTTTAAAGGTAGCAAAGGATATAGCGGCCGGATTAAAAGATACAGAAGTTGTACAAATTTGTAGGGATAATATGGAGATTAATAAAACAACCAGTAAAAAAATTGGAATCGTTTTTCCAGTATATTCTTTTGGAATGCCACGTTTAGTTAAAGAGTTTATTGAAAGTGCTGAAATCGCAAAAGATGCATATGTTTTTACAATTGTCACATTTGGTGCAGCAGCGGGTGCTTCTATTGTCCAATTAGAAAAGTTGTTAACTTATAAGGGTCTTAAGCTTTCAGCAGCATTTAAAGTGAAGATGCCAGGAAATTATCAAGTAATGTATGCACCTTACTCAGAGGAAAAACAAAAGAAGGACTTTAAAAATGAAGAAGAAAAAATCACTGGAATTGTTAGAAGCATAAATAATAATGAAATAGTTAATTTTAGTGGAGTAGGCGAAAGCATAACGAAGGCATTTGGTGCTGTGATTTACTCTAGTTTTAAGCCTTATGAAAAAGATGAAAATTTTTGGACTGATGATAAATGTAATGGTTGTGGTATATGTTTAAAGGTGTGTCCTGCTAATAATATAAAAATGAATGAGGGCAAACCTCAGTGGCAACATAAATGTGAGCAATGCGTTGCATGTATGCAGTGGTGTCCACAGAAATCAATTCAATATAAAAAGGTAACAGTAAAAAGAGGCCGTTATCATCATCCGGATGTGGTGGCAAAAGAGTTATTTCATAAGTAGAAGGAAGTGCTATTATGTGTTATACAGGCGGTTGTGCAGAAAAACTGATCTCACTATTTAAATCTATTCAGGGGTGCTTAAAATCTATTTCAAAAGAATTTGAACTATCAGTTCCAGAAATGATGATAATGCTTGAACTATATGAAAATAAAACTCTGTCTTTAAATGAAGTTAGTGAAAAAATAGAGATTCCTAAAAGTTCAGTTTCAAGGATAGTAGATGGACTTGTAAATAGAGAATATGTGTCCCGGGAAATACCGGTTGAAAATAGAAGAATGGTTAATTTATCTATATCTAATAAATGCTTAAAGTGTATTGATGTAGCTTGCATTAATGATAGATTTGAAGATGTAGTTGTTGGGGGACTGGAACCCTCAAAAGCCGAGAAAATGATCTTAGGATTAGAGGAACTTAGCTCAATTTTAAACAAAGATAGGAAATGAAAATTGAATTATTAGTAAAAAAATTAAAGTATAGAGAGGTAGGTTTTCGTGGTGAATAAGGTATATTTTAAAGCTATAGATTCATACTCCAAAACAGAAGAGATAAGTGGCACTGCAAGAGAACTTTTAAAAAAGCTTGTAGAAGAAGAAAGTTTAAATCTCGAAAAGTTTATACCCCTTAAAGTTCATTTTGGAGAGAAAGGAAATAAAACATTTATAGGATCTAAAAATTTTGCTGGAATAATAAATTATTTAAAAGAAAAAAACATAGATAGCGCATATATAGAGACTAATGTTCTCTATAGAGGAGAAAGAACTACAAAAGAAAAGCATTTGAAGCTTGCACGAGAACATGGATTTACAGAGATTCCTATAATAATAGCGGATGGAGAACATGGCGAAGCTTTTGAAGAAGTTGAGATTAATAAAAAGAATTTTAATAAGTGTAAAATAGGAAAAGAAATTGCTAATAAAAAACAACTCATTGTTATAAGCCATTTTAAAGGACATGCACTTGCTGGGTTTGGTGGTGCTATAAAGCAACTGGCAATGGGCTGTGCATCAAGAGGTGGAAAACTTGCACAACATGCAAACTCAATACCTAAGATAAGCTCGTTTAAGTGCAAAGCTTGCAATGCCTGTGCAAAAACATGTCCAGAGAATGCAATAACTGTGGATAAAAAAGCAAAGATAGATAAGGGCATTTGTATTGGTTGTGCTTCATGTATGACAGTATGTCCTTATAATGCTATCTCCAACAGTTGGTTTGCATCAGTTTCTAGGTCCTTTAATGAACGGCTTGCAGAATATGCTTATGCCGCTGCATTGGGTAAGAATAATATTTATATAACTTTCGCTTTTAATATAACTAGAAACTGTGATTGTGACGGACATAATATGAAGCCAATAGTAAAGGATGTTGGGGTTTTCGCTTCAACTGATCCCGTAGCCATTGATAAAGCTTGCCTTGATGTGCTCCATAAAAATAATGGTAAAACTATATTTAGAAGAGGCCGAGCTACTCTTGATTATGCAGAGAAAATAGGTTTAGGAAGTAAACAATATGAACTTGTTGAAATAAAGTAGAAAATAACAATACAGATAAGGCTGTGTAAAAATAGATATACTTTCTATTTCGACACAGCCATCTTTTTTATCTTTATCTACACAATAAACTAAAGAATAAATATAGCCACTAAAGTAGTAACTACAAGCCCTATAGCTACAGGCTTAATATTTTTCTTAGCTAGTTCAAAGGCATCTACACCACAAATAGCAGCGACTGGTATTACTGCCCAAGGAATTATTGTTCCACCACCTACCCATATTCCGGCTATTTGACCTAATGCTGTAAGCGTTGCGACACCTCCACCTAAAGCTGCTGAAAAGATCTTAGAGATTGAACCAACTAAGGATATACCAGAGAAACCTGAACCATCTAGTCCAGTAATTGCACCCACTACTGTAACTGTGCTGGCTGCAACAGCTGAGTTCATGGGAACTAAGCTTGAAAGCGCAACACCTAAGTCGTTGACAATCCCATTGGAGTTTTGGGGAAGTATTTTTCCAAAGATATCATTGATAGCTGAGTCTCCTAAATAGAAGAAAGCAGCTATAGGAATAACAATACCAAATATTTTAAATCCAAATTGGAGACCTTTAACAAGATTATCTGTGATTTTATCTAAAGAGCGCCACTTATAGGTTAATATTGAAACCAAACTTAATATGAATATAGCTGTACCTCCAATAAGGGCTGTAGCATCTCCACCTTGAAGTTTTGCAGTGTACATTATATAAATATCTAGTGTGAAAAGAATTAGTATTAATAATGCTAAAATTCTTCGAAGTTTTTTTGAACTAATAAGCATGGTATCGGATGAATCGTTATTTGTTTCTTCGATTTTAGAATTGCTTAATAGCGATCCTAATTTAATATCTTTCCTAAGAAAATAAAATGCTGCAGTGGTTGTAACTATGCCCATTGTTATTACTAGTGGAATGCTTGCAGATATAACACTAGCAATTGGGATTCCAGCACCACCTGCAGTAAGTTTAGGAGCAGCTTGAATTATATAATCACTTGATAGAGCTATGCCGTGTCCGAATAAGTTCATTGAAATGGCCACACCCATTGCTGGTAATCCGGCTTTTATAGCAATAGGTAAAAATAAGGCTCCCACAAGAGCTACGGCTGGTGATGGCCAGAAAAACCAAGATAAAACCATCATAACAAGTCCGATAACCCAATAAGCAACCCAATAATTCTTAATGACACCTTTAAAAGGAGAGACTATTTCGTCATTTATGCCAGAAGCTATAAGGGTTTTGCTCATAGCAGTTATGATGGATATTATGAAGATAGTAGGCATTAGCTCTTTTGTTGCGTAAACAAAGCTATTAAACACTCCCATGGTAGATTTAGATATTGAACCTGTACCTGCAAGGCCTAGGATAAAGATTCCCAATATACATATAAGTGTTATATCCTTCTTCTTGGCCATAGCAATTATTATGATAATAATAAAGGCAAGGTATATATAGTGTATAGGCGTTAGTATTAAACTAATCATGTTTTCCTCCGATTAGAATTATTATAATATTAGGTTATGGGGGAAATACATACTTGGTTACTTTATATTAGTTAAGTAAATAGTGCATAAGTTAAGAAAAAAGCATATAATAAAGTGGGCTTATCAACTAATGCTTATTCAGGGGGGATTTAATATAAAACATATAAAGGGATATTTAATGATTGCGCTAGCAGGAATTCTATGGGGAACTGTAGGACTGTTTGGAAAATTATTTTTTACTTATAATTTTGATTCAAAACTTGTGGTGTTTTGTAGACTAGTTGTAGGATTCATTATAATGTTTATATTTATTTGGTTTAAAGATAAAAAGTTATTAAGATTTGACAAAAGGGGATTGAAGTATACTGCACTAATTGGATTTTTTACGCAAGCACTTTTTAATCTACTGTATTTTGAGACAATAAAAAGGACTACTATATCAACAGCAGTTATTCTATTATATACAGCACCTATTTTTTTAATAATTATGGGCAGGGTATTTTATAGTGAAGTACTATCTCCAATTAAGATTTCTGCACTTGTTTTATGTATTGTAGGTTGTTTTTTAACTGTTACCGGAGGCTCACTGGATACTCTAAACATAAACTCAGTAGGCGTTCTAATGGGAATAGGTGCAGGTTTCACTTATGCACTAGTTACAATTATAAGTAAGGCGATTATAAATGATTATCATCCATTGACCATAATTTTATACAGTTTTCTGTTTGGATGGATATTTTTAGTGCCGTTTTCTAATCCCATGAATTTGTTGTATGTAAAATATAGTTTACCTATAGTAGCATGTATTGTAGGACTTGGGTTAATTCCAACAGTACTTGCATATATTTTGTATATTACTGGTTTATCTTATGGAGTTGAGGCATCCAAGGCTGGTATCATAAGCTCACTTGAGATTGTTGTTTCTGTTATTGTTTCTTTTTTGTTTTTTAAAGAAGTAATTCTAGGTGTTAAACTATTGGGGATTATAATGACTCTAGGCTCTATTTTCATAATTAGGTTTGATAAACATGTATTGATTTTGGATAGTGAACAAGTTAATATAGATGAAAAGCTAGACTATATAGGTGATCGTATTGAAGAGTTAATGGAACTTCCAGAAATAATAGAGGGATTTGTAGAGAAAGAAAATGACAGTATTTGCGAATTGAAAACTCTTTAAATTTTATACTGAAAAAGACTGGTGATTATTCATCAGTCTTTTCTTGAAATGATTTAATAATATCTATAAATTATTTAATATCTACGATTGTACTCTTATCTATAACGTTCCACCAAGTCTTACCAGGGTTTAAGGGCAAAGCATTACCATCCTCATCAGTTAGAAGTGTTTGTGAGGTTGGATTTTTCTTTGACCAGTGCATTTTAACAAACTTACCATTGCTAATAACATAACCATCACCTGTGCCAATAAGAGAAATGTCTAAATGAATTCCATCCTTTTGTGTTTTAATGGAAGTAATCTGAACCACTATATTTTTGAAGGCTAGGGGAAGTTTATCTTCGTTATTTGTAGAAGATTTCCCATCCATACTTTTAAGGTAAACCCCATCTTTATAGCTGTAACTAGTATTGTAATACTTGTTCATTTTTAAAAGGATAGAAGAGGCTTTGTCAAGCTTCTCGTCATTCCAATAGCTTTTGTCAAATTTCAATTTTACAGTAGGATCTTTTGCATAACCTTTTGTTTTAACAAGCTCTCTTAATTTACCAGTTGAACTATAGAGGTTATGAGGAGCTTTTCGAATTGTATCTCTCCAATAAGTAGAAGCATAGGTCATTTCATTCATACTCATTAAATTTTCATTGCTTATATCATCAAGTGCTTCTTGGCTACCCCCACAATGAGCAAAGGGAAGGTTATATTCTTTAGAAATATCTAAGAAATAAGATCTGGCGCTTCTAATTGGTCCCACTTTTTTACTATCACCACTTTGAAATAATGCGATGAATCTAGGAATGCCACCTTCGGCCATGGTTTCATAAACTATATCAGCAGCATTTAGTCCTGATTGAGGTCTAGCAGTTTCAGAGTTTTCAACTATGGCAAGTACAGCAATATTATTTAAGATTTCTTTATTTACTTCCTCACCGGTATAGGGAGAAAAGTATTTTTGCTGAGTCTTTACAGGGACTTCTGTTTTTGCAGGAATTGATGGGCTAGGAGTAGAAATGGGTTCAGCTTTTTTTGTACAGCCCACCGAAATAAAGCAGGTTGAAATAATTATACATAATAATAGTTTGAATTTATTTTTCAAATGTAACATCTCCTTTAAAAACTTGAAAATATCCTAATATACTTACTCTATTTTAATCTATTCCTATTAGGGTGTATATAGTATTTTATTGTGATTAAAAATACATATATAAACAACGATTAATCTATTTTTTGTGGTAGGCTAAGTGATCAGGTAATGATATAATAGATAAAGTAACAAGTAAATGACGTCTATTTACAAATTATGAGTTGATGGTGTTAACTTTGTAAACTTGATTTAGAGTGATAAGTTAAGTTAATTACTCTAAATATGGGTTGGTAGTAACATAGCTTGGGAGGTATGCCAAAATGAGAATAGATAAAAAATTATTAAAATACTGTTTATATGCTACGGGTACCGTGCTTCTAATTTATATGGGTATAATAATTTTAAATAATATAGGGGATATATTTTCTTTAATATCAAGTATAATAGGGAAGATTATTGGACTAGTGAAACCGCTCCTTATGGCATTAGTAATTGTATATTTATTAAAGCCAGGTGTACAAAGTATTGCAAATTTCTTAGAGAAGAAAAAAATATTTAAAAAAGCATCTAACAGAAGAGTAGTTGGAATTCTAGGAGTGTACGCTCTGGTAATTGCTATTTTTATAGCTATTATTAGTGGAATATATATTATGGTTGGAGGAAAACTTTCTAATAATATAACTATAACTAATATGACAGAATATCTAACTAATTATTTAAAGAATTCTACATTGTCAGCTAGCGCTATTAGTGAAAAATTGCAAAGCTTAAATATACTAGGTGGCAATTTAAATGAAAAGATTGCTCAAATTGTAAGCTATGTGCAGACATATTTTTCTGCAAGTATTGGGGAAATGACAAATTCTATTGTATCTATAGGGGGCAATATAGCGTCATTTTTAATAGCTATAGTATTAAGCATTTATTTAATGCAGGATTCTGAGTATTTTATAGATTTATGGAATAAAATTTTTAATCTTATATTTGGGAAAAGTAAAACAGGAAGTAAGTTAAAGGAAGTACTATGTATTATAGATCAAACATTTTATAAATATATAAGAGGTCAATTACTAGAAGCTTTCTTTGTTGGAGTTTTATCCGCCACTGTACTATATTTTATTGGAATAGATTATGCTGTGATAATAGGAATTATTGCAGGCATCTGTAATATGATACCCTATATTGGGCCTATTGTTGGAACCATTCTTGCAGTAATTATGGCTCTATTAAGTGGACAACCTATTACAGCAGTGTGGGCAACTATTGGAATGGTTGTAGTTCAACAAGTTGATAATAATTTGTTAGCACCCAAAATTGTTGGAGAGAGTGTGGGATTACACCCAGTATTTACTATGCTTGCTATTATTATGGGCGGAAGTTTAGGTGGGCTTATAGGGATGCTGGTAGCTGTTCCTGTTGCTGCGTCTTTGAAGATATTACTAAGTAAGTGGTATGCTGCTCACAATGAACAAGAGGCTAATTAATCATATAATCAAATGAATTTCTGGTTGAAATTAGAGGGCATTCTCATATCTAGATATGAGAATGCCCTCTAATTTATGATTATCCTTAATGCATTGAAGCGAGTTTTAGAACTTCTTATTTTATTTTTAATTAATCTACGCTCAGAAAAATATATGATTGAGCGCTAGCGAATTTATATATTACGACAGCGAGTTTATATTTTTTAGCAGATTAATTAAAAATAAAATTAGTAGTTCTTAGCGGAGTGAATTCATTAGTCGTATTGCAATACGCGTAATATATACTTTTTTTCTTTTTTTTATTATATTAATCTTCTTGCTGTATTATAATTTGGCATATGTTTTAGTTCTAAAATTTTCACAGAGGATCCTGGTTTAGGAGAGTGTATAAATTTTCCATCGCCAATATACATGCCAACATGGCTTATTGCGGCTCCAAAGAACACTAAATCTCCTACCTTTAAGTTTGATTTACTAACAACGATACCTTTTGTTGTTTGATCGTTAGCGGTACGTGGTAGTTTTATATTAAAATGATTAAAAATATGCATAGTAAAACCAGAGCAGTCAAAACCAGATGTGGTAGTTCCACCACGTTTATAGGGTGTACCAATGAGCGTTTTTGCGTAGGCTGAAATACTAGCCCCTGTAAGTTTTGTTGTTTTTGAAGCTAAATTAATACTACTTGCACCAAATATTGGTTCCTTAGCTTGAACATTTGTAGTTCTAATACTTAGTGAACCTGCAAGTAATAAAGCAAGTGCAAATGATGTTAAACTTTCAAATTTTTTCATCCGTGTCCCCCTTATTAACGACTTGTAAACGTTCCCCAATATACTATTCTACATAAATATGGAATTTCCTCCTAAAAAATATATTAATCTTAAAAAAGTTATGAGGCTCCTAAGATTAGCAAAATGGAATACAGAGAAAATGAGTAATTTTGTGAGGATTTATAAGCTAAGATGGCTAATATTTATAAGCAATGCATTTTGTAAACAACTATTTTTTTGATATCAGTGCTATAATAAGGAAATACTACTTCGAAATATTTCCTTAAGAATTTTTAATGGAAAAGTAAATAATATTAAAAATAAGGGGGTGAACAAACACACCCTATGAGATTATAAAGTCGTATTAGGGCAAGTAGAAATATTAAAATTAAATTTGAGGTAGTGCTAAAAGTATAATAAATGTTTTAAAAATATTTTTAAAAAATATCAGGGGGTAACCAATGAAAAAAAGAATAGCTTTTATAGTAATGCTATTAAGTATAGCAAGTTCACAAATTGCATCTGCGGATAGCGGAGTAGTTAGTGCATCTTCATTAAATATTAGGCAAAAACCATCACTTTCATCTTCCATTGCGGGTAGCCTATCTAAAAACGCAAAGATAGATACACTTGGAAAAGAAGGGGATTTCTATAAAATAAGTTATAAAGGAAAAACTGGATATGTACATCAGACATATATAAAAATAGTGAAAAGTGTACCAGTTCCTAAAACTGTGCCAAGTGTAAAATCCACTAGCATAGAAAAATATGGACAAATAACAGCAACGGATTTAAACGTAAGGTCAGGAGCTGGGACAACTTATCCTGTGATTGGTAGCATTAAGCTTGGAAGCAAAGTGACAATGTATGAAAATTCAAATGGTTTTTATAAAATAATATATGGTGGCAAAACGAGTTATATAAGTTCGTTATATGTAAAAGTTACAGGGCAAAAGATTGTAAACTCAAATAGTACAAGCCCTGTTACTAAACCAACTACTACACCAACTACTACACCAACTACTACACCTACTGTTAACCCAGAATTAAAATCTACAGGAGTGGGAACTATTACTGCTTCAGATTTTTTAAGTGTAAGAAAAACGGCTTCCTTGGGTAATGATTCTTTTGCTATTGGTAAGATGTATCCAAATCAAAAAGTGGAAATTTATGGAGAGCAAAATGGATTTTACAAAATTAAGTTTTCTGGGCAATTGGGGTATATTTATAAATCATATGTAAGTGTAGTTAATACTTCATCAAACGAAGCTGAATATGTTGAAGATGGACAACAATATAATACAAAAACAACTGGAACTGAATTAGTGACATATTCAAATACGTTTCTTGGTACACCATACGTATGGGGTGGAGCAACACCAGCAAAATTTGATGCTAATGGTAAATATATAAGTGGCGGATTTGATTGTTCTGGGTTTGTGCAGTATAGTTATAAAAATTTTGGTATAAATTTGCCTAGGACAACTATGGACCAGGTAAATAAAGGAATATGTGTTAATATAAATAATCTTCAGAAGGGAGATTTAGTATTTTTCATGACAAATACAGCTGCTCCGGCTGAAGTATCTCATGTGGGAATATATATTGGAAATAATAAATTTACGCATTGTCCTAAACCTGGTGATGTTGTAAAAATATCCGAATTAACTGGATACTACAAAGAAAATTTTGTAATAGGTAAAAGGATGTTAAAATAAGAAAATTTATTATATATAGTAAAGCAAGGACAAGCCCCTTAAATTAGGGCTTGTCCTTGCTTGAGTAATGATAACGTTAATTAAATAACAGTGGAATAAAAGTATATGATTGTGGATAATTCTGCTTATGAGTGAGAATATTATATAAAGATACTGAAATTAGAAGTACAACAAAGCTGGTATTATATTAAAGTCTTCTTTATATTAATAGAGGAATTTAGTATATTTAATAGAATATTATATAATGATGTTGAAATTAAGGAGTGAAATTATGAATAGCACAAAAAAACTCGGTTTATGGACTTTAGTAATGTTAATATTTGTTCCCACTTTTGGATTCGGGAATATCGCTTCAAATGCAGTGGCACTTGGACCTGCTGCTATTCCGTCATGGCTAATAGTTGCCTTATTATTCTTTTTACCGTTATCAATAATGATAGCAGAGCTCTCTTCTGCTAACAAAGACAAAGAAGGAGGCCTGTACACTTGGATAGAATGCTCAATTGGTCCAAGATGGGCTTTTATAGGTACTTGGTCCTACTTTGTTGCAAATTTATTCTATTTGCAAATGGTTTTTTCAAGAATACCAGTAATGGTATCTTGGACACTTTTTGGTGAAAATAGATTTAATGATTCCAATGCACGGTTACTTATTTGGCTAGGACTAGGACTTGCAATAGCATTAACCTATATAGCTACAACTGGAGTTAAGAGATTTTCTAAAATCAGTGATTTAGGTGGAAAATTAACTTTAGGTGTTACAGTTTTATTTATATTATTTGCAGTTGTTGGAGTATTAGTTGGCAAACAACCATCAGCTACAACGTTCACAGTAGCAACGGTAATTCCAAAATTTGATGCTAGTTATTTTTCAACCTTCTCTTGGCTTATTCTAGCTGTTGCAGGAGCTGAGGTGGCGGGAACTTATATTAAGGACGTTGAAAATCCTAAAAAAGTTTTTCCAAAAGCTGTTCTTATAGCAACTACATTTATAGCTGGAGCATATATACTAGGATCACTTGCCATATGCTTAGTTGCATCACCTGAATTAATAACAAAAGCTGGAGTTAAGGATGCAGGCTATGTTGTTTATAAGATATTAGCAGAAACCTGGGGTTTAAATGGTAAGATATTTGTTCAAATATATGCATTTATTTTAACTATATCATCTATAGCTGCATTTGTGGTTTGGTTAGAATCTCCAATTAGGGCTATGTTCTCAGAGGTTCCTGATGGCACCTTTCCTAAATTTTTAACAAAAAAACGTGAGGATGGAACACTAATTAATGCACTTTGGGTTCAATGTGGTGTGCTTTTAGTATTAATAATAGTACCACTCGCAGGACTTAATAAAATAGATGATTTCTTCAATCTATTAACTACACTATCAGCCTTATCACTTGCAATACCTTATATTGTTCTTGCAGCAGCATATTTAACATATAGGCTTAAAGGGAATATACCTCCATTTGTAATGTTAAAATCAAAAGCAGCGGTGGTAATATCTTCAATTGTTGTTTTTGTATTAGGCATATTAGCATTTTTTGGAGCTGGATGGGAAAACATTGCAGGAGCAAAAAGCTTTTCAGAAGCAATAGTTCCAATATTACAGAATTATGGTGGCCCCGTAGGATTTATAATTTTCGGATTTTTTATATCATATCTTACAAAAATGTTCACTAAAAGTGATATTAAAAATAAGTAGACAAAGTAGTAAATGTTGCTATTAATTATTGAAAGCATATAAAAAAATCCCTCTGCTGAGCAGGGAGATTTTTTTATATGGTTGCTTTTATTAGAACTCTTATTAATAAGTTAGATGTATTAGAAATCAATATTTTATGATATAATTATAAAACAAATTAGAGTGATAATTAAAAATAAAGATAATCTAAGGAGCATAAAACAAATATGGATAGATTAATAAAGATTAATACTAAAGAGGATATACTTGCTGAATACAAAAATACACCCATCAGTATTTTATTGGAGTATCATAACTTGAATACACCTTATGATACGGTAAGTAGCCCACAGATGTTAATAGGAATGTGTATGGATAACAGAAAATATCTTCATATCCCCAACAACTTTGCATATATAATTCGTTCTGGAGGAGGAACTTTGCGTTTTAGTGAATTTAAGGTTTCGTACACTATAGCAATAGGAGGAATTAGAACTATTGCACTTATAGCCCACAATCATTGTGGAATGGTTAATCTTATGTCGAAAAGAGAACAGTTTATTAAGGGACTTGTTGATGTTGTAGGATGGGAAAGAAAGAGGGCAGAGGAGCATTTTATGAATTTTGCTCCAATGTTTGAGATTGATAATGAAATAGAGTTTGTTTTAGAGGAAGCTATGAGGTTAAGGAATAAATACCCTAATATTTTAATAGCTCCCATTTATTATAATCTAGATGACAATTTATTATATTTAATTAAAGAGAAATAGTAGGCTCTGTATTAACTTTAAGGCAAGCAACAGTTTCTAAAAACAAATTATAGGTTGAAACATTTAACTTTCTTCTTTTGATTGTAGAGTTGCTTGTCTGCATCTTTAATTAATTGATCAAAGCTAACACTCACATTTGGTGAATAAACTGAAAACCCTAAACTAAGACTTAATTTATATGGCTTATTAGAAAGTGAATTATATTTATTGAAATTGGAATTAATACGTTCACGAGTCAAATTGATTTCATTTTCACTAGATTTATTTGCTGCAATTATTATAAACTCATCTCCACCAATACGGGCTACTATGTCATCTACTCCAAAGGATTCTCTAATTATGAGCGCAGTGGTTAAAATAGCTTCATCACCTTCTTGGTGACCATAAGTATCATTAATTTTCTTTAAACCATCAACATCTCCAAAGCACATAATAGCTTTACCACCAGTTAGTGCAGCTGCCTTATAGAGGCTACCCCCATGCATATAAAATCCTCTTCTATTGAAAATGCCTGTTAACTCATCGATTACATAACTGTTTTTTAATTCTCCATTACGCTTTTCAAGCTCAATAACAGCTAAATTCAACTGTTCTTCTGCTTTTATGCGTTCATCAAATAACATTTGAATTTTCAAGGTATTACTAATCTGTTCCCTAAAGGTTTCATAAACAAATTCATCCACTGCATTCATATCAAAGGCAATATACCCAAAATAGTCGACACCTGTAACTAGTGGAAATAAAATCAGTTCATTGCGTTTTCCCTTACCAATAAATTCCGCGGGCAATATCTCTTGCGTATCTAAATACTGTGTTTCAGCTATTTTGCCTTGATTATATCCTAAAATCAATTTGGATCTAGAAGGTAACTTGGTTTTAGCGCCATACAAACTAGTAACAGGGGTGTCATAAACACACACATAACATTGTTTAATTTCGTACAAGGACATTGCAGTTATAATAACCTTAGTTAATTCTTCCACGTTAGGTATAGTATTAAATTCTCTCAATATATCCCTTGTACCTATATACATTCTTTTAAAATTAAATTGTTGTATGGACTCTCTTTTATTGAAAATATTACCTATTAAAATACTAGCCATATAAAATATTTCATCTGCTATCCTTAAAACTTCATAATTATTTATATATGGAAGTATAAAGTTTCGAATTGTATAAAGTGTTTCATTCCAAGAATAATCAAGTTTCTTTTCAAAAATTGAATCAAATAAAAGATTTTTGAAGCCTTCTATAAAATCTCCTTCTATTTTCCGTGCTTTTATATCTCTTATAAATGCATTTAATAAATTAATAATGATTGGAGTATACTCTAATATCTTATCTAAAGGCATCCCAAGTTCCCTTATTATTAAATCAACCAAATGGAACTTTTGATTATTCAAGTATTTTTCAAGGCTTTCGCATTCCTTATAATATACGTTAACTTCACTTAAATTGCTTTTTAATGATAAGGGTGCCTTATTTTTTAAAATATTGTAACAACCACAAGACTCTCTTATTATTAACTTTCCCTTTAAATAAGTACATTGTGGGACAGATTGTCCATCTGTAATTTCATCTATAAATTTAGTGGACAATGAAGCCATTTCAAAAATAGGTTGTTCAATAGTGGTAAAAGCAGGGGAGAAAGATCTTGCTGCCTCCACATTATCAAAACCAGTTAAGGCTATATCTACACCTACTTCAATTCCAATATGCTTCAAACTATAAAATACTTCAATTGCCATTTCATCGTTAGAGACCACAATAACCTGGGGTTTCTTCTTTCTATATACAATAAGATCATCTACAGCCTTAGCTGCTGATAGCCTATGAAAATCACCTTCAGCAATTAATTCTTCATCAAAAGGTATGTTATGTTCCTTTAATGCATCTTTGTATCCTTCGAACCTCATGACGGATTCGGAATTTAGTGAAGTTCCAGTTATGAAAGCTATTTTAGAATAATTATGATGTTCAATTAAGTGATTAATCATTGAATGCATGCATTGTCTGTTGTCAAAAATTATGCTAGGAATATCTTTAATATCTATTCCAAGACTAACCATGGGAATATGTCTATAAGGTTCTAAGAACTCAATAAACTTATCTATACCAATATAATTGTACACTAATCCAGTGCATATGATTAATCCATCCAGTTTATCTGTATTAACTAAATCGTAAATAACATTTTGTTTTGCCTCATCTGGAAGAGGGGAATTAAGAGCTCCACCAGCAAAGAAAAGCACATCAAGATTTCTTTCAAGAGCAACCTGTTTTATTCCTCTACAAACGGGTGATTGATAGAAACCGTCAAAAGAGTTAATTAAAACACCTATAGTTTTCCTTCTATTTTGGAGTGATTTATTCATTACTAAAAAGCCCCCATTTCATTGCAAATAATTTGAAAATTATAATAATTTCCCCCAAGCTAATTTTATCACTAATTATTAGTATATAGCAAGGATATTTAGTAATAATAAAATTAGGAAGCGGAATTCCTATCATATGACCCATAGATATATAAAGCAGTTGAACTGCAAATATGGCAGATGTGATGAACTTTTTCCATAACAGTTTTATTTATTTTTCTTTTTTCTCTTTATCTGTATCCACTGTGGTATCTTCTTCTATAGCCTTGTATCCAGGTTTTTCTATAGCTATTTGAACATTTTCTACAGAAATCAATGTTTCGTCAAAGGTTATACTTATCTGCACTTGTTTTTAAAAATATTCCTATTATGCTTGATTTTATTAAAAAATACTTGTAATAAAAATAAACTATAAGCCTTATACATTAAGACTTATAGCTTTTATAATTATTTTATGCGTAATGATTTTTTAATATATCTAATTAATACATATAATGTTAAGATAACACCTATTACTTCCTGGAATTTTACCAGGTATTGTAATGATGGCATAGGTTGTCCGGAATTATTTAAAAACCTATTTGTTAGCTTTATTCCTATACCGCTTATTACAAGTGGAAATGTAAATCCTGAATAACTTGGATAGAACTTTAACTTCAAAAGTTTAAACAATATTATAATAACTGTTACATACATAATAATTGATAATACCATTAGAAACCAAACCATGGTCATGTCTTTTATTTTAAATGAATTCATATATCCTGCTAATAATAGACTTGCCGGTGCAGATAATATTGCAAGTGTCGGCAATGATTGTTCTGGTAGTTGTTTAACTTTTATAATTCTGTAAAGAACGATTGGTAAAAGTATTAAATAAGTCACAAATCCAAACCAAAAAGCTATTTGACCTACATTTACCACTTTATAAGCAGGTCCAGTTACACTAGCAACAACTATACCAACATAAACCACAAACCAAGATGGGAATACTTGTTTGATTATAAAATTAAACACGAATTTTTTAGTAAACCATAGGATTAATGTAATATGTAGCGCAATTCCTATAATCCATATTGTAAAAGCTAATGATACTGAATATACTTTAACATAAGTTGATAATAACATGATTCCCATAGAAAATGCCGGAAATACACTAGCTACAAGAGGATTAGCTAAACTCTCTATTACATCTTTAGGATACTTTATAATCTTTGCAATTATTAAAATAAGTAATATTGCTGATATTATACCAAATATACTGTGATACACTTCGCCGTATGATTATACAAGATTTCCTGTTGCCGCTAGTCCTAGCATAAGGCCTACTATAGGTACTGGGTATTTCTTTAAAATTGCACTCATTAAATCAATTTTCCCTCACATATCTTTTGAATCATCAAAATTATAGCATAAATATAAGCTGTTTAGTCATTGAAATTTCTTCTTAGATATAGTAAATACATATATATAAAGGTTTGTTTATAGGTATTATCTATTGGTGAACTTAAGATAAATAAAGTATAATGATTATTGAATTAAATTTGATATGAGCACTAGGGGAAATAAGTAATGACTTTAGTCAGCACAAAGGAATTTACAAAGGAAGAACTTCTTGATAGAGTTCAATCTAATGCAGAAGAACTTTTTAGAAGCGGCACCTTCTTTTGCACTGAAGCAGTAGTACAAACACTTAATGAATTATTGGGTAAACCATATGATGAAAATATAGTTAAACTGGCAAGTGGATTCCCAATAGGAATGGGTAAAGCTGGATGTCTCTGCGGTGCAGTTTCAGGTGGTCAAATGGCTCTAGGTATGGTATATGGTAGAGTTTCCGGTGAAGATATGAACGAAAAAATGTTTGAAAAAGCTAAGAGTCTTCATGATTACATTAAGAATGAATACAAATCAACTTGCTGTAGAATAATAACAAAAGAATGGGTTGGAGATGACTTTAAAAGCGCAGGAAGAAAGAACCATTGCATTACTATTACTGGCAAAGTCGCAAGATGGATTGCAAATGAATTTATCGAAGATGGCCAAATTCAAGTAAAACAATAAAAGGAGCTAACTCAAAATAGAAATTGATTTCTATTTTGAGTTAGCTCCTTTTTTTATTTATGTATAAACTATTCAAAGTCGTTCAAGCTCGTGATAGGATCTTTGAAGCATATTAGGAATGTCAATATGCATATTCAAATAAATGTCTATTATTAATATTTTAATAAAACATCTGTTATAACCTAAAGGATTATACTATAATAGATATCAACAAAGATTAATTATTAAAGTTTGAAAATGATAATATGTTAGGGGGGGGGTTAATGTTTATGTATGATGTAATTATTATAGGCGCGGGAGTAGTAGGGGCAGCTATAGCAAGAAAACTTTCTAGATATAATTTGAAAATATGTATTTTAGAAAAAGAGGATGATGTGGCAACTGGAGCATCAAAAGCAAACAGTGGGATAGTCCATGGAGGATATGCCGCTAAGTATGGTACATTAAAAGGTGAATTATGTGGAAAAGGAAACCAAATGTATGCAAAACTTCAAGAAGAATTGAATTTTGGATATAGGAAAGCGGGAGCTTTGGTCATTGGTTTTAATGAAGGGGACGAGAAGAAAATTACAGAGCTTTATGATAATGGTGTCAAAATGGGGTGCGATGATTTAGAGATAATAAGGGGAGAGAGACTTAAAGCTATAGAGCCACATCTAAATAGTGAAGTAAAGGTAGCGCTATATGCCAAAAGTGTGGGGGTTACCTCACCTTATGAATTTACTATTGCATTGGTAGAGAATGCTATTACTAATGGTGTAGAGCTTAAGCTTGAAAGTGAAGTAATATCTATAGAAAAATTACCAGGGAGATTTATTGTACATACAAATAAAGAGGACCTTGAAACAAAATACATTATAAATGCTGCTGGGCTTTATAGTGACAAAATAGCTAATATGGTTGGAACTTACGACTTCAAAATAATACCTAAAAGAGGCCAATATGTTCTAATGGGAAAAGATCAGGGAAATCTTGTTAATACTGTTATTTTTCAAGTGCCTACAGATAAAGGCAAAGGTATATTAGTAACTACTACCTATCATGGCAATTTTATGATAGGTCCTAATGCAGAAGAAGTAAGCGAGATAGACGATGTAACAACTATTACTGAGACTTTAAAATATGTAATAGATACTGCAAGAATGTCCATACCCGATTTTGATGTGAGAAAGACCTTAACTACTTTTGCAGGAATAAGAGCTACTAGCAATACGGGAGATTTTATTATTGAGGAAAGCAAAGTTAAAAGATTCATAAATGTGGCTGGTATAGATTCGCCAGGACTTACATCATCACCTGCAATTGCCGAGATGGTGGCAGATATACTTAAAAATTCAGGGCTTATTCTCACCGAGAAAAACGATTTTATTCCCTATAGAAAAGGAATAGTAATAAAGAAAGATAATAATTTTCATGGGAAAGTGGATGATACAGACAAAGCAAAGAATATAATATGTAGATGTGAGTTGGTTACAGAGGCAGAGATTATTGATGCTATTCATAGAAATATACCAATTAATTCTACAGATGCTATTAAAAGACGCACAAGAGCAGGAATGGGAACTTGCCAAGGAAACTTTTGTAAGTCAAGGGTTGTGGCTATAATAGCAAGAGAATTGAATATCGAAGAAGATAAAGTAACAGTAAGAGGAAATAGTAACTCAAAACCACTTGTTAGAGCAGAAATAAATTTAATTAGAAAAATGAAATAATAAGAAAACCTCTGCCAAGCAGGGGTCTTTTTATTTGTCTAGTTTTTTCGATGAGCATATATACTTAATTATATAGTGTATACGTTTAATTGAAGTTATAATATTACTTAAATTATTTGCGAATTTTTAAATAAAAAGAAATGTTCGTAACTAATTTTAAGCTTAACAATACAAGTTTGTTGAATTATAAGGTAAAACAGAGTAAATTGTCATTGCGTTATGGATATATATATGATATTATGTAAACGATAAAGAAAAGGTTTTCTTTTTAGTATAATAAAATAAAATTTATTGAATTATTTTAAGTTAGCGGCGTACTTATGAAAGTACGTATTAAATTTACAATAATAGAAAAGGTTTTCTATTAAATAAAATAGATTTGGAGATGTGTTATGCAATCATTAATTATTGGTTCATTTTTATTTTTCACAGCTTTAGTTGCAGTATATACTTATTTTAAGTTAAAAGGTAATAACAAAAAGAAATTATCAAAGGATTCCTATTTTTTAGGTGGACGTACATTAACAGGGGGAGTTATTGGGTGCTCTCTTTTATTGGCGAATTTAAGTGCAGCAAATTTTGTAGGTATGAGTGCACAATCTTATAGCGGAAATATGAGTAATATGGCATATGAAGTTACTTCTGGTCTTGTACTTGTTGTTGTAGCTATGTTTTTAGTACCTAGGTATTTGAAACAAGGAATAACAACCGTACCAGATTTTCTTGAAGACAGATTTGATTCTAGTGTTAAAAAGGGTGTATCTATATTATTTTTACTACTATATGTATTAAATTTACTTCCAACTACACTTTATTCTGGAGCTATTGCGCTAAGTCAGATATTTGACTTACAAAATACTTTTGGAATAAGTTATGATATGAGTATATGGATTACTGTATGGGTAATAGGTATAATTGGTTTTTTCTATGCAATAATAGGAGGACTCAAAGCAATGGCAATAGCTGATACCTTAAACGGAATTGCACTTGCCATTGGCGGACTCATGGTACCTTTTTTTGGACTTTTATACTTAGGCAAAGGAAGTTTTTCACAGGGGTTGTCAAATTTTATTAATACTTCCCCACAAAAGTTTAATGCGGTTGGTGGATCAACAGATCCTGTACCTTTTGGTGCGGCATTTACAGGCTTATTGTTAGTTAATCTTTATTATTGGGGAACTGATCAATCTATAATACAAAGGGCTCTTGCAGCTAAAAATCTTAAAGAAGGCCAGAAGGGAGTTATCTTTGCGGGATTTTTGAAAGTAATGACACCACTAATTGTAATTATACCAGGAATTATAGCTTTTCAAATATTTGGGGGAGGGGCAAAAAATCCCGATCTTATGTATTCAAAACTTGTCAATGTAGTACTTCCTAAACCTCTAACAGGATTCTTTGCAGCAGCAATGTTTGGCGCAGTGCTTAGTACTTTTACTGGAGTTTTGAATAGTGCCTCAACATTATTTGCTTTGAATGTATATGCCCCTATTTTTGGAAAGGGCAAAAGCGATGCTGAAGTTGTTTCTAAAGCCAAATACTTTGGTATAATAATAGCAATTGTATCAATGTTTATAGGACCATTTATAATGTACGTGCCACAAGGATTATTTCAATACTTACAAACAATAAACGGATTTTTTAATGTTCCTATATTTGCTGTTGTATTCATTGGATATGTTACAAAAAGGGTTCCTGCAATTGCAGCAAAGATATCTCTAGTATTTTTCGTAGGAACTTATGGACTATTGCAGCTTGTAATTAAGCCGGACCTTAACTTTCTTTATCAACTAGCAATATTATTTGCAGTAAGTTGTGTGCTTATGTTAATAATAGGTAAAATTAAACCGAGGGAAACACCATACGTAATGGAAATAAAAAATATAGTTGACATAGAGCCTTGGGAGCATCGTCACGAAGCAGGCGGAGTAGTTATATTCCTTATGATATCAATGTATATAGTAGCTTCGAAACTTGGGTTAGCTTCAGATAATGGAGTTACGATTAGTACTTTTGTCTATGTCGTAATTGTAGGTGTTTTAACAACATTTGCAGTGTTATTTTTTAAAAAAAGAGATGGGGACAAGCATAAAAAATTTCAAATGAAAGATGACTTAAATTAATAATTTAAAAACCAAAAATAAGCGAAGCATTGCTTTTGCAAATGCTTCGCTTATTTTAAAATATAAATAGAATATAACTTCATATTTTATGTAGTATGATTAAGACTTAGTGATATTGTAAAATCTAAAGGTTTATCAGGTGTCAGATAAAATAATTTGTTGTTTTTCTTTGCGGTTTCTATTCCATCATAGAATCCATTTGTGGGTTCAAAAGCGCAATTATAATCTCCTCTGAAACCACCTTCAGTAACCCAAAAACCAAGGTAGGGCATTTTGTCTTTATCAAAATTAATTGAATACAGAATATTATGGTCTGGATAGAATATGGAACATTTGCCTTCTGTTACTTCACCATTTACATAATATTTTTCAGTATTATTAGAAGACTTTTTACCAGCTTTATTTAAATAATAATCTTGGTCACTAATATTCTTTGTTATTGGATATTGATGAGGAGTGTTTTCCACACCTAAATTAATACTATCTTGAACATTTAATATTTCAGTTGTTGCTGCTGGAAAATTAAGGTCCATATTTTCCTCACAATTAACAAGGCAGTGCATTGCCCAAATACATGGGAATGATTCAGTTCCTGTATTTTCAACATGATATGTTATATTTAGGTTTTCATCGCTGAGTGAAATTATTTTTTTGTAATAATAGGGAAGAATAGAACTTTGAAGAAACAGTTCAATCTGGCCCGCAGATAGTTTATAATCAAAAGAGGAACTCCATATTTCTCCATGATCTGGATATATAATTTTTCCACCACTATAGGTAACTTCAGAACTATCTATAGTTGGAAAGGCATCATCAAAACCAGAAGCATCAAATTCAGCAAAATCATCATATAATTTTGGATGGGTGTATTCATTATTTTTATTTTGAAAAAGAAGTTCAAAATCTTTTTCTTTATTATATATTGATGCTATTTTTCCACCCAAGCTTGGAAGTACCACTATCTTCAATATCTTATTTTCTAATACAATTGACTCAATACCTTTAAAGGTATCTTTATAAATCATAATTTACACTTCCCTCATAATATTTGTGTTTTGAAAAGAAAAGGGTTTCTACGCATTTATATTTTAACATAAATTTATGAATAATCCATGACTATGGTATCTCACCATGGAATAAGGTAAATTAGGTTCTGAATAATTTACAAATTTTATTTATTTAGTAATATTTACACGTAAGAGAGATAATACGATGGAAAATGATACAATAAATATTGATTTATTGTATAATGAATATTTTATTTTTATAGGAGGCTACGATGAAAGTTAATATAATGGATGTTGCAAGAGAAGCAAATGTTTCTATGAGTACTGTGTCAAGAGTTATAAACAGCAATTATCCTGTTAAAGAAGAAACTAGGATTAGGGTTGAGGAAGCTGTAAAAAAATTAAATTTCAGTCCCAATGCATTGGCAAGATCACTAGTTTGTCAGAATACAAAAACAATAGGTATTTTAGTTCCAAGTATAAATAATATCTTTTTTCCTACTGTAATTAAAGCTATTGAATATGAACTTAGAATAAAAGGTTATTCAATTTATCTTTGTGATACAGATGATAAGGCGCAGGAAGAAATAAAATATATAAAATCTCTTATGGGCAGGCAGGTAGATGGGATTATAGTTATAGATCCCAAAACTGAAAATATGAAAAATGGGTTTTATGAAACAGTGAGTAGCGAAATTCCACTTGTATCTATTAATGGATACAATAATAATATTAATTGTAATTTTGTACTTAATGATGAAGCAAGTGGAGCAAGACAAGCAATGCAGTATCTTTTAGAACTTGGACACAAAAACATAATTTTTGTAAGAGGTAAAGAAAGTTATTCTTATGATATAAAAGAGGATGTATATAATCAATTAATGGAAGAAAATAAACTAGACCATAAAAAAAGAATTATAGATATTGGTGAAGGAAATAGTAATAAAACCGTGGATGGGGCAATAAAGATAATGAAGTCAGAACTTGAAAAATTAAAAGTGCTAAAAGAACCTATAGCAGTATTTGCTTGTAATGATTTAATGGCTGTAGGAGTTATGAATGCGTGTAGAATAATGAAATTTGATGTACCGCGCGATGTTTCAATAATTGGATTTGATAATAGTTATATTTCAACTATAGTTGAACCAAAACTTACAACGGTAGATCAAAATATGTACTTACTTGGAGTAAATGCTTCAAGAATGCTTTTAGACTTAATTGAAAATAAAAACAGGAAGACTAGTAGCATTAAATTAAAAACACAACTTATTATAAGAAACAGTTGCAGTACAATTTAAAGTTAAAGAAGTGGATTAAAGTACATCCACTTCTTTAACTTTAATTATTTTGATAAACCTAGTTCAGGAGTATTTTCTAAGGTAATAAATTCTGCTACTTTTCCTTCAGTCTCAAAAATAACAATTTCATTTTCACCAATTTTAAGGCAAGGACCTGGAATATAAAGTGATTTTTGCGGTCCAAGTTCCCAAAAACGTCCTATATTAAAACCATTTACAAATATACATCCTTTTCCCCAGCCGTCAAATCTTAGGAAAGTATCACCTATTGTTTCAACTTGCAGTTCGAATTTATAAAATCCAGGGGTACCTTCTTCATAAACACCATTATAATTTACATTTTCTATGTTATCTAATGGAAGGGTATAGTGATTCCAACCAGAATGAGCATGGGTATCAATTATTACTCCATCCACAATTCCTTTATGCTGATAGTTTAGCTTCTCTCCAAAGTTGACTCTTCCCATATTTTCAACTAATATATGCAGAGAATTATCTTCTTTCTTATCAAAAACAATTTTAGCAGGAGCTCCTAGTTCTCTATCATATTGAGTTAGGACATTTTTGCCATTTACATACACTTTAGCCCTATCATGTGCTCCAAGTAGTCTAAAGGTATCTACATTTCTGCCTGCTCCTACATTGCAGCGATATAGGATATAACCATAACTTTGACCTAACTTTTCCATTGGGAGTGTATCATCTCTATATTTAGGGGTGGATATGTTATCTAGTGTGTTAAATAAAGATACTTTTTTCATAACACGTAGCTTCCCATAAGAAATTTTTTTAATACTTGTTGAAAAAATAACTTCAGGTATTTCAACGTATTTAGATATAACTTTTTTAAAGGCTTCATACTTAGGAGTTATGTCTCCCCATTCGGTAAGTACTGCATCATAGTCATAAGAAGTTACATCTGGTGTAAGTTTTTCATAATTATTTGATCCATTCATAAAGCCAAAATTTGTGCCTCCATGAAACATATAAATATTCACATGACCTTCACTAAGAATTTTATCTAAATCTTTTGCAGTATCAGATACATCACGTGCATGATGTTTTTCATCTCCCCAGGCATCAAACCAACCAACCCAAAATTCCATGCACATAAGGGGACGATTTCCAATAATACTTTTCAGCTTTGGAAGTGCAACCTCTGGTTTTGAACCGAAATTTGCAGTTGCAAGGACGTTAGCATCTAGTTTTCCAGATTCTAAAGCTTCACCCCAAGGTCCATCTGATGTAACAAAAGGGACTACTGCTCCAAATTTTCTCATCATATCATTTATAGCTTGCAAATATTTTTTATTGTTTCCATAATAACCATATTCATTCTCGATTTGCATCATAATAATGGGTCCACCATAATTTATTTGAAGTGGACTTATTATCTTAAACAATTCACTATAATAGTCATTTAAATGCTTTAAAAATTGTTTATAAGAAGACCTAACTTTCATCCCATTCTCAGCCAGTAAAAAAGCCGGTAAGCCTCCAAACTCCCATTCAGCGCAAATATAAGGTGATGGTCTAAGTATTACCCAAAGTTTAAGATCTGTGCTGTTTTAATGAATTTTTCTATATCCAGGTTTTTATCAAAATTAAAGCATCCCTTACTTGGTTCATTCATATTCCAAGGCACATAGGTTTCTACAGTATTACAACCCATGGCTTTTAACTTTTCTAAACGATCTCTCCAATACTCTGGAACTACTCTAAAATAGTGGATTGCTCCTGATATAATCTTAATCTTTTTACCGCTAAAGTAAAAATCCTCTTTTATTTCAAAAGTGTTGGTTATTGTGTTCATATTTTCACCTACCTAATTCTATATTTTTCAATATTATTTTGCAGAGCCAACCATTCCTTCAACAAAATGTTTTTGCATTGTCATAAATAATAGAACCATTGGCAATGTAGCAATTACAATTGCTAGCATAAGAATGCCGTAATCAACAAAATAAGCTGAAGATAAGGAAGAAACTACTAAGGTCAAAGTCTTCATTTTATCTGTTTGCAATACAATTAGTGGCCACATGAAATTATTCCACTGCAAGGTAAAGGCAAAAATGGAAGCAGACGCAAAAGTAGATTTCATAGAAGGTACAACGATTCTTAAAAATATTGATATTTCTCCTGCTCCATCAATCCTTGCCGCTTCAATAATTTCATTTGGAAAAGATTTAAAGCTTTGTCTGAAGTAAAATATTAAAAACACTTGACCAATGTATGGTAAAATAATAGCCCAATGATTATTCACCATATTAAAAGCAACTACTAACTTAAATAGTGGAATCATTATTGCTCCAAAAGGAATCATCATAGAAAATAGAAATATAGCATATATTCTTTCTTTTCCAGGAGATTTAAATTTTTCAAAACCGTAAGCTGCTACTGAACATATTGATAAGGCTAAAACAGTGTATATAACCGTTACCTTAACGGTATTCATAAAGGGAGTGCCTATATCACTAATTTTAATTAATCTATTATAATTGTTTACAAGTTCTGAGCCAAAAGTCATTTTTCCGTTTGTTATGTCTACTGTCTTATTTGTAGCTGAGACAAACATCCAATAAAATGGGAAAAGAGATAAAAATGACACTATTGAAAGAAATCCATATTTAATTATGTTATTTAAAGATTTTTTTAGCTTATTTATCATTTATCTTCACCTGCCACTTTAATTTGAATAATAGCTAGTATTGCTACTATGAAAACAACAACATAAGATAGGGTTGCAGCATAACCAAAATTTGGAGCATACACAAAGGATTGGTTATAAATATATTGAGAAATACTAAGTGTTGCATTTCCTGGGCCACCCCTAGTCAAATTCATAGGTTCATCAAATATTTGAAGTGTGCCTATTGTAGACATTATAGTCGTAAATAGAATAATGGGTTTTAATTGAGGTACTGTAACATAAAAAAATTGTTGAATTGAATTTGCACCATCAAGTTCAGCTGCTTCATAAGTTTCAGTTGGCACATTTTGTAGTGCAGCTAAATAGAAAATCATATTATAGCCTGTCCAACGCCATAACAAAGCAATTATAATAACCACTTTTGCCAAGGTTGGGTCGCTTAACCACTCTATTGGAACATTAATTATTTTAAGTGCTGTAAGTGAATAGTTAATGATACCATTTGGTGCAAATAGCATTTTAAATAATACAGAGTATGCAACCAAAGAGGTAACACAAGGTAAAAAAATTGCAGTTCTAAAAAAAGTTTTAAACCTTAGTTTTTTAGAATTAAGTAAGGTAGCTAGAAACATAGCCATGGTTAGCATTATAGGAACTTGTACAATTAAATAAATAAAAGTATTGAACAATGCCTTTTTAAACAACTGATCATTAAACATTCTTTTATAATTAGTAAATCCATTAAACTTTTGAACTATTCCTTTAACAGAGTGAAAAGAAAGATAAAAAGAATTAAGAACTGGGTATAAAATAAAAATTAAAAATGTAACTACAGTTATTGAAATAAATAACCAACCAATTACATTAATTCTGCGTTGGCCTTTACTCCTGGGCTTTTTAGTTTTCATGGAATAACCTCCTACTTTACAATAAAGGAATGGTTATAATACCATTCCTTTATCTTACTTTCAAATAATATTATTGAATTTGACTACTAAGTTGATCTTCAGCATTTTTAAGTCCCGCTTTAACGGTGATTTTTCCACTTAGAATATCTTTCATTTGGGCCATTATAGCTTGGTCTCCTTCTGCTGCATAGGAACCATATGAAACTCCAGGAATTTTCTTCATCCAACCAGAGAAATCTTGGAATACTTCTTGATCTCCAAAGAATTTATCTCCTGCAGAGTATGCGGTGCCTGTTTGTGAAGGTAAGTAAGTTCCAACTGCCCCTCTCTCTACAAGGATTTTTTGAAAGAAATCATTATTTCCAGCATACACTGTTTTTAGGAAATCAATAGCAACATCTTTGTTTTTTGAATCATTTAAAACATACCAACTAGAACCACCAAGATTAGTTGCATTCACTGAATTTGATGTTGCAAGTCTTGGGAATGCTGCTACTGCCCATTTACCTGATTGATCTGTTGCAGCTTTAATTGAACCCATGATCCAAACACCAGTGTTAACTGTTGCTACATCACCTTTGTTCATTGAAGCAACCCAATCTCCCCAACCAACAGTATTTTTTACTATGCCTGCATCCTGTATTTCTTTATATTTAGTTACAGCATCTATAAGTGATTGGTTATTTGCCATAGTAACTTTACCATCTTTATCAAAATACCATTGGCCACAAGATTGTATCATTTCTCTTAATATTGCTGCGTCGTTATATACATCCATGCTTATCATAGCTTTTCCAGTTTTTGTTTTAACATCTTTCCCAATTTTTATAAATTGGTCCCAAGTAATATCTTTCATATCTGCTGGTTTGTATCCGGCTTTTGCGAGTATATCTGTTCTATAGAACATTCCTGATACACCTGAATCAAAAGGAACTGCATATGTTTTTCCGTCAAGAGACACAGCGTCAACTTTATATTTTGCAAAATCACTACTTTTAACAGTTGCAGTTAGATCCGCAAATTTTCCAGGATAAGAAGTTAAATATTTTTGTGCATTATAATCTTCAACTAAAGTTATATCTGGAAGACTGTCTGCGGCGCCTGCAACTAAACCTGTCTGGAGTTTTGTTTCTACATCTGCCTTTGCATAATCTACTACCTTAATTGTTACATTTGGGTGGTCGGCTGAATAGATTTTTGCGGCATCTTGCATTATAGGAATGTTAAAATTCTTATCCCAAGCCCACACGGTTACTGTTTGTGCTACGGGTGATTTTGCTACTTCTGTTGGTTTTGTCGCCTCTGGTGTTGCAGCTTTTCCACATCCACCTAATACCAAAACTGATGCTAACATTATTGATAAAATTTTCTTTTTCATAAAGTCCCCTCCTAATATAATGGTTAATTACAATAAAAACGGTTACATAAGTATATTGTAGATTGTTTTTAGTAAAAAAGCAATAGTTTGCAAACAGTTTTAGTAAAATTTATATTTTTCATAGAAACGGCCTATTTAAACTACTAAAACGTATACATTAACCTATTGACATATTTGCATGTAATATATATTTATTAAATAATATTAATAATATTATATATAAAAATAAAACTATTTTAGTAAAACAATTGAAGTTTTACTGAAAAAATGATAACATCTATGTATAAAGGTTTACAAGGACGAATCTACTATTAAAGGAGATTAAAATATGATTAATAAATTAAAAAATATATTTAAAAAAGTGTATACAGTTGAGGCAGAAAAAGTCTTTTTTGCACCAGGGAGAGTAAATTTGATAGGTGAGCATACAGATTATAATGGAGGGAATGTTTTTCCATGTGCAATAACTTTCGGTACATATGCACTAATTAGAAAGAGAAATGATAAAATAATAAGATTTTATTCAGATAATTTTAAAGAACTTGGAATAATTGATGTGAATATAGATGACATGGAATATAACAGTGAACATGATTGGGCAAATTATCCTAAGGGAGTAATTTGGGCTTTTGAAAAGAAAGGCATGAAAATAGATAGCGGATTTGATATATTGTTTTATGGGAATATTCCAAATGGTGCAGGGCTATCTTCTTCAGCATCTATTGAAGTAGCTACAGGTGTTGTTTTAAAGGATTTGTATGAGTTTAATATTGATATGATAAATATTGTTAAGTGTAGTCAAGAAGCTGAAAATAAATTTATAGGTGTGAATTGTGGTATTATGGATCAATTTGCCATAGGCATGGGTAAAAAGGATTGTGCCATGCTTTTAGATACAAATACATTAAAATATGAATATGCAAATATAGTGCTTGATGGAGCATCTATAGTAATTGCAAATACTAATAAAAGAAGAGGTCTTGCGGATTCTAAATATAATGAGAGAAGAGCAGAATGTGAAACAGCTCTTAAAGATTTACAAACCGTGCTTAAAATAAATTCTCTTTGTGAACTAAATGAAGAAGAATTTGAAAAAAACAGATACCTTATAAAAGATGAAGTTTGTGCAAAAAGAGCAAAGCATGCTATTTACGAAAATCAAAGAACGCTAAAGGCGGTTAAAGCTCTTGAAAATAAGGATATAGACTTATTTGGAAAGTTAATGAATCAATCGCATGTATCACTAAGGGATGATTACGAAGTTACAGGTATAGAACTTGACACCTTAGTTGAAATATCCTGGGAAATGCCAGGAGTTATAGGGTCTAGAATGACTGGTGCAGGCTTTGGTGGATGCACAGTAAGTATAGTTAAAGATGAATTCGTAGAGGATTTTATTAAAAACGTTGGAGCAGAATATAAAAGCAAGATCGGATACACAGCAGAGTTTTACGTAGCTCAAATAGGTGATGGTGCAAGGAAACTTTAAACATATTTCAGATGACGATTTAACGAAGGAGGAGTTTATATGTATTTAGGGGTAGACTATTACCCAGAACATTGGGATATTGATTTGATGGATTCTGATTTGACAAGAATGGTAGAAATGGGTGTTAACACTATAAGAATTGGTGAATTTGCTTGGCACATGATGGAAAGCACGGAAGGTAAATATAATTTTACATTCTTCGACAATGTAATTAAAAAAGCAAAAGAATATGGCCTTAAGGTTATTTTTGGAACTCCCACAGCTACATTTCCAGCATGGCTTTCAAAGGCTCATCCATCAATTTTATCAGAGGATATTGACGGACGTAAAAGAGTCTTTGGGGGAAGAAGACAATACTGTTTTAACTCCAATATATATAGGCAATATACTAGGAAAATCGTTGAGCAATTAATTTCACATTATAGAGATGAACAGGCTATAATAGCTTGGCAAATCGATAATGAACTTGGTCATGAGGGTAGTGATTTGTGCTACTGTGATCAGTGCCGTGGGGCATTTCAAAAATTTTTACAGGATAAATACAAAACTATTGAGAATTTAAATGACACTTATGGGACGATATTCTGGGGTCAAACATATAACAGTTTTGATGAAATTCCTATTCCTAAAAAAACCATAACCTCTCACAATCCTAGTTTACAACTGGATTATGCAAGATTTAGAGATTATTCAATTAATAGTTATGCCAAAATGCAAATTGATATTGTAAGAAAGCTAAAGGGAGAACAGCAAGAAGTTACTCATAATTTTTATGGAGGATTTTTTGATAAATGTTTTAATCAAAAGACAATGGCGCAAGGGCTAGATTTTGTATCCTATGATAATTATCCAGTGTGGGGCGGTCTTAAGGAGCCACTCTCCCCAGCAAGTATTGCTATGACACATGATTACGCACGAGGACTTAAAAATAAGAATTATTGGATTGTAGAACAATTAATGGGTGCTCAAGGTCATACCGTAATAGGGTATTTACCAAGACCAAATCAAGCTAAAATGTGGAGCTATCAAGCTATGGCTCATGGATGTTCAAATATTTTATTCTTTAGATGGAGAGGCATGAACAAAGGAGCAGAACAATATTGTTTAGGTATAATAGATCAAAACAATAGAACTTCAAGAAAATATTATGAAGCCGAGGAATTCTTTAAAGATATAAGTCAATATGAAGAGTTAGTTAATTCAGAGATCAAATCAGAGGTGGCAGTACTATACTGCTTTGATAATATTTGGTCTTGGAAAGCACAACCTCAAAGTTCAGAATTTGATTTTACCAATGAACTTGTAAGATTATACACCCCTTTCCATAACTTAAATGTAAATATGGATGTACAATCAGTGGATTGTGATTTTAGTAAATATAAAGTATTGATTTTACCGGTAATGAACATAATAGAGAAATCATTAGCAGAAAGGTTAGAGAAATTCACTGAAAATGGCGGTATTGTGATATTCTCTTTTAGAACGGGTATAAAAGATGAAAATAACAACCTTTATTTAGGCAGTGTATTTCCTGGATATGTTCAAAAATTATGTGGTATAGAAATAGAAGAAAGTGAATCGCTTCAAGCGAGCCAAGAAATTGAAATATTAGGACAGGGCACTTTTGAAAATACAATAGGTACTGGTAAGGTATGGAGAGATATGATAAGTACTACTACGGCAAAGGTTTTATTTAAGTATACAGATAAGTTTTACAGTGAAAAGGCAGCTATAACTTGCAATAATTATGGTGCTGGTAAGGTTTATTATGTGGGATCTGGAGTAGATGAAGATACACTAAATATAATTGCAGAAAGTATTATTAAACAAGCGGATATGCAATTTGAAAAAACACAAAGTGGAGTGGAAGTTGTATTTAGAAAAGTTCATGATATTCAACATAAGTTTGTAATAAATCATAATGAATACGAAGTGATTTATGAGGGCTCTACCCTTAAGGCTTATGAAGTAAAAATAATATAAATAGTTTTAATGACATATAAGGAGTGGTAATATGGCAATAAATATTTCTATAGAAGTTCAAAAGCTACTTTATTATGCAAGGAAAAAGCAATTAATAGAATCCGAGGATTTAATATATACAAAAAATAGGATTCTGGAAGCTTTGTCCCTAGATGAAATTGAAGATTTACAAATTGAAGATAAGGATTATAGACTCCAAGGAATTTTAGATAATATAACCCAGTGGGCTTATGAAAATGGAAAGATAGAGGAAAATGGGATAGTTAGTAGAGATTTACTTGATACAAAAATAATGGCTTGTTTAATAGGAAGACCATCTGAAATAATAAGAGAATTTAGAAGGCTTTATAATGAAAGTCCAATTAGTGCAACAAATTATTTTTATGGCTTGTCAATTAATTCTAATTATATAAGATGGGAAAGAGTACAAAAGGATTTAAAATGGAAATGTGCAACAATCTATGGAGATATTGATATTACTATTAATTTATCTAAACCTGAGAAAGACCCGAAAGCCATTGCTATGGCTAGAAATTTAAAGACAAGTGCATATCCAAACTGCTTACTTTGTAAGGAGAATGAAGGTTATGCAGGTAGGATAAATCATCCAGCTAGAGGTAATCACAGGCTTATCCCAGTTGAATTAGATAATGAAAAATGGTTTTTACAATATTCTCCTTACGTATACTATAATGAACATTGTATAGTACTTAAAGGCGAACACGTGCCTATGAAAATATGTAAACAAACATTTACGAGACTTTTAGATTTTGTTAAGCAATATCCACATTATATTATAGGCTCTAATGCAGACCTTCCTATAGTTGGAGGCTCAATATTAAGCCATGACCATTTCCAAGGTGGAAACTATGAATTTGCTATGGCAAAGGCACCTATAGAGGAAAGATTTGTGGTGGAAGGTTTTAAGGGAGTAACTGTTGGTAGAGTTAAGTGGCCTATGAGTGTTGTTAGAATAGCGGGAACTGATAGTGAAACCTTAGTTAATTTAGCTTATCACATTTTAAATAGTTGGAAGAATTATTCTGATGAAAATGTTAATATAAGCGCATTTACTGAGGGTATACCACATAATACAATAACTCCTATAGCTAGATCGCGAGGTAATAACTATGAGATAGATTTAGTTCTAAGGAATAATAGAACATCTAAGCAGCATCCAGATGGAATTTTTCATCCCCATGCGGAATTGCATCATATAAAGAAAGAAAATATTGGACTTATTGAGGTTATGGGCCTTGCTGTTTTACCAGCTAGACTAAAAACAGAGATAAAACAGTTAAGCTATTATTTAGTAAATAAAGATAAAATTGGGGATTTGGACAATGCTGCAGAACTTTCAAAGCATAAAGAATGGGCATTGCAATTAATTCGAAAATATCCAGAAATAAGTGAAACAAATGTAGATGATATATTAAAAAAAGAAATAGGAATTGTATTTTTAGAGGTTCTCGAACATTCAGGGGTATTTAAAAGGGATGAAAGTGGAACACAGGCTTTTAATAAATTTATAAATAAGTTATAGAAAAAATATTTTAAGGGCGGATTAAAACATAATCCACCCTTAAAATTAAACCAGTTTATAAATTATTGTAGCATTATTATGATGAGAATAAAAAAAGTGAGTGTGAGAATTATGACCACAATAAAAGATATTGCAAGCAAAGCTGGAGTATCAATCGCCACTGTATCTAGGGTATTAAATTTTGATGATACATTAAATGTAACAGATGCTACAAAACAAAAAATATTTGAAGTGGCGGAGGAATTAAATTATATAAAAAAGAAAGAAAAGAATATAAAGAAAAGTACTTATAAAATAGCCATAGCGAATTGGTACACTGAAAAAGAAGAAGTACTAGATCCATATTATTTGTCTATAAGGATGGCTATAGAAAATAAATGTGCTAGTGAAAATATTGAAGTAATAAAATTATCGCCATTTTTTACTACATATGCAAAAGAAATAGATGGAATTATTGCTATAGGAAAATTTGGTTATAAAGAAGTAGAAAAGATTAGACTAGTATCGGACAACATAGTGTTTATAGACTCTTCCCCTGAAAGTGAAGTTTATGATTCTGTAGTATGTGATTTTAAATATGCGACTATAAATGCATTAAATTATTTAGAAGGACTAGGTCATAAAAATATTGGATTTATAAGTGGTGAGGAATATATTAATGAGGGGAAAGATATTTTTGTTGATAGACGGGAAAGAACTTATAAGGAACAAATGTGCGCTAGAGGAATAGACTATAAGGATATTTTGTACTTAGGTCAATTTACACCACAAAGTGGTTATGAGCTTATGAAAAAGGCATTAGGAGATAAAAATAATATTTCGGCTTATATATTAGCTAATGATTCTATGGCAATAGGCGCGTACAGAGCTATAAGTGAAGCTGGACTTAGAATACCAGAAGATATAAGTATCGTATCATATAATGATAATATAAATGCACAGTTTATAGTACCTGCATTAACTACAGTTAGAATCCATATGGAGTTTATGGGCGAAACTGCTGTGGATTTAATGATTGAAAAGTTGAAATCTGGAAGAGAAATAGCAAAAAAAGTGGTTATACCAACAACACTTATAAAAAGAGATAGTTGCTGCAAAGTTCGTGGGTAAGTCATGGAGACCCTGTTTTTAAATTTGAGATAATATCCAACTACAAGATATTATTTTGTAAGGAGGATGAGATTTTTCTTGATTTTTATACAAATACTGTAAAACAATATAATGACACTAAGAAATTTAGAATATTAGAACAGACATATTTAGAGAATTTTATAAGAGGTGAAAGAAATGGTATATTCAAATGTAATCCGCCGAAAGTTAATAAATCTTTCTGAATATATCAATAAACATTAGTAAAAGGTGACTGCTGAATATATTTCAGCAGTTTTTTATTGTTAAAAAATAATCTGTAATAATGCTTCCCACAAACTATTAGTTTGTGGGGATTTTTTTTATATAGAATAATCAAATGATTACAGTATCATAATCTATGTACTAATAGCCAATAGAAGACTAGAATAATATTATAAAACAAAGGTGGTGGGGACAATGATAGGTAATGAAATATTTATGAGTACGGTTTTTGTAGCAGGAATTTTTTCTTTCTTTTCACCGTGCCTCGTACCATTGCTTCCAGTTTATATTTCGATTTTTGCTGGCGATCAAGACAATGAAAACCATGGGAAATATATTAGAAAATTAGGAGCTATAAATATAAATCTTTTAGTTATAGCGAAAACCCTAGTATTTGTTGCAGGAATATCTACAAGTTTTATTATATTAGGGTTTGGGGCTGGTTCTCTTGGAACTATAATTAATAGTAGTGCATTTATAACACTTTGTGGATTGGTGGTTATTGTTTTAGGTATTCATCAAACTGGATTAATACATTTTAAGTTGTTAGATAGAGAAAAAAGAGTGGTTATAAAGAGTAACAATGGGATATTTGGAATATTTCTTTTGGGATTTTCATTTAGCTTTGGATGGACACCTTGCATTGGGCCTATACTTGCAGCAGTACTTGGTATTTCTGCATCAGGTGGTCAGGCATTATATGGAGTATGGTTAATGATTATTTACTCACTAGGCTTAATGATTCCATTTCTAATAATTGCAATTTTCTCGGATGGGTTATTAAGACATGTTAAAAAGCTAAATAAGCATTTAGGAAAGATAAAGATTGCAGGAGGGATAATTATAATTTTAATGGGTATCCTGCTTATGAACAATAGTTTGAATGTACTTACAAGATTATTCGAATAATAATGGGAGGATAAAACCATGAAATATATGAAATTTATAGGTATATTACTTATAGTTGTTTTAATAGGTTCAACTTTAACAGGTTACTTAAAAAGTAACAAAACTAAAATAAGTAATGTGGATAATAAAATAAAATCTGTGGATGTAAAAAAAATGAATGAAGGAACAAAGGCTGCTGATTTTGAATTAATGGATCTTCAGGGAAAAAGTCATAAATTATCTGATTATGTAGGCAAAAAAGTGTATATAAAATATTGGGCATCTTGGTGTTCTATATGCCTAGCAGGCCTTGGGGAGGTTAATACTTTAGCTGCCCAGGATAAAGACTTTGAGGTAATAACTATAGTATCACCAAGCTTTAGAGGCGAGATGAATTCACAAGATTTTAAAAAGTGGTTTAGCGGACTAGAATATAAGAATTTAACAGTATTATTAGATGAAAAAGGCATAGTAGCTAGCACGTATGAGGTTCGTGGATATCCTACTTCAGTATTTATAGGAAGTGACGGGATTTTAGTTAAAATACTACCAGGCCATAAAAGCAATGATGTTATAGTGGATGAATTTAAAAATATAAAGTAATAAAATTAATGGGGTATTTTAGGCCTAGACAGATATGTTAGAAAGGTGGTAATAGTATGAAATTTAAGTATTTAGGAGTGTTTGCGTTAATATTTGCTATATTAGCAGCTATAGTTTTAATACCAGTACTATCTAAAAAGAACAATGTTATAGCGACGGTGCCCATTAAAACATCTAAATTTCCTGATAATCCTAATATCAATATAAAGTTTGATAAATCAAAACTTAGTGAAATTTGGCTAGCAGGTGGATGTTTTTGGGGAATTGAAGCTTATATGTCAAGGATATATGGTGTATCTGATGTGACATCTGGCTATGCTAATGGTAATGTGGATAACCCAACTTATGAACAAGTATGCACTGGAAAAACTAATTTTGCTGAAACAGTGCATGTTCAATATGACCCTGAAAGGGTTAGTTTAGAAGCGCTTTTAACTTCTTATTTTAAAGTGGTAGATCCAACTTCTAAAAACAGACAAGGAAATGATGTTGGAAGTCAATATAGATCAGGCATATATTATAAAGGTGAAATGGATAAGATAGTAATTGATAGTGTAATTAATAGTCAGCAAAAGAAATATGCATCAGTGATTTACACTGAAGTTATGCCATTAAAGAATTTCTTTTTAGCTGAAGAGTATCATCAAGATTATTTAGAGAAAAATCCTAATGGGTATTGCCATATAGATTTTTCAAATCTTAGCGAAGAGGTGGTTAATATAGATATTAAAAAATATCCTAGACCTAGTAACGAAGAGTTAAAAGCAATACTAACAGATATTCAATATAAGGTGGCTGTAGAGAATAATACGGAAAGTGCATTCTCTAATGAATATTTCAATAATCATGTGGCAGGTTTATATGTAGATGTAGTAACAGGTGAACCACTGTTTTCTTCCACAGATAAATACGATTCAGGCTGTGGATGGCCGAGTTTTACAAAGCCTATTGCACCTCAGGTAATTACATTAAAAGTGGATAAGAAATTCAACATGATTCGAACAGAGGTTAGAAGCAGAAGTGGAGATATACATTTAGGTCATGTTTTTGATGATGGGCCCAGTGACAAGGGTGGAAAGAGATATTGTATAAATAGTGCCTCCATAAAATTTATATCTGTGGATAAAATGGAAGCTACAGGCTATGGATATCTGATGAATTTAATTAAATAAGAAATATTTTAAAGAAAAGGTTGATTTATGTCAATCTTTTCTTTAATGTTAAAGACATAGCGAATCACAAATAGTAGGAAGTGAAATTAATATGTATAAGTTATTAGTAGTAGATGATGAAGATATCATAAGAAAAGGAATTTTGTCTTTTGTTAATTTTAGTGAACTCAATATATATAAGGTTTTGGAAGCTAGTGATGGAAAGGCTGCATTAGAAATTTTTAAGGAAGAACTGCCAGATTTAATTCTTGCTGATATAAACATGCCTAAAATAAATGGGTTAGAATTTGCCGCGGCTTGTAAAGCCATAAAGCCTGAGGTGAAAATATGCATAGTTACTGGTTATGATTATTTTGATTACGCGGTATCTGCGTTAAAGCTTGGGGTAGATGATTATATACTAAAGCCTGCTTCTAAGAAAGATATAAGTGAAGCCCTAGGGAAATTAATAAATAAGATTAGTTCTGAAAACTATAAAGATGAGGTAAAATCTATTGTTAATGGACTTAAAAATAAGCCTATCTCCGATAATGATAATGGATACAAGGTAAAAATACAAAAGGAGATTGAAGACAATATTGGTAATCCTCAGCTATCATTAACACTATTATCAGATAAAATGGGTCTTAGCTTTGGATATTTAAGCAATCTTTTTAAAAAACTAATTGGAGTTACATTTCAAGAATATGTATTTAATGAAAGAATGGAAAGGGCAAAAATAATATTGCTTAGCACAGATATGAAAAATTATGAAATAGCAGAAGCCTTGGGATTTGAAGATCCTAACTATTTTAGTACTGTGTTTAAAAAGAAATATGGCATGTCTCCAAATCAATATAAAGAGAAAGTAAGGGGCTAAGTTTATGATTAAACCTAAAGCTTTTAATAAAATAAAATTTCAAATCACAAGTTTTTATTTTATATCAAGTTTAATAGCCATTTTTCTCATGGCGCTTATTTTATATAATAGTTTTTTTAATATAGAACTCCACCAAGATTTAAATGCCACTAAGATGGCTGTGGAAAAAAGTGGAAATTATGTGGAGCTTTATGTGGATAAGTTAAAGGTAATATCTAATATTTTGGTTAATAATAATGAAACTATAGATTATTTAAGCGAAAGTAAAAATAATGAGGCAGAGAAAAACCTGAGTGGACTATTAAATCATACTATAGAAAGCGATCCTTCTATAAAATCTATTATTATTGTTAGTAAAGATGGAAGGCTTATATCTAATGAAAAAAAGTTAAATATGTCTATGTCAAGTGATATGATGAAAGAACAGTGGTATGTTGATGCTATACATAGTAGTATGCCAGTACTTACTAAGGCCAGGATGCAAAATTTTTCAATGGATAAAGATAATTGGGTTATTTCTATAAGTCAAGAAATAAGAGACCAAAAGGAAAATAATTTAGGGGTGCTCTTAATTGATGTTAAGTATAAAATTATTGATAATTTTTTAAATGATTTGAATGTTGGAGCTAAGGATTATGTTTTTATACTAAACAATAAAAATGAAGTGGTTTACCATAAAGATACAAATTATTTTATAAGTCCTCAGCTACAAAACAATCTAATTGCAGAGAGTAAAATGCCTGAAGGATACGATGCAAAAGATAAATCATTAATTCAGCGCTATAAGATTAAGAACACTGATTGGACACTATTTGGAGTCTCAAGCTTACATGAATTGGGCGTAATGAAAAGAAATCTTATAGAAACTATTGTCCTTATTAGTGTAGTATTTTTACTTATTATAGCTTATAGTGGAAGCTATTTTGCAGCAAGGATAACTCGGCCTATAGCAAAATTAGAACAGGCTATGAGAAATATTGAAGAAAATTTTACTACGGTTGAATTAAATGAAAATGGTTGCTATGAGGCTCAAAGCTTAGCTGCGCACTTTAATAATATGATCCAAAAAATAAAGAAACTTTTAGACGAAATATCACAAAAGGAAAAGTACTTAAGGACTTCTGAACTAAATGCTTTGCATAGTCAGATAAATCCTCATTTTTTGTATAATACCTTAGATACTATTGCTTGGATGGCAGAGTTCAAGGATACTGAAAAAGTTGTATCTCTTACAAAAGCCCTAGCTCAATTTTTTAGACTATCATTAAATGGGGGAAATGAGATAACCACAATATACAATGAATTTGAGCATATAAAGCAATATTTATATATTCAAAAGCAGAGATATGGAGATAAGTTAAGCTGTGATTTCTATTATGATGAAAACATAAAAGATGTTAAGATATTAAAAATAATTCTTCAACCAATTGTGGAAAATGCAATTTACCATGGAATTCGAGAGGTAGACAGAAATGGTCTTATAAATGTAACTGCAAAAAGACAAGGTAAAAATATTATATTTATAATAAGGGATAATGGTGATGGTTTCGATTTAAGTTTATTACAAAAAGAAAAATCCACCAAAGATGTTAAGCTTGGTGGAGTAGGAATAAAAAATGTAGATAAACGTATAAAACTGTATTATGGTGAAGAGTATGGTGTGAATATAGAATCCATTATAGGCAAGGGAACTACAGTTTATATAATTGTTGGTGAAATACTGTATTAATCCTTTAAAACTATTTTTGATAATCGTTTTAAAGGTAGAAACGCAATAATTACACAGGTAATAATGGTTTCGACACCCATGTATGAACCATTATATAAAAAGGAATATAAATAAACAGAGGTTCCCTTTGGAGCATAACTTCCGAAAAATACTACACCAGATATAAAATGGCATGAAAATCTTGCTAGCATAGCAAGGAGCACTCCCATAAGTTTCCCTTTAATATCATAAGCTCTAAAGTAACCAACTATTCCAATAGCCATAAATGGAAGGGGATAATCAAATAGAACTTGAACCGGATGGAGAGCAAAGGGGGTCATTATAAAATTAATAATTCCAAATAAAAACCCTGTTAAAAACCCAACTTCGGGGCCATAAAAAAGAGCAATAAGTATTATGGGAACCATACTTCCAGCAGTTACACTACCACCTTGGGGCAATTTTAATACTGTGATAAACTGTAATACAGTAGCTAATGCAATAGATAAACCAACTAGGGTTATCATATGTGTAGTAAACTTAATTTTTCTAATTTTCAAAATTGCATAGAGTAATAAAAATAGTCCTAATAGCGCAAAAATAGCAATGGGACTTTTTGTAAGTTCGGTAATTCTTTCATTGAAATTCATTTTAATAGCCTCCACATATTGTGCTATAGGAGTATTACGGTAAAAACAAAAAAACTATATTCTCAAAGGAATACAGTTAATGCATTTATACATCATGACCGCTTCCCTACGCTGGTACTATCCAGATCAGGTATAAAGGGTTAATGAATTAAATATTCATATCTCAGCCATAAGGCACCCCTAGCACATATATTATTATTTGTTCTAATTATATAATAATATGATATATTTTACAACGGTTTTGGAGGGCTTTTATAATAAATTCGACTTTTGGGATGAAATGTGATAAAATAGTCTTTGCAAGTAAGCCAGACAATCGCTGCTGTAGAAATACAGGAGAGGAACGTCCGAGCTCCATAGGGCAAGGGTGCTGGCTAATTACCAGTGGAGGCGACTCTAAGGAAAGTGCAACAGAGATATACCGCTAAAGGTATTTCAAAGGTCAGTTTTCTGAACTTTGAAATATACTAGTAAGGGTGGAAAGGCGAGGTAAGAGCTCACCAGCGCAATGGCGACTTTGCGGCTATGTAAACCCCATCTGGAGCAAGATCGAATAGGAAAGCATTTTGGGACTGCCCGTCCCGCTTTCGGGTGTATCGCTTGAGCCTATTGGTAACAATAGGCCTAGATAGATGATTGTCTAATACAGAACTCGGCTTATAGACTTACTCGCACCATTTAAAACACTGTGTTTAATACATGGTGTTTTTTATTTTGCCACCGCTTTGCCACCGCTTTGCCACCGCTTTGCCACCCGAAATATTATTTAATTTTTCAGTTGCGTTTTTTTGCATCTCTTTATTGACATGACTATAAATATTCAGGGTTAGATTTGTTCTTTAGAAAATATCTGTCCTGGATGCAGAGAAAGCAGCTCAATAATATCAAATTCAAGCCTCGTAAGCACTATTTGTTTGCCCTAAATGTGTGCTTCACGGTGTTTTAAATCTAATGGTAGGTTTTTAAAATTAAGCATAATTCTATTTCTACTCTCATTAAGAAGAATTGCCCTATTTTCGAGCCTTAAGTGTGCATCAATCCTTACCATTAATTCTTTGAGACAGCCTCTTGTAAAGAATAAATATTGTTTCTATGCTAAAAGCTTCAGGAATTAATTAACTTTAGACTTGTCAATTACAGATATGCCTGTATCAACTTTAGCTGGTCCAACATCTGTTCTAGCTAAAGACATAGCAGAAATTTTCATACCTTCATAACCCATAACATCTGGGTTATGAGGGTATTGTACAAAGAAGATTACCTTCTTTTATAAGGTTGAGAATTGCATCAGACTTATCAAATCCAACTCCTATAACTTTTTTTTCTGCTTCTTTTACTGCATTTCCTATACCAACTGTGGAGCATTCATTAGCACCAAACATACCTACACAACCTTGAGTAATATAATTTGCTGCAAGATCCTTTGACTTCGCAGTATCACCTTCACCATATTGTGTTTGAAGAATTGTAAACTTGCTACCTTCAGATGCAGCACGGAAACCTTTTTCACGAGCAATGCATGAGCTTGTAGCTGCATTAACATTAACTATACATATTTTACCCTCTTTAACTCCAGCAGCCTCAAGTCCTTTAATCATTTCTTTACCTGCTGTCCTGATTAAAATAAAATTATAAATAAACAACAAGCCTGAGATTGTACTTTTTGGTGCTTCTTCTATTGGTAGAGATTTTGCACCTAGGGTATCAGCAAGAGTGCATACAGGGCTAACAGCTGACTGTACAGCATTAGAAATTGATGCTGAAACTAAGTTGCTACTAATGACTCGCCTGCTTTTGGCGGGAACATTATGGCAACTATAGTTTGTGAAACACATAGACCACAAATTACTAGTAACATTAGAGCAATTAGTCATAACTAATAAAAATAAAGAAAATATAAAAAAAGTAGCTGAGTTTGCTTGAGTTAAAACTCAGTCTACAAAAAATATGCCCTTCGATGTTGATATGTTATGTAAAGCTATATATAAAGCTGATCAGTTGGGTAAGTTCAGAGTATTATAAATCTCTAAAATATTACAACAAACAACCACATTAAACTTATTTGAGATACAACTCACAGCATAGTAAGATATTGCTAAAAAGTGTGGGTTATTTACAATACAGAAGTTATGTAAGGGTATATAGTTGAATCATATTATAAAACATAAAATTTTAGGAGGAATTAGTTATGAATTTAGAAGAACTTTCATTATTCGTACAAAAGGGAAATGCTAAAAAGGTTAAAGAATTAGTTAGTTTAGGCCTTGAAGAAAATATTAGTGTTGAGAGTATATTGAATGAAGGGTTAATATCCGCTATGAGTGAGGTTGGCATAAAGTTTAAGAACAATGAAATATATGTTCCAGAAATGTTAATAGCTGCTCGTGCTATGAATGCTGGGATGCAAATACTTGAGCCAATACTTGCAGAGGCAGGAATTAAAGCAATAGGTAAAGCTGTTATAGGAACCGTAAAGGGAGATTTACATGATATAGGTAAAAACCTTGTTAGAATGATGCTTAAAGGTACAGGTATTGAAGTTTATGATATAGGTGTAGATGTTTCAGCAGAAACTTTCGCAGACAAAGCGGAGGAAGTAGGAGCTCAAATAGTTTGTCTATCAGCGCTACTTACAACAACAATGCCTGCAATGAAAGAGATAATTGATGAGTTTACTAAACGTGGTATTAGAGATAAATATATATTTATGATAGGTGGAGCTCCAATCACAGCTAATTTTGCTAAAGAAATAGGTGCAGATCATTATACAGCAGATGCTGCAACAGCTGCTGAAGTTGCAAAATCATTATTAGTAAGCTAGTATGCTAGTAAGGTAAATTGAAGATGGAATAGAGTTAAAGGATTTAAAAGTTCCAACAGAAAGTGATGGAAGATTTCCTATAGTTTTAGAAGCTACAAGAAAAATTTGTAGCACCTTAGGTGATAAAAATGCTATTTATGGATTTATAACAGGGCCATTTACATTGGCACTGCATTTAAAAGGCACAGACATATTTTATGAGATGATGGATGAAACTGAAAAAATTAAAGAACTTATGAGCTTTTGCCAAGAAGTTTGTGTTAATACTGCTAGAATGTACATGGAAGCAGGAGTAGATGTAATTGCAGTAGTTGACCCAATGGTTTCACAGATATCACCTGGTAACTTTGAAGAATTTGTTTCACCATATATAATTCCATTATTTGAATATATAAAAGAAAATGAAAAGTTAAGTTCTTACTTTGTATGTGGAAATGCCACAAGGAATATAGAACCTATGTGTAAATGCAAGCCAGATAGCAAAAACGTTGCACTTGATTTTGCAAAAGGAATTTGCTCAAAGTATGGCATATTTTTAGGAGCTTCTGGAACCCTTGATGGTATAGATGTTAAGCTTCCAGATTATAAAAATCAACCCAAAGTAATTATAGATGTTATAACTTTAGATTCAGCTTCTTGCGACATGCCAGTACTGTAAAAAATAATTCTAGTAGTTTTTATAAAATCATATCACTTGCAAATGAAATGACACGTTCTGAATTTATTAATAAGGCTACAGTGAAAAATATAAAAGAATTATTTGTGGATGCAGAATATGAAATATTATTTTTAATAAGGAGTATTTTTAAAAACGTTATGTAATAGCACACTTTTCTAAAGAAAATGAAGTCAGAAATAAAAAAGATATACTAAATTTGGAGGTAGACATTATGAAGCCAATAGAAAGAGTAGTATTATCATTACAGCATAAGGAAGCCGACAGAGTCCCTGTTTATCCATTATTAAATGGTGCTTCAAGAAGGCTCATAGGAGCCGATTATAAGACTTGGACAACTAATGCGGAGGTTACTGCGCAGGCATATATTAAGGTAACCGAGGAATTTGGATTAGACGTAATCGTGACATTAACTGATTTATCAGTAGAAGCTGCAGATTTTGGACAAAAACTCATTTATCCTGAAACTGAAGCAGCACATCCTGATTTCGGAAACAGACTAATAAAATCTATAGAGGATTATTCACTTGTTAAGAGATTAAATCCAAAGGAAACTCCAAGAATGAGCCAGCATATTAAACTTTGTGACATTCTCGTTAAAGCCAAGGGAGAAGAGGTTCCAATTGTAGCGTTTATATTTGGTCCTCTTGGAATCCTCGGAATGCTAAGGGGAGAAGAAAATTTGTTCATGGATATATTAGAAGAACCAGAGGCACTTAAAATCCCTTTAGAGGATATAACAGATACTTTGATTGATTATATAGATGCACTTATAGATACGGGCATACATGCTATAATGGTTGACACATTGTTTGCTTCTCAATCCATAATGAGTAAGAAGATGTGGAAGGAAACGGAAGGGCCACTTGTAAGAAAATTAGCAGAACATATTCATGCTCGTGGATGCATGGTTATGATTCATAATTGTGGAAACGGAATCTATTTTGATGTTCAAATAGAAGCAATGAAGCCAGATGCTATATCCTTTCTTCATTTACCAGATGATTGTACTTCTCTAGAAGAAGTAAAAGCAAAGTATGGAGACAAAACAACGTTGATTGGAAATATTTCTCCAACATGGGTAATAAGTGCCTCAACAGAAGAAATAGAGGCAGAATGTAAGAAAGTAATAGATGCATTTAAAAAGGATGGGGGATTTATGCTTGCAACAGGCTGTGAATATCCCGCCAATGCACCATTTGATGCTGCTAGGACAATGATAAGAATGGCACATGAATACGGAAGTTATAAAAAATAATTTATTATAAAGGGCTGGTTCATAATATGTTTATTGAAAATTATGAACCGGCCTTTTAATTACTATTATTATTCGATAGAAATAGTAAAATCTAAGATATAATTTTGTGCATATACTATATCACTATCTCGAAGTATGCTGCTCCAACCCATATCACCGCCAATTCCGCTATGAGCAACATCAATATGCAAATAGCTTTCTTTTCTTGTCAGAAGTTGGTATAGGTAACAGAGACTCATTTTGAAGGAACATTTGCACTACCTGAAAAAGATGATATGCTAAACGGTGTAATAGGAGATCCAACAAATGCTACAGCAGAAAAGGAAGTGAAATTAGTAACAAATGTGGTAGGACATTACTGCAGATTAATAAAAGAAATCAGAGAAAAATATGTTTGTGGAATATGATTATATATTAATTTTATTAGCTAAATTTAAATATGGATTACACTTAATAGTTTTTTGCAATATAATTAAATTAATGTTAATAATAAAATGACAAAGGAAGTGCTAATATAATGAGTGTTAGAACAGAATTTGATTTACATATAGAAGAAGATGAAATAATAAGATTATTTGGTTATGAGAATTCGGAACCTGGGGAAGAGGTTTTAGATTCTATAAGACAAGAGATAAGGAATTGCAAGACCTATATTAAACCTCAAATATGGTCTAAAAAAATAAACATTAAGAGTATAGAAAAGGAAAGAGTTATATTAGATAATTCAATTGTTTTTGAAGGAGAATTTATTGCCAATAAATTAAAGGGTTGTAGCTATGTAATAGTTTTAGTTTCTACTATTGGATTAGAAATTGATAAAATTATACAAGATGCTTTTGATGATGATAATTATCTAAAAGGAATGATTGTAGATAATATTGGGATAACAGGTATGGGGTATATAAATAAATCATTTTGGAATAGCATAGTAGATGATTTAAAAGGGACTAATATGGGTATTACTCAAAAAATATCCCCAGGTGATACAACTTGGCCCGTAAATGAGCAAAAGAAGATATTTGAATGTTTTAGGGAAACAAGGATGAATGTAGAATTGCTAGAATCTTCTTTAATGATCCCAATTAAGTCAACCACAGCGGTTTTTGGATTTGGAGAAGGAATTGGAATCTGTAAATTAGAGCATATTTGCAGTGAATGTAACATGCAAGATTGTAAATATAGAGTGGATAAAAATATTGAAGTGAGAATTAGAACTGATAATAATCCCATTTCCATAAAAGCTTTTAAGGGTCAAAACTTGCTGAAAGCTCTTATTGAAAACGATATTATCATTCGAAATCCTTGCAATGGTAAAGGAACCTGTGGGAAATGTAAGGTTTTAATAACTGATATAGCTTTAAAAACCAATAAAGCTGATATAGTTCATTTAAACCCTTTAGAGATAGAAAAAGGTATCCGTTTGGCATGCTCATATAAAGTAGTTAATGATATAGAGATAACGATTATTGCTAAAGAAGAAAATATGAATGTACTAACAGTTGGACAAGAGCCTGCTATAGGTGTTAAACCTTTTCTTATAAAAGAATTTTTAAAATTAGACGTTCCAAACATTAATGATCAAAGAGATGATTTTCAAAGGTTATGGGAAGCGCTACAATTAAAGGGAATAAAAATAAAAGAAATAAAAATTAGTAATAAAATTTTATTTAATCTAAGTCACATTATTAGAAGGGATGATTTCAAAGTTACAGCTTGTATGTATAAAAATACGCTAGTTAAATTAGAAAGTGGAGATACTACTGATGTATTATTTGGAATGGCGGTAGACATCGGGACCACAACAATAGCCTGTTATTTAGTGGATATGGTAAGTGGAAAAACTGTAGATATAGTCTCACAGGTTAACAAACAAAGAACCTATGGGTCAGACGTAATTTCAAGGATTAGTTTTACAATAGAGAATTTAAATGGTGTACAAGTCTTGAAAGACTTAATATTAAATCAAATAAATGAAATGTTAGAATTACTATGTTTAAATAATAATTTATTAAAAGACCATATTTACAATATGACAATAGCCGGAAATACAGTGATGCTTCATATGCTTTTAGGGATATCTTGTATAAATATATCTAAGGCACCATACATTCCTGTATTTACTGAAAATTTGGACTTTAATGGTGAAGAAATTGGAATTAATATAGGTGGAATAGTAAGCATTTTACCAGGTATTTCAAGTTATGTTGGCAGTGATATAACAGCAGGTATATTAGCAAGCGGAATGATGGAATCTGAAAAATACTCCATTCTTTTGGACCTTGGTACAAATGGTGAAATAGCTCTAGGAAATAACAATGGGATTGTTGCTTGTTCCACAGCTGCAGGTCCCGCATTTGAAGGTGCCAATATTAAATATGGTATAGGTGGTGTAAAGGGGGCAGTTTCAAAAATTGATTTTGCATTAGAAAAAATATACGAAACAATTGGGGATGAATTGCCAATAGGAATATGTGGTTCAGGGGTACTAGATGCAGTGTCTGAATTCCTTAAATATAAAATTATTGATGAAACAGGCAAAATGCTTGATGCAGATGAAATAGATAATGTAGATTTAAGTAACAGAGTAGTTCTCATAGATGGAATGAAGCAATTTCTAGTAGAAAAAAGTGGTAAGAATAATAATCCAATTTATTTTACACAAAAGGATGTCCGAGAAGTGCAACTTGCAAAGGCAGCAATAAGTGCGGGCATAAAAATATTAATTTCTGAGAAAGGAATAAGTTATAAGGAAATAGAAAAAGTATATGTAGCCGGTGGGTTTGGCAACTTTATGGATATAAATAGTACTATAAACATTGGAATGTTACCAAAAGAGCTAGAAGGTAAGGTCTATTCTATTGGTAATGGCGCTGGCAGTGGTGCAAGAATGTATTTATTGTCTGAGGAGCAAAGAGAAAAGGCATTAGAAATAAAAAAAGTTACCACTTATATAGAATTATCTAATAGGGCAGATTTTCAAGATTATTTTATGGATTCAATTATGTTTAACGACGTTTCAGATGTATAGGATCCTTTTGAAATGTCATTAATACTATACTTTAAAGAAACAATCTAACACCCCCCCCCCGCCAAAATAATGTACCTACAAAAGAGTAGTTTAAATAGTGAAACTTTAATAGCTAATCTTAAAACATATAATAAGGTTACCGGTATATTATGTTTTAATATCGATGAATTTGGTGAAACAATTCATTCTGAGGGAGAGCCTTGTGAGTTTTGCATTAAATTTAAAGAATTAAGTAGGGAGAGATGTACTTGCAATCAGTCACATCTTTATGCCAGCAAGCAATCAGAAAAAATTGGTGAGCCCTTTGTATATTTTTGTCCAAGTGGATTAGTTCATTTCGCAACTTCGATAGTTATTGGTGGAATTTTTAGGGGAGCATTAATAGGGGGACCAATCAGAATGAATACCTCTGATGATTTTGTGGTAGAAGATCTAATTAAAACATATGATTTTCCTCTAGAAAGTAGGGATATTTTACAAAACTATGTTAAAAATGTACCTATTGTTGAACCAGATAGAGTTAGGCATTTGGCTAAATTATTGTATATTATTTCAAAGGATATAATGGCTGGAGAAAGTATTATACTTTCCCAGAGACGAAGGTTCTATGAAGAGCAGGCCGCAATTAATGAAGAAATACAAAATGTAAAACATAAGGAATATTCTGAACACATCTCAAATTACTATCCTGTAGAACTGGAAAAGGAACTGCTATCAAGGGTTAAGCTTGGAGATAAAAAAGGAGCGAAAATCATATTAAATGAGCTTCTAGGACATGTTTTGTTTAATAATGGTAATAATATTGAAGTAACGAGAGCAAGGGTTTTAGAACTTATGATTGTACTTTCTAGAGCAGCAGTTGAGGGCGGAGGTAATCTGGAAATGGTTTTTGGACTTAATTTTAAATATCTAAATGAAGTGTCCACATTAAACAACGTTGAGAAACTTTGCGAGTGGATAATAAAGGTTTTAGATAGATTTAGTGAATGTGTATACAATTTAGAAAATATAAACAATTGCCACATTATACAAAAATCCATGGAGTATATTAATGATAATGTTAGTATGAATATATCCTTAGATAGTGTAGCTGAACATGTATATTTGAGCCCAGCTTATTTTAGTAAATTATTTAAAAAAGAATTGGGTATAAATTTTATTGATTATTTAAATAAGGTGAGGATTGAAGAGAGTAAAAAATATTTGACAAATTTAAAAATCTCACTAAGTGATATAGCTCATAACGTTGGATTCACTGATCAGAGCTACTATACAAAAGTATTTAAAAAAATAGAAGGGATTTCACCTGGTCAATATAGGAAGATGACTTAGGTGCAAAGTAGCTGTGAATTAATTATAAATAATTAATAGGTAAAGAGAACAAAATAATTTAATCTACAGAAGCTAATTTTATGAGCTTATACAGTAAGTTTCTATTATAGGTGGCTATTTAAAGAAATATAAGTAAAGATAGATAATGGCTATATGTGAAGTGAATATGGTATAATCTCACATAGGGATTATATCTATCCTTGGGGGTGAAAGCTTTGAATATAATAGGAAAATTTAAATGTTGGTATAAGGATTTGAAAATTAGAAATAAAATTCTTGTATTTTATTTGCCACTTACTATTATTCCTATTTTGATTTTGGCTAATGCGGCAAATGTCTTGGCATCTAGAATTGTTATACAAAAAACAGAAGAGAATGTGAAGGATAATTCAAAACTTATAATTAACATGGTTGAAACAACTCTTAAAAATTCGGAAAATTGTGCAAATATGCTATCCTTAAATCTTAGTCGAACAATAATATTAAATCAAGAGTCGAGTGCGCAAGGCAGTCAAGGCTTAAGGCTTTATAATTCATTAAATAATGAGATAAGCTATGCTAAAATGATTTTCAGAGAGGTTAGCTCTATTGCTTTTATAGATAATAATTTTAACTTATACTCGGATAATGATAATATGAGTAATAACATCTATAATGATAAAAACAGGGACTTTATAAACCAAATAGAAAAGACTAATGGAATTAACTACTGGTTTCCTATGGGTAAAAGAGACTTTTTAGTGGAAGATTCAAGTAAACCTGTATTAACAATTGGTAAAAAAATCTTTAATCCATCATCAGGTGAAACAATGGGATATTTAGTACTAAATATTGATGAAGCGACAATTTCTTCTACTTTCGAAAGTATGAAAATTGTGGGACTTGGGAAATATTTTATTTCAGATTTAAATGGAAAGGTTGTAGCTTCAAACACTGATGGTGAACAGCTTAAGCCGATAAGTGATATTTCGCTAAGAGAAAATATAGTTAATGATGGTGATTTTTCAAAAACAATGAATAATAAGGGGGTGAAATACATTGTAACCTCAAAACAGTTTGGACAGCGAGATCTAAAACTCGTAAGTGTAATTCCACTAGAAGGGCTATTAGTAGACCTAAAAAGGTTAAGGGTGCTGATTCAAGTGGTAAGCATATTTTGCGGGGTTTTAGTAATTTTTGGATCTATAATGCTATCTAACCGCCTAACAAAACCAATGGTACAATTAAAAAATAAGATGCTTATGATTCAGAAGGGAAATTTGGAAGTAAGCTTTGAAAATAATTCAAAGGATGAAGTTGGACTCTTAACGGAAGGGTTTCATGTAATGCTCCAAAATCTTAAAGAAAGCTTAGCACAGTTTAAAAATGAGCAAAAGAAGAAAAGAGAATATGAACTATCGCTACTTCATCAACAAATTAAACCACATTTTTTGTATAACACATTGGATGTGATCTATACTTTATCAGATATGGGAATGAAGGAGGAGGTTCAAAAGACCACTAAAGCTTTGGCAGATTTCTATAGAGTTGTACTTAGTAAGGGTAAAGAAGTGATTACAATTAGAGAAGAAATAAAAAATGTAGAAGATTACTTGGCAATTCAAGGGCTTCGTTATTATGATATATTTGATTATAATATAAGCATGGAGGATGAAATACTAGGTTATAGTATCTCAAAGCTAACCCTACAACCCATAGTGGAAAATGCAATTTATCATGGCTTAAAATGGAAGAAAAACTTTGGACACTTATCGATAAAGGGGTATAAACAAGGTGAGAAAATTATTTTTGAAATTTATGATAATGGAATTGGTATAGAAAAAGAAAAGTTAATAGCTAACATAACTAAGAAAAATAAAGAGAAATCTTTCGGCCTTTATAATGTGGATCAAAGAATAAAATTATATTTTGGCGAAGCATATGGAATTAGTATAAAGAGTGAGGTTGGTGAGTATACAGAAGTAACCCTTATAATTCCAGGCAGAATGGAGGGGGAACTCATATGATAAAAATAGCAGTGGTGGATGATGAGATAATATTTAGACAATATTTAAGGACAGCAATTGATTGGGCATCTTATGGGTTTGAGATATGCTTTGAAGAAAGAAATGGGCTAGATGCACTGGTGCAAGTGGAAGTTCATAAACCAGATATAATCCTCTCAGATATTAACATGCCATTTATGGACGGATTAACATTTGCAAAAAAGGTTAAGGAAGAATATCCAGAAATAGTTACAGTACTTATTACTGGATATAATGAGTTTGAGTATGCTAAGAAAGCCATTAAACTTGGGGTACAAGATTATATTTTGAAACCTTTTGAAAAAAAGGAATTGTTGGCTACACTGCTAGATATAAAAGAAAAAATAAATTTAAAACGTAGAGATAGTCACATTAGAGCTGAAATAGTAGCTTTTAAAAAGCAAAATTTATTTTCTCTATTGATTCATAATAATAATGGGCTTAGTGATGAGGATATGAAACAAAAATTAAAAGATTATAATTTCTTTAATAAAACCTTGTTATTTCAGGTAGCCGTGGTAGAAATGGATGATTTTCTTCATAGAAAAAATTCTAAAGAAAGAAACGATATTCAGAATGAGATACATAAAATTCTAAATGCTACTATGAAATTAGAAGGAAATTATACAGCTTTTTATGATGATGATGGACGGATTATTTCAATTATTGAAGCAGGTGAGCAAAGTATAAATGAGGATTTTCAAAAATATAAGTACGAAAGTTTTACTCGTGAAGTTCAAAAGGTGTTAAATTGTACAGTAACTGTAGGGATTGGAGAATATCATAGGGGTTTAAGAGGCATTTGGATTTCTTATAAAGAATCTCTTTCTTCTCTTCAAAATAAATTTATTTTGGGAAACAATAAAGTTATTGAGTACAACAAAGTGACTAATGTGAGTTATAAATCAGGTTTTTATGCGGGAAATGTAAATGAAAATATTTTGATTAGTTTAAGATTAAATGAAAGTAAAAAAATAGAAAAAGAACTAGAGCAAGTTTTAATATATATTTATAATAATAATGTATCAATGGATTATACTTACGCAATTACTATGGGACTTATATCTGTTGCTCTGGCCTACGTTGTAGAAATTGGGTATGGTATTGAGCAAGTTTTTGGAGAAACATTTTATCCCGTGGAAGAAATAGAAAAACAAGAAACACTTAGTGAGCTTTGGGAGTTTGTGAAAGGTACTTTTAATAAGGTTATAGAATACTCCTCAGGCAATAAAATTACAAAAGGTAAAAAACTTGTAAAGGATGCAAAAGAATTTATTGATATAAATTATTATGATTTTGATTTGAACATTAAAAAAGTTGCAGGAAGCTTGTATATAAATTCTTCTTATCTAAGAGCTCAGTTTAAAAAAGAGCTAAATATAACAATAGGAGATTATATTACAATGGTGAGAATGCAAAAGGCAGAGCGATTATTGAAAAGCGGAAATATAAGGTTTTCTGAGGTCTCAGATAATATAGGATACAAAGATGCAAGTTATTTTAGCAAGTGTTTTAAAAAATACTTTGGAGTTACTCCAAGTGAGTATGAAATAAGAAATAAATAATCTAATTAAAATAAAACAAATAATACAAAGTTGAGTCATATTTTCCATATAATATAAAGCATTGAAAACATATAATTAAGAGAGAAAACGATTTCACTAAAAATTGTCTCATATAAACGTTTTAATAAAGTATTATGGGGGGTATAAATGGGAAATTCTATTAAGAAAATATTATCTCTAGCTTTAACTGGTGTTATTGTATTTTCACTAGCTGGTTGCAAAAATAAAGCAGTTACAGAAACTACGGTAAATTCAAAAGATGAAAAAGTTGTATTGAAACTGTATGTTGACGTAGGAGATGAAGACACAAAAGCACCTTATGACTATGCCATGGCGGCATTAAAAACAGAAATGCCAAATGTGGAAATTCAATTGGAGGCATCATCTAGAGATGATGACCAAAAAATTAAAACATATGCTTCCACAGGAAATTTACCAGATATTTTTTCAACAAATCCTAACTTAACTGAAACTTTCAAAAAATCAAATAATATTCTAAAATTGGATACCTATTCAAATGATTTCAAGAAGAAGATGATTCCAAGTAATATGAATACATTACTAGATAAAGAAGGCCATGTATACGCATTCCCATATGCAGGGAATGAATATGTTCTTATGTTTTACAATAAAGAATTATTTGCAAAAAACAACTTGACCGTTCCAACTACAATAGAAGAATATGAAAAAGTAGTAAAAGTGTTTAAAGCTAAAAATATAGTTCCACTTTCAATATTTGGTAAAGAAAAGTGGTCATGTGTAGCACTTTATGATGTGTTTGCATCAAGAAAAAATCCAGCTGGAGTTATGGCATTAAATGATAATAAAGCAAAAATTACAGATGAGGCATATAAATTTGCAGCAGAAGAAGTTGTAAAACTAGTTAAAGATGGACTAGTTGGAAAAGGTGCTACAAACCTAAACTACGATCAAGCAGCATCATTATTTTATAGTGGTAAAGCCGCTATGCTACTTAATGGACAGTGGGAAATTGAAGCATCAACTAAAGCTTTAGGCGATAAAGTAGGTTGGATGTATTTGCCAGCAGCTAGTGCAGCAGAAGTTGAAAGCTCAAAAACTGCTTTCTGCGGAGGTGGTGCTCCACAAGGATTCGCAGTATCGGCAAATTCAAAAAATAAAGATATGGCAGCTAAAGTAGCAGCATTTATGGCAGAAAAATATGCTGAGTGTAAATTCACGCAAAGAGCTAATCCACTTGTTTCTATAAAAATTGATAAAAAAGTAGAAAAGCAATTTCCACCGATGATGCAAGAATTAAATAAGGTAATACCAAGTATAAAAACAACTACAGGCTTTGATTGGCATTTATCAAATGGAAAAGTAAAAGCTGGGCTTGAAGACAATGCACAAAATCTATTAACAGGTAATTTTAGTGCAGAAGATTTCATTAAAAATATGGAAAGAGTAATGGAAACAGCATTCGAATAACAAAAAAAACTGGAAATTCTTCTAGCTTTTAAACTGCACAAAGTATTGATGCAAAAGAGCTTGGGGAATTTCCTTTTTATAAGTATTACTAATAAATTGTATAGGGTGATGAGGATGAATAAATTTTTTAAAAATAAGATAGCTATCGCGATATTTTCACTACCAGCACTTATACTATTCACTGGCATAGTATTTATACCCATTGCACAAACAATATACAGGAGCTTTTTTAGATGGGATGGGTTATCACAAGCTAAATTTATAGCATTTAAGAATTATTTTGAGTTATTTAAAGATCCACTTTTTTATTCCTCTAGCAATAATGGAATTATATTTGCAGTTATTTTAGTAGTGACACAAATTTCTATAGGAACTGTGCTTGCATTAGCAGCATCAGATGTCACTATTAAGGGTAGAAAGCTATTAAGAGTATCTTATTTTATTCCAGTTGTATTGTCTGTTACTGTAGCTTGCCAATTATGGCTATCAATGTATAATGCAGACAATGGGCTTATAAATAAAGTTTTTAGCTTAATTGGAATGGATTATCAGCAAGATTGGCTTAGTGGGAAAAAAGCAATTGTTGCTATTGCTTTTGTAAATGCATGGCAGTACATGGGATATCAATTCACACTTTTATTTACTGCAATCAAATCTGTACCTGAACAATATTACGAAGCAGCTCGAATAGATGGATGTTCAAAGTTTCAGGCACATATAAAAATAACAATTCCTATTATTGCAGAAACTTATAAATTTTGTTTGGTACTTGCAGTAACAGGAGGGCTAAATGCCTTTGCAAACATGTTTATAATGTCTAGTGGTGGCCCTGGTACAACAACTTATACACTAACTTATATGACCTACAGATCTGCATTTAGACTTGGTGAATTTGGATATGCATGTACATCTGCAACCGTACTAATTATTCAATGTTTAATTGCTACAATCCTTATTAACAAATATATTGCAAAAGAAAAAATTGTTTACTAGGAAGGAGGGAAAGTAATGGCAAATAGAAAAAAGTCAGATCCAAATGGTAAGCAAAATATATTTTTCAAAGTATTTCTTTGGTTTTATGCTTTTATATCAGTGTATCCACTAATATGGATGATATTTTATTCACTTAAGAATAATGATGAAATATTTGTGACAAATACATTTGGCTTTCCTACTCATTTTAGAATTGAAAATTATATAACTGCATGGAATAAATTTAATGTTCCACAGTATTTTTGTAATAGCGTAGTGGTCTCTGTATGCACAGTTGTAGGAACTATTATTTTAGCTCTTCCATTAGCATATGCACTTGCAAGAATGGAGTGGAAGTTTAAGAATATTGCAAGAATATATATTACAGTAGGAATGTTTATTCCTGTACAAGCACTTATGGTTCCACTATTTATGATTGTTAAATTTTTGGGCATAAATAATACCTATGCAGGTTTAATAATTCCGTACATTGCATTTAATTTATCCTTTTCCACCATAGTATTTTACGGGTTTTTACGTAATATTCCTGTGGAGCTGGAAGAAGCTGCTTGTATGGATGGAGCTAGTATATATAGAACTTTTTATAGTATTATAATTCCAATAATTAAACCAGCAATATCAACTATAGGAATATTTGTATTTCTTTCTGCATGGAACGAATTTCCAATAGCATTGATGTTAATTTCAGATGAAGCATTAAAGACACTTCCTCTAGGATTATTGTTCTTCCAGGGTCAGTTTACTACAAATTGGGGTGCAATGGGTGCAGCAATGACAATAGCAAGTATACCTACGGTAATCCTATATGCACTATTTAGTGAGCAAGTAGAAAGAGCAATGACAGTGGGATCAGCAGTAAAAGGATAAATTTTGGTTGGAACAAAAATGATTATAATTCGTAATTATAATCATTTTTGCATTTAAATGTAGTAGGTAGGGCTGCAAGATTTACTGATAATGATATATAAAAGAATGGAGGAGTAAGGTTGAGTATAAAAAATTCTAAATGGTGGGATCTTGATCTTGAAACAAAGTCAGATTCCGAGATATGTATGAAGAGAATATATGCTTGGTATGAAGGGCAAATTATAGACAGAGCACCTGTGAGATTTAACAGCAATAATGCAGGGTATAACGTAGTGAAAAATGAAAATTCACGTTGGAAAACTCTCAAAGATAGGTGGGTTGATGAGGAATATCAATTAGAAAAATACCTTAAATCAATAACAGATAGAAAATTTTTAGGTGAAACTTTTCCAATATATTGGCCTGATCTAGGTCCTAATGTTTATGCATCTTTTTATGGATGTCCAATAGAATTTGGAGAGGTTACCTCATGGGCAAAACCTACAATCGATTCTTTGGAGGCTTTTAAGGACATTATACTTGATACCAATAATGAGTATTTTAAAAAGATTGATAGTATGACTAAACTTGCCTTGGATAGATGCAAAGGAAAGTATATGGTTGGCTATACTGACTTGCATCCAGGTATGGACTTTATTGCTGCATGGATGGGAACAGAAAAACTTTGTATGGATTTTTATGATGAGCCGGAAAAACTAAAAGAAATTACAAAGCTATCGATAAATGATTTTGAAACTGTGTACAATCATTTTGATACAATACTCAAAAAGCACAATCAGCTTTCAGTGGCTTGGATGGGAATACCGTCATTTGGGAAAATGCATATCCCAAGCTGTGACTTCTCCTCTATGATTTCTACAGCTACCTTCGATGAATATTGTCTACCTATATTGAAACAGGAAGTACAGGGAATGGATCACAATATATTCCATGTTGATGGTAAGGGTGTTGCAAGACATTTGGACACAATTCTAGAAGTTAAAGAAATACAAGCTATTCAATGGGTTCAAGGGGCAGGAGAAGATACTCCAATTCTACAGTGGCTTCCACTCATTAAAAAAGTGCAAGCAGCTGGAAAATCTGTGGTTGTAGATCTGTTAAAAGAGGAGCTTGAAGAATTTATTGGTAATATTCGTCCAGATGGATTGCTTCTTTGTATAACATCTGATAGTGAAGAGGAACAAAAGCAAATACTAAAAAGAGTTGAAAAATGGTAAAGAAATTTAAACTTATAATCCAATGCTTTTATAAGTAGCAATCTTATGCAACTCAAAAATGAACTTACTAATTTTATTTTGACCCTTATAGTTTAAAATAGGTAGGTATTATTTAAGCTTAGTTAAAAAGTAAAATGGCTATTTACATGGGATTGTTGACTATCTAAATTTAATAAAAACTACTTCTTTCAAATCTGAAGGTCGCGGGTTGGACTGAAGGTGCAGTACTATAGAGTATAAACCAAATTAAGCGGTGGCAGATTCATAGTTTGCCACCGCTCTATAAAATATTAATAAATATATATAGTTATAATTTAATATACAAAACCGTTGAATACAGTTTAATCAATGCTTAACAGATATATTAAAATATAAAAATATTCGTAAAATCAAATACATAACTCGGCTTATAGACTTAATCGCACAATTGAAAACACTATGTTTAATGCATGGTGTTTTCAATTGTGAAATATTAATCAAGTGTCTTTAAGAATACAAATGGTTAATAAAATTTTGAAAGTTATCTATTATAATGGTAAAGTATAATAATACCATTAATATATATAATTGATTGAATTATTAATCAACTACTCAACGTAGGACTTAGATATTGAAATATTTTAAAAAATAGGAGGGTTACATATGCAAGGAAAAATGTTTTGTTTTCAATGTGAACAAACTTTTGGTGGAACAGGTTGTACTAAGATGGGAGTCTGTGGAAAAACACCCGAAATTGCAGCAATGCAGGATTTACTCATTTATCAACTAAAAGGAATAAGTTGTTATGCTACTAAACTTTTATCTAAAGGTGAAAAACTTGATAAGTCATGGGTTTCATTTGTTGAAAATTCATTATTTATGACATTAACTAATGTTAATTTTGATCCTGAATCTCATATGGATATGATTAAAAAATCTCAAGTAATAAAAGAAAATGTCAGAAAAAAAGCATCAGGAGAAGAAGTAAATGTAAAAGAGGCACTATATAATCTAAGTGATACTAAAGAGCAAATTCTTGAAGATGCTAAAAAAGCTGGAGTTATGTATGATCAGGAATTAGATGCTGATATTCGATCTGTCCGCGAAACTATAAAATACGGGTTAAAAGGAATTGCGGCTTACGCGCATCAAGCTAGATTTATTAATTATAATAGCGATGAAGTAGATGATTTTTATTTTATAGCTTTAGCAGTACTTACCGATGATAGTTTAAATCTTCAAGATCTTATCAAGTACTTAATTAAGACTGGAGAGATGAGTGTTAAGATTATGGAGGTGTTAGATAAAGCTAATAATGAGAAATATAACTCGCCTACACCTACAAAAGTTAATGTAAACATTAAAAAAGGACCATTTATCGTAATTTCTGGTCATGAATTAAGAGATCTTGAAATGCTACTTAAGCAAACAGAAGGTAAGGGAATAAATATATATACTCACGGTGAAATGCTTCCTTCTCATGGTTATCCAAAGCTTAATAAATATGCTCATTTAGTAGGTAATTTTGGAGGGGCTTGGCAGAATCAACAAAAGGAATTTGATGGCATACCTGGTTGTATTCTAATGACAACAAACTGCTTAATGAAACCAAGAGATTCTTATAAAGATAGAATCTTCTCAACAAGTGTTGTTGGCTGGGATGGTATAAAACATATTAAGGCCGATGAGACTGGTCATAAGGACTTTTCTGAAATAATTAGTAAGGCACTAGAACTTGGTGGTTTTGAAAAAGATGAGGAAGTTAAAGAAATCCTAGTAGGATTTGGACATAAAGCAACTTTGAGTCATGCTGAAACAATAGTTAACGCAGTTAAAGAAGGTAAAATTAGACACTTCTTCTTAATCGGAGGATGTGATGGTGCAAGATCAGGAAGAAATTATTACACAGAATTTGCTGGGCTTGTTCCAAAGGATTGTATTATTCTTACTTTGGCCTGTGGTAAATACCGTTTTAATAAATTGGAGTTTGGTGAGGTAGCAGGACTTCCAAGATTACTAGACATAGGTCAATGTAATGATGCATATTCTGCAGTTAAAATAGCACTAGCACTAGCAGATGCGTTTAAATGTACTATTAATGATTTACCGCTATCATTGATTATAACTTGGTATGAGCAGAAAGCTGTTGCTGATCTACTAGCATTATTATCACTTGGAGTAAAAGGAATTTATTTAGGACCAACACTTCCAGCTTTCTTAAGTCCTAACGTATTACAATTTTTGGTTGATACTTTTGAAATTAAACCAATAAGCACACCTGAAGATGATTTAAAACAAATATTAGGATAATATAAATAAATTAAGAGGAGATGTTGTTATGGATAAGTATATTTGTATAGTCTGTGCATATGAATATGATCCAGAGTTAGGTGATCCAGATGGTGGAATAAAACCAGGTACTAAGTTTGAGGATATCCCTGAAGATTGGGTTTGTCCATTATGTGGAGTTACAAAATCCGATTTCGAAAAAATGTAACATAGGTTAAGTATTAATAGCCATTAAAACTAACTAATAAAAAATTATATTAAAAGTCAGGAAAATCTAATCATTATATGGTTGCTTTTCTTGACTTTCTTTTATTTAAAGCATAGTTTATTGAATTGAATAACCTATAAAATGGAATAATGTCAATTTGGATGTATTTATGTCTAAGGATAATGTCAATAATATAGGTAAGAGAAGCAAATTTTACATCCTTTACCTCTCAACCATATTTTGGAGACATCATATATTAAAACATAAAACAATTCATTTATCGATATCATTATTAATGTATCCAATTCAGTTTGAAATCATTAAAGTTACTGGCTCTATTTTCTATTTTATAGACACCCAAATATTATTTTTTATGTAAAATCTCCATAAAAAATCCTTTGCTTCTTCTGCATAATCAATACCAATTCTCTTAGTTTCTATAATTTCAACTATTTCTTTTTCTATAGAGTCTTCAATATATAGTTTACTTGTGCATAAATCTTGGTTATTGTTTTCTTTATTTATATTCATGGCTATGCACAGCTTAGAGGGTCCCGAGGTTAAGTTTTTAATTTGAGCTTTTGTAAGTTCATTATAAGTTTTCTTAAATCTGAAATTTGACATTACTTCTAACCCATCAATTGGTTCAATAGCTCTAATTAAGACTCCTTCTGGAAATCCTTCTTCTTTTGTTATTACATTAAAACAATGATACATCCCATAAATAAAATATACGTATGCAATTCCGGGCCTACCATATAGTGTAGCAAGTCTAGGCGTTATTTTACCACCATAAGCATGACATGCCTTATCTATTGATCCAATGTATGCTTCCGTTTCTACTATCTTACCTCTTAGCTTTACTCCATTAACTTCATGTACAAGTAATTTCCCTAAAAGTTCTCTGGCAACCTGCAGAGTTTCTCTGGCATAAAATTTTCTAGTAAGGCTCTGAGTATTTGGTGCCACCCACATGGCAAGTGGCATATTTTTAACCATATCTACATCACTCCAAAGTACATTTTTTGCAATTGCAATAGAGAATCATCATTGCATATTATACCCCTAATCATACTAATAATTTATCTTTATTTTAAATGTCCAGTTGAGGTTCTTCTGTAAATCCATACATCTGTTTCCAGTCCTTACACTAGCATTTACTTAGTGTTTTTTTATTTTGCCATCATTTATAGTGGCTTTCTTTATTTTCTTAATAAATTTGTAAGAAATATGATAAGTATTTTGTAAAGAGTACCCTGTATAATTATTTATAGTTAGTTATACGAGTGGTAGTTTAAAAAGTTTTACACTTTCACTCGAGGGGGAGGGAATACCTAATGAAAAAAGTAAAATTGATTGTACTAGTCATAGTAATAACAATTATTGCAATAATATTTTCTGAAAATATTAAGCCGAATGTATGCGCAGAAAATTTATCTTTAAATAAAAATGTATATAATTTTCTACAAGATAAAGGAAATCGTATAGAGGTATATGGTGCAGCCATAGAATTAAATAAGGGTAGTTCAGAAAATACCTGTGTTTATTTTATATCTGAAGTGTTAAGGAAAAATGATTTTATGGTACCTATGGAAACAAGCAATACAGAGCAAATCATATCTTTACTTATGGAAAATGGATTTAAAAAACAAAGTAATTATAAAAAAATAATGCCTGGAGATATATGCTTCACAACAGATGCAAATGGAGAACAAAGTAATTTCCCAACACATACCTATGTATTTATGAAATGGGTAAAAGAAGGAAGTTATGATAATGCATATATTTGCGACAATCAAGCAAAGGATTATAAAGGGAAAATCTATCATATTCGTAATATAAATGTTGTAGATAAATCTAATGGTTTTAATAAAGATGCGTTTGCATTCTTCATGAAAAGGACATGATTGTAAGCATTCTCTATTAACATGTATAATATAAGTAAGGGGTGATTTTCATGACTATGCACAATGTTTTAATTGTAGATGACGAATGTGAGATAAGGGAAGCCATAGAAATATATTTAAAAAATGAAGGTATTAGAGTATATCAAGCGGTGGATGGTATAGAAGCTTTAGAAGTTTTGAAAGAACAAGAAATTCACCTTATATTAATGGATTTAATGATGCCTAGAATGGACGGAATTAAGGCTACATTTAAAATAAGAGAAAGCAAAAACATACCAATAATAATGCTTTCAGCTAAATCAGAAGATACAGATAAAATACTAGGTCTTAATATAGGTGCGGATGATTATATTACAAAACCCTTTAATCCAATGGAACTAGTGGCTAGAGTTAAATCTCAGCTAAGAAGGTATACAAACCTTGGAAACTATAAAGAGAGTGATGATGAGATAAATGTACGTGGACTTATATTAAACAAAAACTCGAGGATGGTAACAGTGGAAGAAAAGGAAGTTAGACTTACATCCATTGAATATAGAATACTGGAACTATTAATGGCAAATAAGGGAAGGGTATTTTCAATTGAAGAAATATATGAGAGAGTTTGGGAAGAAACTTTTTATAATGGAGAAAATACTGTTTCTGTTCACATAAGGAGAATAAGAGAGAAGATAGAGATAAATCCAAAAGAACCTGAATATTTAAAGGTGGTGTGGGGTATTGGATATAAAATCGAAAAATAAAAATGTATATATTATGGTACTTATTATATGTGTATATATGTTTGCACTTTCGGCATTGTCGATAAAAGACATTATAAATAATAGAAATTATCTAGGAGCGGAGCCTTATTTTAATAGCTCAGATTTTAAAAATGAGTTAGTTGTTTATTTTAATAATATAAAAGCACTTAATGGGATTTATAAAGATTATTCACAAAAATCAGATGATGAAAAGGTTACAAATGAAGAATTAATATCATCTAAAACATTGTATGATTCTAATCTCAAAAATAGTGAAGAAGAAATAAAAAATAAGTATACTAATGATATAGTAGTAGCAGAAAAAGAAGGAAATACACAGGCTGTAAAAAGGTTAACTGAGGGGAAAGATAGTGAACTTAATCAATTAAAAAAAGAAAACACAAAGACAGTAGAGGATATGAAAAAGGAAATAGCTTCATATAAAACTAAAGACTATGAAAATATTAAAAGCGCTGTAAAAGAAAAGAGTTTAATAAAATACTACATAGAAAATAAAACGAACAATGTGATAGACACTAACATAGTAAATGTTTCAGATATAGATTTGTATGTAAAAAATAATGCCTTGTACAGTAAAAAATTTCCCGAACAATCCATAAATAATAATGATGGAATGGCTTCAATAAATCAGGAAGTAGGTATTGGGGGGCAAGCATATTTTATTATTCCAAAGGATATGGATCAAAACAATTATATCTATTCTAATTATATTTATTATAATTCTGTAGCGCAAAGAATTATTAAAGAGGCAATAATAGGAGCTGTGTCATTTATTATTGGATTTATAATGCTTATATATGTATTAAAGAAAGACTATATGGAAATGTGTTTTATTGGAAATCCAAATAAGAAGTACTATAATATTCCCTTAGATATATGGACATTTATTTTTGTAATATTTTCACTTGTAATAAATAGCTACATAAATAGAGTGGGATTTTTCTCTAAACCATATAATTTTCACCAAATTTATATGCTTACTATAATAGCATTTTATATTTACTTCTTTATTCTTAGTGTCAGAGTGGGAGCTAATTTAATAAAAGATAAAGAGAAATTAAGAGCTGAGGTGAAAAATTGTGTCTTTAATAAATTCTCTAGATTTATGAAAGAGAGCCCAATTACTCAAAGTACTAAGTTTAAAGTAAGAGGTATTATTATACTTACTTTATTATGTGGAGTGTCAATACTAGGGGCATTTATTGCATTAGTGTCCGGTTCATTCTTTGTAATAATACCAACAGTATATGTACTTTGCTACCTAGTATTTATAACAATTTACTCCTTTAAGGGAATAAGCGTTTTTGGAGGTATTTTAAAAGGAACGGAACAGATAGTTTCAGGAAATCTTAATTATACTATAGAAGAAAGTGGTAAAGGTGACTTTTTCAAACTAGCTCATAACATAAATAATATGAAGGTTGGGTTTAAAAAGTCTCTTGAAAATGAGATAAAAAGCGAAAGGCTTAAGTCTGAACTTATAACAAGTGTGTCTCATGATTTAAAGACACCACTTACTTCAATTATAAATTATGTAGATTTGCTAAAAAAAGAAGGCTTATCCAAGGAAGAATCACAGGGGTATATAGATGTATTAGATAGAAAATCTCAGCGGCTTAAGATACTTATAGAGGACCTGTTTGAAGCATCTAAGATGGCTAGTGGTGCGGTGGAACTACATACAGAAAAAGTAGATGTAACTGCACTACTTTCGCAATCATTAGCAGAGCTAGAAGAGAAAATTAACAATTCCTCTTTAATTTTTAAGTTAAAGAGCCCCAGCGAAAAGGTTTATGCAAATCTAGATGGGAAAAGAACCTGGAGAGTATTTGAAAATCTTATAAATAATATATTAAAATACTCGCTTCCCAAAACTAGAGTATACATTGAGTTAATAGAGAAGGATTCTAAAATAATTATAACAATGAAAAACATCTCATCATATGAAATGGATTTTGACAATGAAGAAATATTTGAAAGATTTATTAGGGGAGACAAGTCAAGAAATACTGAAGGCTCAGGGCTAGGACTGTCCATTGCTAAGAGCATTCTAGAGCTTCAAGGTGGAACTCTTAGTATTGAAATTGATGGAGATCTCTTTAAAGCTAAGGTGACTATCCCATCTTTTCCTAAGTAAGGTGATTTTTCATGAAAAATAGGGATTTATGAAATTAACCATGTGCATTAAAAGCTGCTGAGATAAATATATTATAAGCAGCTTTTATGCGTGTTATTTCAGATGCACTAAATTATAAGGTGTTTCTTGGTAAACATAATAATTCAACCAATTTGTGAAAAGTAGATTTGAATGACCTCTCCATTTTACAACAGGTGTTTTTAAGGGATCATCATCTGGATAATAATTTTTAGGTACATTTATATTTAATCCATTTGATATATCTCTATTATATTCACTTTTTAAGGTTAAGGGATCATACTCTGAATGTCCGGTTATAAATATTTGGCGTCCCTTTTTTGCTGATAAAATGTAGAGCCCAGATTCTTCAGATTCTGATATGATTTCAAGTTCTTGGATTTTATAAATATCAGCCTTTCTTATTTCAGTGTGCCTGGAATGTGGAGCATAGAATTCATCGTCAAATCCACTTAAAAGCTTAGTGTTTTGTTTTGTTATTTTGTGTTTAAACACTCCGAACATTTTACTATCTAGTTTATGTTTTTGCACTCCATAGTGATAGTAAAGCCCTGCCTGAGCACCCCAACAAATATGCAAGGTAGAGAATACATTATGTTTACTCCATTCCATAATAGTTTTAAGTTCCTCCCAGTAATCTACTTCTTCAAAAGGAACACTTTCAATGGGGGCTCCTGTTATTATCATTCCATCAAATTTAGAATCCTTTATTTCCTTAAAAGTATTATAAAACTTAATTAAATGTTCCTCGGAAATATTTTTACATGCATGGCTTTCTGGGTGAAGAAGAACTATATCAATCTGCAATGGAGAGTTTCCAAGCAGTCTTAAAATTTGTGTTTCAGTTTCAATTTTTGTGGGCATAAGGTTCAATATTACAATCTTTATAGGGCGAATATCTTGATGAAATGCACGATCTTCTGTAATAGTAAAAATATTTTCTTTATTTAAAATTTTGAAAGCTGGAAGATTGTCAGGTATTTTTATAGGCATTTAAATCTCTCCTTATACTAAATTTTTTTTATTGGCAATAAAAAAGCTACTTTCCAATAAGGAAAGTAGCAATAATAACTTTAATCGGCAAAAATAATGCATAAGAAAAGCTGCTAACGTCCTTATCTTTCAGATTTTACAATCTGATGGAATTGACACCAATGCATTTAAATAAAATGCTGGTTGTCGGGCATCATCGGGCCAGTCCCTCTGCCGCTCTGGATAAGTTGTATTAAGTTGTTAGTGTTTAGTATATTGCTCATAGAAGTGATTGTCAATACCTTTTTAATAAAACTAATTTTATCCCTATATTTTGTATTGACATTTATTTTCATATAAGTTACAATAAAAAACAAATAAAACTTAATAATTTCTTATCAAGAGAGGTGGAGGGACTGGCCCTGTGAAACCCAACAACCGGTATTCTAATTTGAGTACAAAGGTGTTAATTCCAACAGAACATTGTTCTGAAAGATAAGTAACTAGTATTTTAATATATTGTAATGAAATATTACTACTTTTCTTATTGAAAGGTAGTTTTTTGCGTATATTATTAAAAAAACTGCTTTCGTATTTGAAAGCAGTTTTTCTGTTTATATACTAAAAATAACAATTGAATAAAGATGGTGAAAGGAGATTTATATGCAAATTAAGAATTTATATAATAATAAAAGACCAGTTATATCTTTAGAAATATTTCCACCAAAGCAAACTACTCCAATAAACACCATATATGATACAATTGACGGTCTTAAAGATTTAAAACCTGATTTTATTAGTGTGACTTATGGTGCTGGTGGTAGTAGTAGAGATTATACCGTAGAAATAGCTAATATCCTAAAAAACAAGTATAATGTTGAAACACTTGCACATCTTACCTGTTTAAATTCAACAAGTTTTGAAATTGAAGGTATTTTAAATAAATTAAAAGTACGAGATATAGAAAATATTCTAGCATTAAGAGGAGACCTTCCAAGTGACGATCAAAATAATAACAGTAATCCTCAATTTGAACATGCAAGTGATCTGGTAAAACAGATAAAAAGTCATGATAATTTTTGTATAGGTGGAGCTTGTTATCCAGAAGGGCATATTGAATGTTCAAGTAAAATTCATGATTTGAAATATTTAAAAGCTAAGGTTGATAATGGATTAGATTTTTTAATAACTCAGATTTTCTTTGATAATGAAATGCTATATGATTTCTTAGAAAGACTGGATATATTAGGAATAAAAATTCCTATTTCGGCCGGTATAATGCCTGTGATAAACAAAAAACAAATTGAGAGAATCACTCAAATGTGCGGGAGTAAATTAACACAAAAATTTAAAAGAATTATTGGAAAATATGAACATAATCCTGAGGCGCTTAAGGAGGCGGGTATAATTTATGCAACAGAGCAGATCATAGATTTACTCTCATCTGGAATAGATGGAATTCATCTATACACCATGAATAAACCTGAGGTGGCTCAAAGAATATTTTCCAATATTTCAAATATAAGAAGCACATTAGTAAACGATTCGGAAATTATTATTTAATATTTCTGATTGTGAAAATTAGCAACTTTTGAGTTGCTAATAAGTGTTTAATGTAATAAAATATAACAGAGTGTAAAAATAAAATAAAATAAAGTTAGTTGGTATACTGACGGTTACCATCAGGAGGATGAAATATGGAATTGGAACAGAAATTTCAAAAGTTAAAGGATAATCTTAAAGATTTAGGAAGTGTGGCAATAGCATATTCAGGAGGTGTTGATAGCACATTTCTTTTAAAGGTAGCAGCTGATGTTTTGGGTGATAGTGTTATAGCTATTACTGCAAAGTCCTCAACATATCCGGAAAGAGAATTTAAAGAAGCTGTTAAATATATTGAAGGCATTGGAGCAAAACACATAGTTATAATTTCCGAAGAATTAGAGATTGAGGGATTTGCTAAAAATCCTGTTAATAGATGTTATTATTGTAAAAAGGAACTTTTTTCAAAAATTAGAAAAGTTGCTGATGACAATAATATTAATGCAGTTTTAGATGGTTCTAATGCTGATGATGTTTCCGATTTTAGGCCGGGAATGAAGGCGGCTAGGGAATTAGAAGTTATTAGCCCATTAAAGGATGCTGGGTTTACAAAAAATGATATAAGAGTATTGTCAAAGAAATTAGGCGTACCTACTTGGAACAAGCCTGCTTTTGCATGCCTTTCGTCAAGATTTCCATATGGTAATGAGATAACAGTGGAAAAATTAAGCATGGTAGAAAGAGCAGAGCAGTTTTTGATGGATTTAGGATTTAGGCAGATAAGAGTAAGACATCATGAAGATATAGCAAGAGTAGAAGTTAATGCTGAAGAACGAGAAAAATTCTTCAATATCGAACTTATGGATAAGGTTGGGAATGAATTGAAAAGTATTGGATTTAAATATGTAACGCTTGATTTGTTAGGGTATAGAACTGGAAGTATGAATGAGGTACTTAGTGAGACTGAAAAGAATTCACAAAAAGCTATTGATTAAAATCAATAGCTCTTTTTCTTATGATCAAACTATTTATTTGATTAGCAGATCAATATGGTAATATTTTAGAGATATTGAAATAAGTAATATAGTTGACATTATTTTAAATTAGTACTAATATAATAGTATCAAACTAAATATATAGGAATAGTATGTATTAAACATAAAATGTACTTAGTAGTAATTTTAAAATAATATAAACACTAATTAAATATATATATTTAAACTAAATAAAATAATCAAGGAGGAATTACAATGTCAAAAATTGCAAAAAAATTAACGGAATTAATAGGTAATACACCACTTTTGGAGCTTACAAATTATAATGAAGAAAAAGGAGTTCAAGGGAAAGTAGTTGCAAAATTAGAGTCCTTTAATCCTGGTGGAAGTGTAAAAGATAGAATAGGATATTCAATGATTTTGGATGCAGAAGTAAAAGGGTTAATTAATAAGGATACTGTAATTATAGAACCTACTAGTGGAAACACAGGAATAGGATTAGCTATTGTAGCAGCTTCAAAAAAATATAAATTAATACTTACTATGCCTGATACTATGAGCATTGAGAGAAGAAGTGTACTTAAAGCTCTTGGTGCAGAATTAGTTTTAACTCCAGGAAAGGATGGTATGAAAGGAGCTATTAAAAAAGCAGAAGAGCTTGCAGCTCAAACTCAAAACTCTTTTGTACCTCAACAATTTGAAAATGCATCAAATCCAGACATTCATAGGAAGACAACAGCTGAAGAAATATGGAATGATACAGATGGTAAAGTGGATATATTTGTAGCTGGAGTTGGTACAGGTGGTACTATTACAGGAGTTGGTGAAGCTTTAAAGAAAAAGAACCCTAATATCAAAATAGTAGCAGTAGAACCTAATGATTCCCCTGTATTATCGGGTGGAGCGTCAGGTCCTCATAAAATTCAAGGCATCGGGGCGGGTTTTGTACCAAAGGTTTTAAATACTGGAATAATAGATGAAATATATAAAGTTAAGAATGAAGAAGCTTTTAGTACAACTAGAGATTTAGCTAGATCTGAGGGATTATTAGTTGGTATATCTTCAGGAGCAGCAACTTTTGCAGCTACTGAAATTGCAAAAAGAAGTGAAAATAAGGGCAAAATTATTGTGGTATTATTGCCAGATACTGGTGAGAGGTATTTATCAACTCCAGTTTTTCAAGAGGTATAGTTTATACATCTAAAATTTCAGTTTAAAATAAAACTGATTAGTTACTCTAATATATTAAGAGACCTTGAACTTATAATCAAGGTCTCTTTCTTGTGCAAAATAAGTAAAAGGGTGTTATACAAATATTTTCAATTAGGGTTGACAAAAATAAAATATAGCATATAATAAAAATATAAACTAAACCTATATGAATACTAAGATATACAATGAAAAAGGAAAGTAGTATGTTGCAGGGATACAGAGAGGAAGCACCGCTGAGAAGCTTCTACCTAAAGATATACGAAGTGCACTTTGGAGTATGGACCCGAAATTGTAGTAGGGGACTACGGGTTCGCCCGTTAAAGCGATAAAGCATTTTGTGCTTAAATTAAGTGGGATTCTATATCTAATTAGGGTGGGACCGCGGAGGAAACATTGCTTCGTCTCTATAAAACGAGACGGGCTTTTTTGTCGTCAAAAATTCTATTAGAAAATAAAATAATAATATTGGGGGTTGAAAAATGTTAGTTAACAAAGAAATGAACCAGAGCATTTTAGCTAAAATAATAGTATTTATTTAAGAGATTAATCTTAAAGTAAAAATAAATAAAGGGAGGTAATATAATGAGCTCATTAGATTATTTTAACGAAATAGCTAAAAGCTGGAATGTAATAAGAAGTGAGTACTTTGAAGAAAGATTAAAGTATAAGGTATTATCTAAAGTAAGCATAAAAGATAAGGTGGTGGCTGACCTAGGATGCGGAACTGGATTTTTATCTTTAGCATTGGCCTTAGATGCAAGTATTGTTTTTTCGATAGATCAATCGGTAAATATGCTTAGAGAATCCAGAAAATTAATGGATAGTAAAAAATTCAACAATGTATATCCAATAATTTCATCCATAGACAATTTGGTTTTGTTTGATGAATCTGTAGATGTAGTCTTTATTAATATGGCCCTTCATCATGTGAAGGATGCTAAAAAAGCTATTCAAGAGATGCATAGAGTAATTAAAAAAGATGGAACCTTGATAATATCAGATGTACAAGAGCACAATGGCCAGTGGGCAAAAGAAGAAATGTTTGACGAATGGCTTGGCTTTTCAAATAATCAGATTGAAGAGTGGTTGACTGATGCTGGGTTTAATACAGTGAATATTGAGAATACGGATTTAAAATGCAAAGGTTATTCTAGTAAAGGAGAATATACAGAAACTGGAATTTTCATTGCAGTAGCAAATAAGGGTGGTCTAAATTATGAAATTTAATACATTTGAGGAGGTTAAATAAATGGTAAAAGTTGAAAGTTTTTCATTAGATCACACAAAGGTGAAAGCACCTTTTGTAAGGAAATGTGAAGTTAAAGTAGGAGAAAAGGGTGATGTAGTAACAAAGTTTGACTTAAGATTCATGCAACCTAACGAAGAGTTTATGGATATATCATCCATTCATACTTTAGAACATTTGCTTGCTGGCTATATGAGAGAAGTAATGGATGGAATTATAGACATCTCACCTATGGGCTGTAGAACAGGCTTTTATATGATAACTTGGAATGATGTTAGTGTGGATAAGGTTATAGAAACCCTGAATTATGGACTGGAAAAAGTAATAGAATCAGTAGAAATTCCAGCAACTAATAAATTTCAATGTGGAAATTATAAAGATCATTCGTTAGAAGGAGCAAAAACATTTGCAAAATTAGTTCTAGATAGGGGTGTTAGCAGTGAAATATATAAATAGTATATTAGATATTATAGGAAATACACCACTTCTAAAACTAAATAATTTGGGAGTTAAAGAAGGGGTAAATATCTTTGCAAAACTAGAGGGTGAAAACCCCGGTGGTAGTGTAAAAGATAGGGTTGGAGTTTTCATGATAAAAGATGCGGAAGATAGAGGAATTCTTAAGAGTGGATATACTATTGTTGAGGCTACCGCAGGAAATACTGGTATAGGAGTGGCGCTTGCAGCCATAAATAAAGGCTACAATATAATATTTGTGGTTCCAGAAAAATTCTCTGTGGAAAAGCAAACTTTAATGAAAGCATTAGGTGCAACTATTATTAGCACACAAAGAGAAGATGGAATGCTTGGTGCCATTGATAAGGCAAATCAGCTATTGAATGAAATTCCAAATTCTATTTCACTGAAGCAATTTGAAAATGAGGCCAATCCAAAGTCTCACTATGAAACTACAGGACCAGAAATATATGATGCACTAGAGGGCAAAATTGATTACTTCGTTGCAGGCGCAGGAAGTGGTGGTACTTTTAGTGGTGTTATGAAATATCTAAAGGAAATGAATGAAGATATAAAAGGAATTCTAGTGGATCCTTATGGATCAACCCTTGGGGGTGGTGAAGAGCACTGTTATGATATTGAAGGGATAGGAAATAATTTTGTGCCTAGCACCATGGATATGAATTTAGTCAACCTTGTTACTAAAATCACTGATGATGAGGCTGTAAATATGGTAAAGTTAATTGCCGTGAAAGAGGGATTGATTGTAGGTAGCTCTTCAGGGGCTGCAATAGCTGCGGCAATAAAACTTGGAGCAACTATAGAAAGTGGAAACATTGTTGTAATACTCCCAGATAGAGGCGATAGATATTTTAGTAAGAGTATCTATAATTAATGACAGTTACAATTTTGGTCTTTCCATATATGTTACAATGAAAAGAGACACCTCTTTGTTTAAAAGAGGTGTCTCTTAATAGTGGGGTATGCGAATAATTTACTCACACTTGAAAAATTTTCTAGCAATTTTTACAGATTCAGTTGCATCTTTTGCATAATAATCAGCATCTATCATTTTTGCATATTCTTCATTTAATACTGCGCCTCCAACCATAACGGTACAATCTAAATTATTCTCCCTAAGTGCTTTTATTGTTTCCTCCATGCTTCTTACTGTTGTGGTCATAAGAGCACTCAAACCAACTAATTTAATATTTCCACTTTTAACTGCGTTAACCACATCATTTTCATGAACATCCTTACCTAAGTCTATTACCTCAAATCCATAGTTTTCTAATAAAATTTTCACTATGTTTTTTCCAATATCGTGAATATCACCTTTAACAGTTGCAAGTGCAATTTTGCCTTTGCTAAGTTTAGTGCCGGTACTTGCTAGCATGCTTTCTTTAATTACTTCAAAAGCTTTTTTCACTGTTTCTGCAGATTGTAATAATTGTGGAAGAAATATTTCTCCACTTTCGTATTTTTTTCCCACAATATCAAGTGAGGGAATTAGATATTTATTAACAATTTCCATTGCCGACATGGTTTTTAAAAGTTCTAATGTTAGTTCTTTTGCCTCTTCTTTTAAACCATCAATAATAATTCTATCTAAATCTCTATTTTTATGGACTCCATTAGTTATAGTTTTTTCTTCAAAGGATGAATAAGCATTTATATATTTTTTTGAATTTATGTCCTTATTCCATAGAACATTAAATGCATTAATTGTAGATATCATTTCCGTTGAGAGAGGATTTAGAATAGGTGCATCAAGTCCAGCGGTTAATGCAGCGGCTAAAAATGTTCTATTTAATATTTCTCTTTGTGGCAAGCCGAAGGATACATTGCTTACTCCAAGAGTTGTTTTAACTCCAAGTGTAGATTTAACAAGTCCAACTGCCCTTATAGTTTCTTTAACCTCACTTTGCTGAGCTGATGCGGTTAAAACTAGACAGTCAATTATAATATCAGCTCTTTCTATTCCATACTCTTCTGCTCGTCTAACAATTTTTTCTGCTATTTTAAGTCTATCTTCAGCTTTTGATGGAATGCCATTATCATCAAGGGTTAAGCCTATAACGCAGGCCCCATATTTTTTAACGATTGGAAATATTGAATTCATTACTTCATCTTTACCATTAACAGAATTTATTAGGGGCTTGCCATTATATATTCTAACTGCTGCCTCAATTACGTCGGGGCGAACACTATCAATTTGAAGGGGAAGATTCACAACACTTTTAAGTTCTTTTATTACTTGTATCATAACTTCTCGCTCGTCAATTTCAGGAAGTCCCACATTTACATCTAATATATCTGCGCCTGCATCTCTTTGATTAATGGCTTCTTGCAGTATATAATCCAAATTGTTATTTTTCAAAGCCTCTTTAAGCTTTTTTTTGCCCGTAGGATTTATTCGTTCACCAATAATTTTTATACCTTCTCCAAGCACTATTGTTAAGGACGATGAACTTACTGCTGTTATTTTTTGAACATTACGGTGTACAGGTTCTAAGTTTTTAAGCACATTATTTATAGCTTTTATATGCTCACATGTGGTTCCACAGCATCCACCTAAGATCGTAACACCCATTTCTACCATAAGTTTTGCATACTCCGCAAATTCATGTGCCTCAACATTAAAAACTGTTTGTCTATTCTTAAGTTTAGGAAGTCCAGCATTAGGCTGAACCATAACTGGAACTTTTGAGTACTTAATAATTTCGGTAACTATAGGTAACATTTCATTTGGTCCAAGGGAACAATTTACTCCAATTGCATCCACTCCTAGGGACTGAAGCACATTGACCATAGTAATTGGATCTGTACCAGTTAATGTTCTTCCATCACTTTGATATGACATTGTACATATTATGGGAAGTGAACTATTTTCCTTTGCTGCAAGAATAGCAGCCTTAGCTTCATAAATATCTGTCATTGTCTCAATAAGTATTATATCTGCGCCTTCCCTAGCACCAATCTTAATTTGCTCTGAAAAAGTATCATATGCATCCTCAAATGTTAACATCCCTAGTGGCTCCATTAACTGACCTATAGGTCCAATATCAAGAGCAACCAGCCTGTTGCCAGCTACTTTTCTTGCTATTTTAACAGCACTTACCACAATTTCAGAAACTGTATATTGCGAATTTTTAAGCTTATACCTATTTGCACCGAATGTATTGGTGGTTATAACATCGCTACCAGCTTCAAAGTATTCACTGTGTATTTTTTCAATGATTTCTGGGTGTAATATATTGTAGCTTTCAGGTAATTCACCTCTCTTAAGGCCGTATTTTTGGAGCATTGTTCCCATAGCTCCGTCAAACAATAAAAAATTATTAAGATTTATTTTTTTACACACAATATTCACCATCCTTTCTAAAATAGCAATCATTATTTTCACAACTTTTACATTTATCTTTGAATTTTAGAGTTGGAATTTCACTAAGTCCTATAAATGCGGTTACATATATCAATGACCTCTTTACAACAGACCTCAATTAAATCCATTAATTTCTTATCAATTTTTTGATTTTTAAATCCTAAATATCTTAAGACTTCCTTTTTATCAATTTTCATAGAATTCTCCAATCAGTTTTCTTTAGAATAAAGTATAAATACAATAAATGCAAATATAAAAATTGTTCCTAAGCCACTCACAATAAGATATATCTAGCTATAAACTAACAACTTATTAATTAAATAGTTTTATCAAGTGCCTGCTGCAAATCATATATAATGTCCTCGATTCCTTCAACACCAATTGAAAGTCTTATCAAATCTGGAGTAACTCCAGCAGCTTTCTGCTCCTGGGCATTTAGTTCTGCATGAGTTGTGCTTGACGGGTGAATTACTAGAGATTTTGCATCTGCAACATTTGCAAGTAGCGAGAATAACTCCACACTGTTAATAAATTTCTTTCCAGCTTCAAGTCCACCTTTTATTCCAAAAGTGAATATTGATCCTGCTCCTTTTGGTAGATATTTTTTAGCTAATTCCTTATATTTACTTTCTTCTAGTTCAGGATAACTTACCCATGAAACTTGTGGATGATTACTCAAAAATTCAACTACTTTCCTAGCATTTGAAACATGTCTCTCAACTCGTAATGACAAGGATTCTAATCCTTGAAGGAATAAAAAAGCACTCTGAGGGCTAAGTGTTGCGCCTGTATTTCTTAAGAGTTGCGTTCTAGCTTTTATGGCAAATGCAGCAGCACCTAAATCACTGTATACCAGGCCATTATAACTTTTATCTGGAGTTGTAAAATCAGGGAATTTACCACTTGCTGCCCAATCAAATTTACCACCATCAACTATAATTCCACCAATAGTAGTTCCATGGCCTCCAATGAATTTTGTTGCTGAATGAATAATTACATCTGCACCATACTCAATTGGACGGCAAAGGTAAGAGGTTGCAAAGGTATTATCAATAATAAGTGGAATTTTGTTTGTGTGTGCAATATTTGCTACAGCTTCTATATCTAAGACGTTTATTTTTGGATTTCCTAATGTCTCGCCGTAAAGGGCTTTTGTTTTGCCAGTTATAGCTTTTCTAAAGTTTTCAGGATCATCTGGGTCAACAAAGGTTACGTTAATTCCAAGTTTTCTAAGGGTAACGTTAAATAATTCATAAGTACCGCCATATAACGTGCTTGCAGCTACTATTTCATCTCCTGAACTTGCTAAATTAAGTATTGAGTAGAATGTTGCTGCTATTCCTGATGCTGTAGCAAGTCCTGCCACACCACCCTCTAGCTCTGCAACTCTTTTTTCAAAAACATCTGTAGTTGGGTTCATTATTCTTGAGTAGATATTTCCTGGTTCTTTCAATTGAAATAAATTTGCTGCATGATCTGCATTTTTAAAAACATAAGATGATGTTTGATAAATTGGAACTGCTCTTGCACCTGTAGTAGGATCTGGAACCTGACCTGCATGTACTTGTAATGTTTCAAAACTTAATTTTCTTTCACTCATAATAAATTCTCCTTTTTTACAATTATTTTATTTGGTTATTTTTGATAAATAATACCTCATTAGTTTAAAAATAAAAAAACTGCTCTCCTATAAGGAAAGCGGCATGATTAACTTTAATAAACAATAAAATTGTTTTATAAAATTTGCTAACATCCTTATCCATCAGATTATATAATCTGATGGAATTGACACCATTGCATCCTTTTAAAAATGCCGGTTGTCGGGCTTCATAGGGCCAGTCCCTCCGCCTCTCTGGATAAGTTGTATTCAATTTTAAGTACTTAGTATATAATTAGTTAACTTCATAGGAGAATAAAAAAACTACTCTCCTATAAGGAAAGTAGCAATAATTAACTTTAATAAACAATAAAATTGTATAATAAAATTTGCTAACATCCTTATCTCTCAGATTTTACAATCTGCTGGATTTGACACCAATACATTTAATTGAAAATGCTGGTTGTCGGGCTTCATAGGGCCGGTCCCTCTGCCTCTCTTGATAAGTTGTATTTAGTTGTTGTTGTTTAGTATACTGTCCATGGCAGTAATTGTCAACATCTTTTTACTGCTCGACAGATTTTTTTTATTGTGATGTTTACGGAATTGCAAAGAGGAATGGGTTGGTTAGAAGATCTATCAATAAATTCTATTATGCTTGTGGGGAATTCGCATTGTGTTGTAACCCCTTTGTAATAATTTTGACATCTAATTGATACGATATGGTAGAGAACACAGTATATAATAAGTACTATTAGATAAGGTTATTAAAAGGAGCGATTTTCATGAAAAAGATAGCTACATTAACTATATTGGTATTATTTAGTGTTTTTACAGCTGCATTTACCTCAAATGCAATTACAAAAGGCTCTAATTCAAGTACAAAAGAAATAGTTCAAAGTGATTCGCTAAGTAGTGAAAGTAATAAAGAAACTTCTAAAAAAGATACTAGTTTTTTAAACTATATTAAACTAATAGGCCTTAACAAAACAGAACTTATGGAAAAGCTTGGGGAAGAGCCAACTACTATTGATGAGGGTGGACTAAAGTTTTCACAATTAGATATTAGAGTTTGGTTTAAAGATTACGGAAAGGGACCAGTAGAGCAGGTATACATTGACAATAAAGATGTGGATTTTGATGGGTTAAGACTTGGTGATAAAATATGCAGTTTTAAAGAAAAATTTGGAAAACCGGTGGAGGAGCATCTTAGTTTCGCAATTAGTAATTTTAAATATAAAGGGATAGTGTTATCTGTATATTACGATCCAAAAACAGAAACAACTTTTGCAGTATATATTTTAGATGAAAATGTTAAGTAAAAAGGGTGTTATGAAAAAGCACTAGTTACTTTGCTAAATGATGTGAAGTAACTAGTTTTTTTATTGACAAAAGACAACCGTTGTTACGCATTGAGGTTACGAGACTTCGGCAGCTGGTTTGAGATTTAAAGTTGTCAGTGCTATAATATCTTATGACACTGAGGTGTTTGTTTTAGAATAAAATTGGTAGAGAAAAGATTTAAATTGACTCAAGGAGGGTGACATAAAAATGAAAACTATAGTACAAATAAAGAATGTTACAAAGAAAATTGGAAAAAAAGTAATAATAGATGATCTTACTTTTGACGTACACTTAGGGGAGGTGTTTGGATTCCTGGGACCCAATGGGGCTGGTAAAACTACTACTATTAAAATGCTTTTAGGACTGATGTCTATTACTAAAGGTGAAATGTATATTGATGGATATAATGTTGAAAAGGATTTTGAAAAGGCCATTGCTAAAGTAGGTGGAATTATTGAAAATCCAGATTTATATAAATACTTAACAGGATATCAAAATCTTCTTCATTTTTCAAGAATGTATCCAGATGTAAAAAAGGAACGTATAGACGAGGTTATAAAAATTGTGGGTCTTGAAAAAAGAATACACGAGAAAATAAAGAAATATTCGCTAGGTATGCGCCAAAGACTGGGAGTTGCACAAGCACTTCTTAACTCTCCAAAGCTGTTGGTACTAGATGAACCTACTAATGGGCTAGATCCTGCTGGAATTCATGAATTGCGAAATCATTTGAGGACTCTAGCAAGAGAAGAAAACATTGCAGTAATAGTATCTAGTCACTTGCTTTCAGAGATGGAGCTTATGTGTGACAGGGTAGGAATAATACAAAATGGAAAATTGGTTAGGATCCAAGATATGAAGGAAATGCTTGAAGATGAGGTGGATTCAGTTATAGCGCTAACTGTTACCCCACTGGAAAGTGCAAAAATATATTTAGATGGTCTTAATAGCAAATATAAACCGAAAATAGTTGATAAGGAAATTGAAATTATAGAGAATATAGAAAATATACCAGAACTTGTTGAGAAACTTGTAGGCCAGGGAATTAAAATCTACGGCATTCGTAAAGAGCAACAAAGCTTAGAGAAAAAATTCTTGGAAATGACAGGAGGTAATGAAATTGCGTAAAATGATGAATTTAGTTCGTAATGAAAATATGAAGCTTTCCCATAGTATTAGTACGTGGATAATGATGGGGATATTAGTTCTTATTATAGTAGTAGCCGGCCTATTAACTAGATTTACAGGTCCTCAGGCGCCTATTAGTGATTGGAAAGCAGAGCTGACAATTCAAAACCAGGCTTATAAGCAAGATTTAACTAATCCAGAGTTGCCTAAAATGGTAAAGGACAGATCCGCAAAGGAATTACAAACTAATGAATATAGGCTTAAAAATGATATACAACCAGTGCAAGGCAATTCATTATGGGGATTTGTAGAAGGAATGGGTGGTGTAATATCACTAATTGCTCTTTTTGCAATTGTAATGGGTGGCAAAATAGTAGCAAATGAGTTTTCCGAAGGCACAATTAAACTACTATTAATAAGACCTTCAAAGCGATGGAAAATTTTGATTTCAAAATATATATCGGTTATTGGGTATACTCTCTTAATGCTTTTAGTGCTTTTTATAGTGTCATTCCTTGTTGGAGGAATATTATTTAGCTTTAGTGGTGCAGGCACACCTTTCCTTACAAATTCAAGTGGTAAAATTATTGAGGTTAATATGATAGTACATATTGTGCAGCTTTATGGACTTAAGTCTATCAACTTAATTATGATGGTTACTTTAGCATTTATGATTTCTACGGTTTTCCGTAATAGTGCAATGGCTACAGGAGTTGGAGTTTTTCTTTTAACTGTAGGGAATGTAATAACAATGATGCTTACTAAATATAATTGGTCAAAATATATGTTATTTACAAATACAGATTTGAATCAATATATTAGTGGAGAGCCATTAGTTAAAGGTATGACAATGAAGTTCTCAGTTATTGTACTGATAGTTTATTTTATAATTTTTAATGTTATTTCATATATTGGGTTTACTAAAAGAGATATAGTAGCCTAAAATTAAATAAAAAATAAATATCCTAAAAAGTTAAGGTGCCGCAATAAAGCGCACCTTAACTTTTTTAGGTTATATTCTCAATTATTTAGATAATTCAATAGATTTTTGAGTTGTTTTTCTAACAGCTGAAATAACTGAATATCTAAAGCCACTTTCTTCAAGTGCAGCTACACCTTCAATAGTAGTTCCACCAGGGGAACATACCATGTCTTTCAAAACACCGGGATGTTTTCCCGTTTCTAGTACCATTTTAGCAGAGCCTAGTACAGCTTGAGCTGCAAACGTGTAAGCCTTATCTCGGGGCATTCCATCTAGTACTGCTGCATCTGCCATGGATTCAATAAACATGTATACAAAAGCTGGAGATGAACCACTGACGCCAGTTACCACATCCATTAATTTTTCAGTAATTATTTCTGCTTTTCCAAAACTTTCAAACATAGTAACTATTTCAGAAAGTTCTGCATTTGTTACTATTTCATTAGGGCAAATTGCGGACATTCCTGCACCAACAAGTGCTGGAGTGTTAGGCATTACTCTAACTATTTTAAGTTTTCGGCCAAACATATCTTCGGTACTTTTAATAGCTTTTCCAGCTGCAATAGTAACAATTATTACATCTTCTTTAACTTGATCCTTTATTTGTTTTATTACTACTCCATACAGGTTTGGTTTTACTGATAATACAATAATATCAGATATTTTAGCTACTTCATTATTATCTGTAGTGGTTTTAATGCCATATGTTTGAGCGGTTTCGGCCAAACTAAGTTCATTTAAGTCTCCTACAATAATACTACTAGGCATTAATAAATTTGCATTTAATATTCCACCAATCATTGCGCGACCCATATTTCCGCATCCGATAAACCCTATTTTTTTATTCATAATTTACCTCCATTGTTTTTTAACAGCCACATCCAACAAGGGATTGGTCTGTTCTTCCAATTATCTCATCTTGAAGCACTTTGTCAAGGTTGTTAAAGTAATCGCTGTATCCTGCAACTCTTACTATTAGATCATTATAGTCGTCTGGATTTTTTTGTGCAGCGAGAAGTGTATCCTTACTGACAATATTAAATTGAATGTGGTGACCGTCTAATCACTCCAGCATTATAATCTTTGCCTTTTGAAATACAATCGCTGGTTAATACTGATAGGAAAGGCTCTGGCATAAGGGTTGCATATAATCTTTTATAACTCTATTGCCTCTCATTTTTATAGCTATAAAGTGCTTTAACTGTTTTTTATAAGCTTCAAATAATTCATTGTATGTTTCAAATTTTGATGCTTCTCCTGTTTCAAAACCTAACTTTTCCCCAGTCATCAAATCAATTCCGTTGTTAAGAGTAATTTCCATTACTTTAGGCAAGTTAAAGTAGCCTGTCAAAATATAAGCCTCTTTTCCGAATGCACCTGCTTCAACACATCCACTAGTACCTCCACATCTTGCATCTTCTAAGGATTTACCTGCAGTAACAAGTTCTTGCGTGACTGCATCAGCATTGAACATTGATGGTTGACCTAAGCCTTTTCTGGATATCGCGCAAGCTGTCTTCACAAACTTTTGGGGACTCATTTTACTTATTTGTACATTTGAACTTGGTTGCAAAAGCTGCATTTCATCAACTACATAAAGGAGAAGGTAACTTACATCATTCACTCCGTTAAGGCCGTCTGCTTTAACTCCACTAAGTCACAAGCTATATCCATTGCTTCCAATTGGTTTTTCTTATCAAGAGCTTCGTCATCATTATAAAAGTTAAGCTTTGAAATAGCCTTCGCTATGTCAACTTTAAAATCTAAAAAGCCCTTTTAAAATATTTTATCATCGCCACTAGTATGGCCTGGGCCTCTTTGCTCCATGAATTCTGTAAACATTGCAGCTGCATAGCAGTCCTTCCACTGCTCAGTCATGTTTTCAAGTATTCTGTATCTCATGGATTTCTTTTCCCAAGCAGGTATAATTAAATCCTCTTGAATTTTTCTACTTTTAGCATCAAACTTAAAGGATATTCTCTCCCTAGCATCCATAACATCGAAATCCTGCAAGGTATGGCAGCATAATTCTGGATAAGTACAAGTTGAAGCAGGTTCTTCTCCTCTTTCACCAACAATTAATTCACCATCATTAATGCATAGTTTTTTTTTCGACATAATTTCTTTTAAAACTAAAGCGCGAAGAACAGGAATTGAAGATTTCGACACGCACTCTCGTGACTTCAGTCATGAGTTAGTGGTGTTAAGTATTATTGTATAAAATATAAGTAAATTACACATACTAAGTGTTGATACTGTGCCCTTAGTTCTATTGCTTTTGCAGGACATATGTTAACACATGAGCCACAGCCTGTACATCTTTCCATAAAGAACATAATTTCAAAATTATGATTTTGACTTTCTGAATTATGGCACCATAAGCAATTTAGTGGGCAACCTTTAAAAAAACCGTTGTGCGAATTCCAGGACCATCATGAATTGAATATTTTTGAATATTTATAATAGTAGCTGAACCCAAATAATTCACCCCCAATAAATTTATTTTTTAAAAAAATTTGGTGTATGAACTGTTAATAATTTTACGGTTTTACTGGTTTTGTTTGCTCAGTTATGTTGGAGTGTTGAGCTGTAATGGGCACTATCTCCAGGAAATAACTCATGTCTTTCATTGTTGATTAATAAAGTTAGAATTCCTTCTAGAACATATACAAACTCTTCACCAATATGTGGATATAGGGTTACTTCCTCAGTACTGTTGGTTGGAAGTATTTCGAAAATTCTTGGCAACATATTTTTGTTTTCAATATCATTTGTAAATTGGATTTGTATAATTTGATTATTTTCTACTTGAAATACTTCTCTTTCGTAGCTTCGAATAATATAATTTTTTTTATGTTTTGGTTCATCTAGAAAATAGGATAAAGTAACTTCTAAGGCTTTAGCAATATTCATTAAGGAATTAATGGCTACAGTTGTTAGACCTCTTTCTAGCTGTGATAAATATCCAATTGATAAACTAGTTTTTGCGCTTAAATCTTTTAAGGTTAAATGGTTTTTAGTTCTTAATTCTTTTATTTTTTTGCCAACGTCTGAAGTCATAATAATTCCTTGCTTTTTTTATTAGTAGATTATACGATATTTCATTTATATAAAAATATAACTATATATGCTATATAATATGTAATTTGTTCTTTTAGTTAACTTGATAATATTATAACACATGAAAACGTTTTTATATGGTCTAATTGTATATAAATTAATTTATTATTAGAAAATCATAAACCTTATATTTTAATTCCATAATGTATTTGTTATTTATTGAACTATGTATATGTATAAATATGAAAAACATTTCATGTAAATGATAAGTGAATACAAAAACAAATAATCTAATTTATAACCATCAGGCGTTGCAAGCTGTAATAAACTCTAAGCTGTACAGTGCTAAAACTCAACAAGTGGAGAAAAGCTAGCTTTTTTGCGTGTTTAATTATTATCACAATGGTTTTAATTTCAGGATTGCTTCGTTTTGTTCAAGAGACAAGAAGTGGTAATGCTGCTGAAAAACTGATTAAAATGGTTAAATCAAGTGATTATTTTAATAAATACCTTTTCATTAAATTAAGATATTTTTTTTTGGTAATACTAATAAATACAGTTATTTTCTTTAAGGAGAAAAACAAGGAGGTATTTCATGAAAATGTTAAAGGGCACAGAAACTGCTCAAAATCTTATGAGAGGACATGCAGGTGAAGCACAGGCTAGAAATAGGTATACTTATTATGCATCCGTAGCGAAAAAAGAAGGATACATACAAATATCAGACATATTCACAGAGACAGCAGTAAATGAATTAGCACATGCTAAAAGATTCTTTGAATTATTAAACGAAGAATTTAATGGTGAATCCGTAGAAATTAATGCATCTTATCCTGTAGGGCTTAGTGATACAAAGGGAAATTTATTATCAGGAGTGAATGGAGAAACAGAGGAGTGGACAGAAATTTATCCAACATTCGCGAGTGTTGCACGCAAAGAAGGATTTGAAAATATTGCACTTGCATTTGAAACGGTTGCTAAGGTAGAAAAACACCATGCTGATACATTTCAAGGGTTATTAACTAGTTTAGAAAGCAATACTATATATCATAGAGAAGTGGCAGTTAATTGGAAATGTAACAACTGTGGTTATATTTACGAGGGAACGGATGCTCCTAAAGTTTGTCCACTTTGTCAACATCCTCAGGGGTATTTCGAAGTATTAACAGAAAACTTTAAATAAAGTATTTAAGATATATAAACAGGTCTCAAAGAGGAACAATGTGTTTATATCAATAGCATTTATTGCATTTAAGAAGAATAAAGCTATTGAAAAGCCCTTTGAAGTTTTTAAAACTTATCATAGTGCACTAGTTTGGGGTATTATTGATACTTTCACAGTAGGATTTGCGAACTAATTTATTTAAAACAAGCCAATATCAACTTTGATATTGGCTTGTTACTTTATAATGCAGAAAAAGTAATCTCTCATGATAAAATATTATGAATAAATATCTGAAAACTCAATGTTTATTGTTTGAAGCTCACTTCTTATGCCCTTATCCTCAATTGAGTCATAAGGGACCGCTATTATTTTGTTTGGTAGCTCTATTGTAAATTTGCTACCTTTTCCTATTTCACTTTCTAAGTTAATAGTTCCACTATGTAGTTCAATAATTGATTTAACAAGGCATAAACCTATACCACTACCTTCAGCATTTCTAGATAGGGATTTATCGACCTGCTTGAATCTTTCAAATATCACATTTATATAATCTTTTTCAATTCCTATTCCAGTATCTTTTACAGATATTTCAACACTATCAACTTTATCGTGTATATTTACGAATATGCCATCTCCAGCAATTGAAAATTTAATTGCATTGGAAATAAGATTTAGCATAACTCTTTCAATATTAGTAGTGTCACAAGCAATAATTTTTTCTTCTATATCAGTATCAAAAACAATATTTAATCCTTTGTTCTCAACATATTCCGATACGGATTGAACAACTTCCTCAACAACATTAACTATATCTTCATTGGACACGTGTAACTTAAAAAAACCAGATTCAAGCTTGGATAAGTCTACTAAGTTATTAACTAATTTTGACTGCCTATTACAGTTTTGCGTTATAACCTTAATATATTTCTCAAGCTTATCTTCGTTTTCTACTAAGGAATTATTTTTTAGGTATAGGCCAAATAATTGAGTTGTACTAAAAATAACATTTAAAGGAGTTTTAATCTCATGGGAAATGTTTATAAAAAATTCTTCCTGCATTTTCAAGCTCTTTTCCAGTTGAAGTTTAGCTGTAGTTTCTTTAGTTATATCAAGTATAATTGCTATTACTTGTTGAATGTCACCCTCTAGTCCAAGTATTGGCTGATATAATACATTTACAAATGTTTTTTCCCCAAATACAGATAACTCTTTATATTTTATATAGGACGTTTCTTTTTTCTCTTTAATCATTTGAAAATGATAGAAAACATCAGTTTTATCAAACTCGGTAATGATATCTCCATAATTTTGACCTTTAACAATATCAATAGAGCTCATTTCAGGATTTAATCCATTTATAATATTTAATGCCTTTTGGTTAATGTCTGTGATGCTAAATTCAGGGTAGGATAATCTTATAAATGGTAAATCAAGGGTATCTATGGTCTTGTGGAGAAGGTCAAATTGACTTTGAAGTATTTTTTCGTATAATACAGTTTCTGTAACATTACTCAAACATTGTATTCCAACAATGAAATTACCCTTATCATCATAAATGGGAACACCACTTATATCATAAAAAGAAATAATGTCATTATTGTTTTTCATCACTCTATATCCTAATATTTTTTCACCTCTTAATATTCTAAAGCCTGGCATATCATCATGAGAAATTAAATTTCCGGAAATATCATAATAATCATTTTCTTTAAGACTCACTCCTAATTTGCTAAAGCAATCAAAGGTAGAAGGGAATATATCCCTTGCTGATTTATTTAATGTTATATAGTTACCATCTTTATCAAAAATGAATAAGGCCTCGGATGTGTTTTCAATAATTGCATTTAATTTTTTGTTACTCTCATATATGTTTTGCTCTAGGGTCCTTTTATTACTTACATCACGGCCAGTACCATAGATAATTCCCTGATCCCACTGGAATTTTATATTCCAAGAAATCAATTTGAAATTGCCATCCTTGCACTTATATCTAAATTCAAAAATTATAGCATCTAGTTGCTTTTTATGAGCTGATAATAAAGCGCACTCTAGTTCGTTTTTATCCTCCGGGTGTACTATAGAAAATAGATTTAATTTTTGTACTTCATCATTACTATATCCAAAAACTTTATTGAAAGCTGGGTTTGAATATTTAATTTTACCTGCAAAGGATAAAATACATAAAATTTGTGGTGTTAAGTTTACCAAGTTTTTGTAATTTTCTATATCTAATGTTGAATTGTCCAATAATGTTTCCTCCCAAAGATAATAAACTTTACTAATTATTAAAAACAAGTATTTTATCTTTTTCAATTTAACTTTGTTATAATTTTATCACTATATATCACATTTAGAAATAACTTTTCGAAAGTATCAAGCTCATTTCTGCATAATCTATGCTTTTATTTATGATTCGCAATGTTATAAAAAATATCTACACCTGTTTTAATAATAGCATCTGGGAAATCATAATTTGCAGTATGAAGTTGAGGTTGTAATTTGCCATCAGCCAGGCCAAACATTGCACCCTTTATATTTTTCAAATAACATCCGAAATCTTCAGACCATCTAAAAGGATATTGAAGTTCTTCATATGTATAATTATTATTCTTACATACCTCTAGTATTTTATTAATACATGTATCATCATTTCTTGTTTCTGGAAACTCATCGGAATAGCTTATTTTAAAATCGATTTTATGTTGCTTGCAACACTGCTCCACAAATTTTAATATGTTGTTTTCAAGTTTTATTAAATCCGCTTCATTTTCTCCTCTCAGCGTTAACAAAATCTCACCAGAAGCTGCAGCTGTTCCAAAGGCTCTTTCACCAATATTTATATTTACTATAGTGCAAAGCACCATTCCACTATAAATGCTGGATTTAGTACTATTATTTAAAAATTTAATAATGTCAGCAGCGGCATCGGAGGGGTTTATACCAAACTCTGGATAAGCTGCATGAGAAGGCTTTCCCTTTAAGTTAATTATAATTCCTTTTGAAGCGCAAGCAAACACATTTTTTTTATAAAGTAATGTTCCAGGTTCATATCCAGGAATATTATGAAGCGAATATATTTCATCAATGTTTTTTTCTTGTAACAAACCATCTTGAACTATTTTTTTAGCACCTAGGCCTGTTTCTTCAGAAGGTTGAAATATTAAAAAAATATTTTTATCATTTATTGAATTTTCTTCTATTTCTAAAGCTAGACCTATAAGTATTGAGCAGTGTCCATCGTGACCACATTTATGAGCTGCGCAGGCATTATTGGATTTATATTTTAAATCTGTTGTTTCTGTCATGGAAATGGCATCCATATCAGCTCTAAAGGCAATATTTGTGAAATCTTTATTCAATATTTTTTCTGCAATGAAATATCCGTTTTTAGTAATTATATTGAAAGTAGTATTATTTCTCAGGAAATCTATTAATATTTCCATAGTTTTATTTTCGTGTCCTGAAATTTCGGCATTTTCATGAAGTTTATGTCTCAAATTTATACACAGATGCTGATTATATTCATTCATTGTCATTCACCCCTTTGTAATGTACTATAATAGATTATCCTTATAATAGGTCATTTTAGATATTTTTTCAACCTTTATTGATTATCATGTGGATGGTGTGAAAGATTGGAGAATAGTACTGAAATTATAATAGCAGCTATATTTGTGGGCTAGTGCCACTACTTGTCCAAACTATCTTTGAAGGAGCTACAGTGAAGATTGCATTAAATCCTAAAATTCAAGAGGCTTATTTAGGTACAAGTAAAAAGTAGGAGAGTAGACCTATTAGCTAGGTCTAATGTTATATACAAAAATAACCCAATGTAGTTTAGGTACTGCATTGGGCTATATAACTTTGCTTAATTTAAGTAATAAACTAGTCTTCTATATCGGATCTATCTGTCATGTGCATCATAGGATTCATACCCATCATTTGATCCATGGGCATCATAGGCATGTTAGGCATCATTTGCATTTGACACATGTTCATCATAGGATTAATACCCATCATTTGTCCCATAGGCATCATGTGCATCATAGGGTTCATACCCATAGTTTGGTCCATTGGCATCATTTGCATCATTTGACACATACACATTTGCATCATCTGCATCATTTGCATCAACTGCATCATCTGTGTCGAATGGTTCATTGGCATCATTGGATCCATTGCCTTCATATCTTTGGATTTTTTTGGTCTCATTGAATAATTTTCCATATATTTCTCCTTATAAAAATCATCTACAATATAATATTATGGAAAAAAACGTTTTATGTTACTGATTTTATAATTTAAACATAGATTCCAGCAAAAATTGACTTTTCTGTATTTTCAGTATATTATATAGGAAAGAGAATAATTAGTTTAAAATTACTGTTTTGTTTATACAGATGCCTAAAGCATTATCCTAAATAAAACCCAGTGAATGAGTACATTTACTGGTTTTTTTGTTTTGAAGATTTTTTTAAAAGTGAAATCTATTACAAAAAAATGATTTATATTTAAAAATTTGAGGAGTGATTTTATGACATTGGATGAGAAAATAATAGAACTTAAAGAAAAAATATTAAAAGGTGTCGAAGAGTGTGTAAAGATTAAAAGTGTGGAAGATGTACCCAAAGAGAATATGCCGTTTGGAGAGGGTGTCCAGAAGGTATTCCAGTATAGTTTAGACCTTTCTAAAAATTTAGGATTTAAAACTGTAAACCTAGATAACATGATAGGCTATGTAGAGTATGGTGAAGGTAAAGAAATGATTGCAGTACTTGGGCATTTAGATGTAGTTCCTGAGGGAAATGGATGGACATACCCACCTTATGGAGGCGAAATACATGATGGAAAGATATATGGAAGAGGAACTACGGATGATAAAGGACCTACTATAGGAGCTTTATATGCGTTAAAAGCAATTAAAGACATGAACTTACCACTTAAAAGAAGAGTGAGAATTATATTTGGATTAAATGAAGAAACTGGTAGTAAATGTGTAAAGCATTACATAGAAAGAGGAGAAGAAATGCCGACCGCAGGCTTTACTCCAGATGCTGAATATCCAATTATAAATGGGGAAAAGGGAATAGTAAACTATAAATATAGGAGGAAATTAAATCAGCAAGGTGAAATTATTCTTAAAGCTATTAAAGGGGGAATTGCACCTAATGTAGTTCCAGAATATGCAGAGGCAGAAGTTATAATTCCTAAGACTAGAATAGCTGAAGTTAGAAAATTAGCACAAGGTGTAGAGGAAATAAAATTAGAGGAAAAAGAGGATTGTTTATTAGTGAAATCCTTTGGAATTTCTGCACATGGAAGCAGACCAGAAGAGGGTAAAAATGCAGTGAGTCATCTTTTATTGTTTTTGGGTAAACTAGATTTTTCAGATAGTGTTAAAGAATTTTTAGATTTTATGAATGAAAATATAGGTCTAGATATAGAAGGAAGAAAACTAGGTATATATCTGCAAGATGAAATGTCTGGTAAGTTTGTATTCAATCTAGGGATGCTCGTGGGAAACGAAAAAGAAGTAGATATTTCTATTAATATGAGATACCCAGTGACTAAAAAATATGAAGATTTTAAAGATATATTTGAAAATAGAATGAGAGAAGGAAAAATGGAAGAGTTGTCAACAAGACACAAGAAAAGTCTTTATGTGTCCCCAGATAGCAAGTTTATTAAAAAACTACAAAAGGTTTATGAAGAAAAGGTAGGTGAAAAAGCAGAATTAATATCTATAGGTGGAGGAACTTATGCAAAAAGCATGGAGAATATAGTAGCTTTTGGACCTATATTTAAAGGACAACCTATGGTTGAACATAAGCCAGATGAATATATAGAAATAGATTCATTAATAAAAAATGTTCAAATAATGGCAGCAGCTATATATGAATTAGCAAAATAATTGGTGTGGACTAAAGAGGAGGGAAATAATGATTACAAGAGGATTTACATATGTTGCATTTCTTATGTTTTTTGCAAGCATGCTTGTACTTGCAGAAAAGAAAACAAAGTCAAAATTTTTTAACTATGTACCCGCCATTGTGCTACTGTATTTTTCAGCAATGTTACTTTCAACCTTTGGAATGTGGGAAAAAAATGATGAAATAACTTCGGTGTATAAGGGTTTAAAGGACAATTTACTTCCTGCAATGATATTCCTTATGCTTTTAAGATGTGATATGAGGAAAATATTAAAATTAGGACCTAAAATGTTAATAGGACTTTTTTCAGCAACTATAAGTATTATGATAGCTTTTGTAGTAACATATGGAATTTTTAAAGGATTCTTTGAACCAGATACTTGGAAAGCCTTTGCAGCTCTTTGTGGAAGCTGGATAGGTGGAACTGGAAATATGGTAGCGGTGCAAGTAGCACTTAATGTACCAGATTCAAAACTTGGATACACCTTACTTATGGATTCCGTAAATTACTCCGTATGGGTAATGTTCCTACTTTGGTTAGTTTCATTTGCCCCTAAATTTAACAAATGGACAAAGTCTGATACAACACTAATTGATGAAATAGGAGAAAAATTAAATGCAGACAAAGAAAATATGAGAAAGGAAATAGAATTTTCAGATTTAATAATATTACTTGGACTAAGTTTATTTGTTTCTGCAATGGCTCAATATTTTGGAAATATGCTACCACAAACTGTATTTTTTCAAGGGGTTACATGGACAGTGCTTATAGCTACCTTAGTGGGAGTAATACTTGCCATGACTCCAGTTGCAAAGATACCGGGATCTTCACAACTCTCTAATATTATGCTTTACACTATAGTTGCTCTTATAGCATCTAGAGCAAATTTTACAGAACTTACAAAGGCTCCAATATATATAATTGCAGGTTTTTGTATACTGGGGATACACTTTATTATTTCAATTCTGGCTGCTAAAATATTTAAATTGGATTTGTTTACCGTTGGAGTTGCAAGTCTTGCAAATATAGGAGGAGTTGCATCCGCACCAATATTAGCTGCGGCATATAGTGAGGCACTAGTACCTATAGGAATTTTGATGGCACTTATGGGTTATATTATAGGGACTGGAGGAGCACTTATGGTAGGTAAAGTACTTTCTATTATGTGATATGAAGCTAATACTAATATAATACAAAGTATGAAAATCAAAGTTAGTGCTCTTAATAAAGCGAACGCACTTAACTAAAAAGTTATTTTAACGTATAATATCTTTTGAGGTGGTTTTTATGTATAACAAAAATACAATTTATGTAGTTGGGAATTCAAAGACTAATACAGATAATGCTATTACTAATAGGTTTAGTTCCTTTTTTATAGGGTTCGTGGTAGATATAGATACAGGCGAAATAATTGATTTAAGCTGCTCCTCCACAATAAGAACAACAGATGATTTTATAAAAACACTTTTAATGGGGAAAAGCTTAAAAATATTTGACTGTAATTTAGAAGAAGAAGTAAAAAGAAGATATCATGGATCATCTCAAAGAGCCATTGTAGTTGCTTATAAAGATGCTGTGAAAAAGTACGATGAAGTAAAACTTAGACAATTTTAAAATTACTGCTTTGTTTAAAGTGAATAGGGTTATACCTATTTCAAAGTAAATGAAACCCAGTAAAGGCGAACCTTTGGTTCTGTTTTTACTGGTTTTTTTATTATATGAAATTTAAGGAGGAATTTTTATGAAAATAACAGATATAAAAATTAAACGAATTTCTGTTCCACTTAGAACACCATTTAAAACCGCTTTAAGAACTGTACACAGTGTGGAAGATGTTATAGTGGAAATACACACGGATACAGGTAATATAGGTTTTGGGGAAGCCCCACCAACAGGAGTTATAACGGGGGATACCACTGGTGCTATAATAGGCGCTATTGAAGATCATATAAAGAAAGCCATAGTAGGTATGCAAATAGAAAATTTTGAGGATCTGATGTTAAAATTACAAAACTGTGTTTTAAAAAACACAAGTGCAAAGGCTGCTGTTGATATAGCACTATATGATTTATATGGACAGTTATATGGGGCACCACTATACAAGTTGTTAGGTGGGCATAGAAGTGAAATAGTAACAGACATAACTATAAGTGTAAATGATCCTGAAGAAATGGCAAAGGATAGTCTAGATGCTATAAGTAGAGGATACGGTACTTTGAAAATAAAGGTAGGAAAAGATTCTGCAAGAGACATGGAAAGAATGAAAGCAATAAGAAGGGCTGTAGGTTACGATGTAAATCTTAGAATTGATGCAAATCAAGGCTGGAAGCCAAAGGAAGCAGTAAATGTTTTAAGAAAAATGGAGGATGCGGGACTACAAATTGAGTTTGTAGAACAACCAGTTTCAGCCCATGATATAGATGGATTAAAATTTGTAACAGATAATGTATCTACACTTGTTTTAGCCGATGAAAGTGTGTTTTCTCCTATGGATGCACTAAATATTCTGCAAAGGAGAGCTGCAGACTTTGTAAATATAAAACTTATGAAAACCGGTGGGATATATAATGCTCTTAAAATATGTTCCTTAGCAGAAATGTATGGAGTTGAATGTATGATAGGATGCATGCTTGAGGCAAAGGTAAGTGTAACTGCCGCTGTGCATTTAGCTTGTGCGAAGAGTATTATAACTAAAATAGATCTAGATGGACCTGTTCTATGCAGTGAGGACCCTGTAAATGGAGGAGCTGTATTTAATGAATCTAAAATAATACTTACAGACACACCGGGACTAGGGATAAAGTCTATAAATTATTAGAAACATTTAAGGTTCTTCATAGAATAAATTTATTAGAAAAAGTCTACCCATTAGGATAGACTTTTTCTAAATGAAAATATATTGTTTAAACTAAAATAAAATTATTAAATTTTATTTAAGTGTTTTCTTTCATAGTTGTTATACATTACCCATGCAACTAGAGCAAAGAATACAGGTCCAGCTATACTCCAAATAGTTGTTTTTAAATCTCCTTCGAGTGCTGGTTGTAGTATTGAGAAGAAGTTTGCAAATCCAACAGTGAACATAACTATTGCTGTCCATATTATAGCACTTCTGTCAGTTTTAAATATTTCAAAAGGCTTAATAATATCTTTGTTTTTCTTAAATGGTGCAAAAGCAAATGCTATAAACATGTATGGAAGAGTCATAGCTACATTAGTCATTGCTACTAACACATCAAAGAATTTTGACATATTTTCACCACCAAAGGAAACGAGTGCAATCATAACACAAACTATAGCAGCTTGAATCCACATAGCTCTTTGAGGCATTCCGTCTTTCATTTCTGCAAGTCTTCCAGGCCATAGTTTAGCTGGAGTACCCTCTATTAATTGTTTTAATGGAGAGAACATTAGTGTAAAGAAAGCGCCTGCTAAAGCTAAGAACATTGAAAGGCCTACGAATCTAGCTATTCCATGAGCCATAGCTATGGAAGTTGCATCGCTTGCTCCGAATGCTTGGCCTAGAGCATATCCTAGGTTGCCCATTACAACATAACCTGCATTACCTAAGTGAACAGTCTTGTCATTCATAACAGATGACCAGTTAGTAAATATACCTACAAGGAATATTCCAAGTGAGTATCCAATTGAAATAATAACCGCTGAAATAACAACACCCTTAGGAAATGTTTTTTCTGCATTTTCTGTTTCATCAACAAGTCCACCAACAACTTCTATTCCACCATAAGCAAATAGTGCAAATACCACGAATGCAAATGATGCGATTATGTTTCCATTGTAAGCAGGGTTTGGTGAAGCAGTAAATGAGCTAATTCCAACTATTGGCTGAGCTAATTGACCGTGATTTCCAATAAGTACTAGTATAGCCCCAATTAACAGAACTATATTTAATAATGCAACTGCAGTACCACCTAGTGAAGTTACCTTCTTAATTTTTTCTAATCCCTTAGTTGATATAAATGTAACAAATATTATCCAAAGGATTCCAAGTATTCCTAGAAGTTTGGGTCCAGTCAGTCCTAATATTGCCCAAGTTTGTGTTTTATCTGAACCAAATATCGCATTTGATATTGGAACCCAAACTCCAGATGCAACATTAACCATCCAAATTACATAAGATGCATACCACATGAAGGTTCCCATAAAAGCAAATTTTGCTCCTACAGATTTTTCCATCCAAGAGTATATTCCACCCTTTTCGTTTTTAAAAGCTGCGCCAAACTCAGCCATCATGAAAGCAAAAGGAATAAAAAAAGTTATTCCTGACAAAATATACCAAGGTATTGCAGCATATCCCATTTTATAAAATGATCTTGGAATATTATTAAATCCATAAACTGAAGTAAAAATCATTAAAACTAATGATACCAATGTTAAATGTTTTTTGCTGATTACTTTTTCCGACATAGTTTTTCCTCCTTAAATGTAAGCGATTAAATTTAGTATAAAATTATTATTACCCCTATAATTATATATTAATTGAACAAAAATTCAATAGTTTTTTTAATGAATATTTATGCAATTTGTCGAGAAATAAGCTTTTGCGTTGATGTATTATAATTCAACAAGTTACACCTAATTTCTTAGTATATGTGAATAAATTATTTAATACTTATGCAGGTAATGTAAATTTAGCTCTAAATGAAGTAGAGATGCAGATTTTTATAATTATAGTTTAATGCTTAAGTGAATAGTGTATAAGGTAAGAAAAAAGGATATAATAAAGTAAACTCGGTTATAAAATGATGAATAAATAGAGACGAAAACTAAGGGGAAAACAATGATAAAAACAAATGCTATGCGAATTTTAGATAAAATGAAGGCGCAATATGATGTGATAACATACGATGTAAAAGATGAGAAGATAGATGGAATATCTGTAGCAAAGAAGATAGGAAAAGATGAAAAATATGTCTATAAAACCATAGTAACTCACGGAATTTATGGAAATATTTATGTTTTCCTAATTCCAGTTAGAGAGGAAATAGATTTTAAAAAAGTAGCTAAAGTAACTAATGAGAAGAGAATAGAAATGTTAGATGTTAATGATCTCCAGAAGCATACGGGATATATTAGAGGTGGTTGCTCACCTATAGGTATGAAGAAACAATATAAAACCTTTATTCATGAGAGTGCCCTGAGTATAGAAAAAATAATTGTAAGTGCTGGGAAAATAGGATTTCAAATAGAAATTAATCCGGATTTATTAAAGAATATTGTAGAAGGGGAATTTCATGATTTAATAAAGTAAGCTAACAAATTTGACATGTAATTAATATTGAATAATATCTACAAAATATGACAAAAAACACTATACATTTGCAGAATTAGCCATGAAATGTTATACTATAAACTAGAGAACACAGTAAAATAGGCATTTAGAGTAGATGAGATTGCCAGTAACAATATGTTCTGAACATGTTATGCTGGTGTGAATTTTCTCGTTGAAGTGAAATAATGCTGAAAAATATTATGATATAATTGGGATCTTTATAGAGCTATTTTGAATTTAATCACAATTAAGTGTTGAAGGAGAGATTATTTAATATGAGAAAAAGTGGAAGAACACCCTTAATGAGAGCAAAAAAATTAGAGAAGGTATTAGGTATCGGAGAGATATATTTGAAACTTGAAGGAGCTAATCCTTCAGGACATAAGTATGACCGTATTTCAGAGGTATTAGTAAAAGATGCTATAGCTAATGGGTTTAAGCAAATTTTAGTTGATGGATCTGAAAGCTACATAAAATCGGTAATGTTATTTGCAAAATTGAAGGAAATTGAAGTGAAGGTTCCGCTTTTCAAGCAAGAAAAGTGGAAAATGTCTCGTTTAGATAGTGAAGTACTATTAGATTTAAGAGATAAAAAAGGCACCTTTTCTCGGTCACAATTGGTAGACATAGCAGAGAAGGGAAATATGTACTTGACTTGCGAATGGGATTTAAACACCATTATGAGCCATCTTATATTTGAAGACATGACTAAAGAGTGTTTGGAACGAATGGATTTTAAAGTGGATACCATAACTACAAAATTAGGATTTGGGTATACCCTTTCAAGTATTTATAGTGGCACAATAAAGAGCTGGGTACATGAAGAATTGAGCGAATTACCTCAATTATTATGTGGGGCTAATTCATCATGGCAAGATGATATAAATGAGTACGTTAGGAAAATGCATATTAGTCAAATTGAGAATAATGGCACTAAAAAAACAGCTTTGGGTTTACCAGACAGACCTACAGATATGGTCCAGTCCATTATAAAAATTATTGATGAGACTAATGCTGAAATGATTGATATTGATGAAGAGGAGCTTAAGCAGGCAGTTACTATGCTTCGTGAAACTGAGGGTGTTATTGTTTCAAGGAAAGAAGCCTATGCAATGGCTGCCTTTACCAAAAAAGTGAAACAAGGACAACTTAAAAATGGCAAGCATTTAATTATTTTAAATGATGCAAGAAGTGAAATTGAAGTCTGTGAAATTACAAGTTTTGATGATAAAAACAAAGCTGATTTACTGGATATGACACGAACTTGGCTTGCAGCTTATAATGATTCGGTGGGAGAGACAGTAGATGCTATAGAAAAAGCAATGAAAGAGGGATTTTTATTAATAGCCAAACGAAACGGAGAAGAACAAGGTATTTGTGTTATTGTCAATATGGGATTTGAAAATTTTATTTCCACTTATCATTTAGCTTATATTGGTGTTAAGCCTGGTAATAAAGGTCGTGGTGTCGCCTCAGAACTTATTGGCCGTGCAATTGAATTAACAGACGGTAATTTGTCCCTTCATGTAGATCTTGATAATAAACGTGCGAAAAATCTTTATCGTAAGATGGGATTTGATCACGTATATGACCGTATGATTTATAATCATCCAATGGATTAGCTTAAAATAAAAAAACTACCGAAATATATTTATATTTTGGTAGTTTTTTGTGCGTTAATTGGGTTTTTAATATTAATGTACTATTATATATAAAGGTAATTTAGTTATTCACAAAGTTGAAGAGTAAGATATTTTATTATTTTACAAGGGTTTCCAACAGCCACAACATTGGATGGAATATCTTTTGTAACCACACTACCAGAACCTATTACACTATTATCCCCGATAGTCACACCGGGATTTATAATAGCACCACCACCAACCCACACATTATTTCCTATAGTAACAGCTTTTGTGTAATCAGCATTTTTGGGTCTAAGCTTAGGATCAATTAGATGAGTTGCGGTAAATATACTTACATTAGGAGCAAATAATACATCATCTCCAATTGTTACAAGTCCATCATCTAAAACTAAAAAATTAAAATTGGCATAAAAATTTTCGCCTATTTCAATATTAGTACCATAATCGCAACGGAATGGAGGTTCTATTTCAAAATTTTCGCCTATTTTCCCAATTAATTTTTTGATGATAGTTATTCTGTTTTCAACTTCCTCAGGGTCTGTATTATTATATAATTTTGTAAGATGTCTAGCCTTATTTCTTAAGAGTACTAAACTTTTGTCATAGGCATTATATATTTCCCCATTCAACATCTTTTCTTTTTCACTCATTTTATTCAGCTCCTCAATACAATTTTAATTTAAGTATATCATAGTGATGTTAACATCATATTTAAAATATTCATATAGTTTAATATAGAAAAATTAATAGCAGTAATCATTCAGGTTGCCGCTGTTGAAAATAATAATACACATAGATATTTTATCTATGTGTATTATTTTATCTATTATTTTTTAATACCATAACCACCATATAGAGTTTTAGTATCCATTAGAGAAATTACAGCCTTTATATGAGAATTTTTTATTACTTTCAATATTTCAGATTTTCTTTTTCTTTTAACATGTAAGATAAGCATTTTTTTATCTTCTTTTAAACCTTCCGCTTCAATAAGAGTAACCCCTACATTTTCTGCTCTCAATATTTTAGCAAGTTCATCGCCATCTTTTTCAGATACAATAGCATTTATGGTCATGAGTCCTAGTGCTAGTTTATCTTCTAAAATACATCCGATATAGTTTCCACAAGAAAATCCTAATGCATAAATTATCATTTTAAATGGTTCTTCACTTATTCCAACAAGGACAGTACTAATTACATATAACCATATAAGTACCTCAAAGAAACCAATAACAGCCCCATAAAATTTTTCACCTCTGGTTATGAGGACTACTCTAACAGTAGTTAATGAAACCTCAATTATTTTAGCTAAAAAGATAAGGATATAACCAAACATACGCAACTCTCCTTCATGCAAATATTTAATGCTCGTACGCTTTCTGATATATAGCATGCTCCATTTAAGGTGAATTTACAAGACTTATTGATGAAAGTTAATACATAGTTAACTAATAGGATATGGAATTCCAAGTTATGTTAAAATTGAAAGTTCGCAATTTTTATAATGGTTGTTACTAAAGGAATAGAAACAAAGTCAGTTTTGGAGCCTGCTACTATTATAGCTATGATTGTTTATGCACTTATTTAATATGCTATAGTAAGGTTAATTGAAATCTCCGCTACTCATAAGGATAAATAAATACAGTAAATCTAAAACTAGGAGAATATATTTATTCCTCCATGTTTTAATTTATATCTTAATTAAATTATTCTATCTTCATTGCAATAAATATTCATTCTACTACCTCTTGCAAAACCAATTATAGTTATATTTGCAGCTTTTGCAATATTTATGGCTAATGAGGTTGGTGCTGAATGGGAGGCTATAAGTTGTATACCCGCTTTTGCTACTTTAATAATTATATCTGAAGAAATCCTACCAGTGGTCATTACAAGCTTGTCTGCAAGACCCATATTGACCATTAATGCCTTACCTATAACCTTATCTAAGGCATTATGACGTCCCATATCCTCAGAAAAAAGAAGCAAGCTATTATCATTACAAATGCAGCAACTATGAACACCTCCGGTTTGTCTGAAAAGTTCTGATTTACTATTAAATTCATTCATAAGTTTTAAAATATCTACAATAGCAAATTTACAATTATGCTCAATAGATTTAATACTACCTTCTTCAAGAGATTTTATATGGACACTACCATTACCACAGCCAGAAGTTATGGCGCTTACATTAGTACTATCCATAATTACTTCATGAGCTAGAACAATACATATTCTATTTTCATACTTTTCTTCTATGCTCTTAATGGAATTAATAGAGGATAGGATTCCTTCGCAAAATAGAAATCCTATAGCTAATTCCCTTACTTCAACAGCGGTACACATAAGGGCTGCATAAAAGTCATAATTAACAAATAATTCTAAGGGTACTTCTTCTATTATTAAATCACAGGTATCCTCCTGTTTCTCATTATTTATCCTTCTAATGTTCATTTTTCTTGTTGAGTTCATTATATCTCAAAGTCCTCCATAAAAATATTTTTTAAAACGGTAAGATCAGATTCATAATTTAAATTAGTGAAAATATCCATGCCATTACAATATTGTCTCCATTTAGTTTCTTCTACATAGAGCATATTACTGTTTTTAATTACATCAATAAGCTTAAAGTTATCTTTAGCTATCTCATTTTCAAAGTTATTAATCATATCTGTAGAATAAAAAGCATAAAGGGGCTCTATATATTTAGAGTTACAAGAGACCACTCCATCTACATCCTCGCTTTTTATAAGTTCCATCATATACTTTATATAGGCTAAATTTATTATGGGCATATCACAAGCAGTTATGAAAACATATTTGGAGGAGGTCTCTTTTAGTGCCGTATAAATAGCTCCTATAGGGCCTCTATTTGATATTATATCTTCCACCACGGTATATTTAATATCATTAAATTTTTGTAGATCATTTGATACTAAAACTATATTTTCAAAAACTTGCTCTAATTGCTCTGCAATAATATCTATTAAGAACCTATTCTTTACTTTAAGTTTGCATTTATCAAAGCCCATTCTAATACTTTTTCCACCACATAAAATAACTGCAGAGCCAAAGTCCTTCAATAATTTCACTCCTTTAATCATCTTCTTCGAAGCTGCAATATTAACGACTTCGGAAGGAAACTCTCACAGCTTTTGGACCATTTTTTTCAATGATGTTTTTAAGAGACTTATTTATGAACTCAAATGCAATTTCCCAAGTAACCTCTTCAAATATTCCATCTTTATTTTTAATCAAAGGCTGCTTTAACCTGTCATTATGATTAACACAGATATATAATTGCCAACCTTTAACGCATAGTTTTCCTTTGCTAACAATATCGTTATTTTTAGGAGTAATGCCTACTATTTCATTATTATCAACATTTATGTAATAATTACACCCACATCCACAATAACCGCAGGTAGTAAGTACTTTTTTCATGATTTCACTCCCTTAGTAAACCTTATTTATTTTAAAACTATATTTAGAGTAACACAAATTTGCAATTAAATATATTTATATTATCCACTATTTTTATCTATATGCTAATACGAAATCATAAGTTGATTTGTTAATTTTATAACTAATGTTTTTATCTTTTATAACTGAGATTGTGCATATTTAGAGTCAATGGAATAACTGGAAAGGAAGATATATCAATTGTAATGTGTTAAAAGTTAAGTTATGATATTAAGGATGTTAGCTGGAATTAATTACAAAGATTGGAAATAGCACTATTTACTTTAGGTTCACTATTTTGTGGAATAACAAGGTCATTTCCAATTTTAGTTTTGGCTAGAGTAATACAGGGAATAGTAGCTGCAGGTACTATGGCAAATAATCAAGGGATTATCACTGAAGTATTTCCAGCAAATGAAAGAGGAAGGGCATTGGGGATTACGGGAACCTTCGTGGCACTTGGATCCTTGGTAGGACCGGCACTGGGAGGATTTATAGTAAGTGCTACCAGCTGGGAATATATATTTTTAATAAATGTACCAATAGGTATAATATGGTTACAAGTCTTGGGTTACTATTAATGTCGACTTTAAATGAGCAGTCTTCGGTAATAAGCATGGTGATTTTTATAGCTGTTATGTCTTTAGGAAATGGGTTATTTCAATCACCTAATAATTCATTGGTAATGTCCACAGTTCCAAAGGATAAGCTAGGTATTGCAGGTAGTGTAAATGCGCTTGTAAGAAATTTAGGAATGGTATGTGGAATAGCTTTAGCTACTACTATTTTATATAACAGGATGAGTTATAAAATTGGCTATCATGTAACTGATTACGTAATAGGAAGAAATGATGCATTTATTTATGGTATGAAAACTGTATATATAACTGCAACAGTTATTTGTATGATAGGAGGGATTTTAACTTTTTTAAGATTAATTAAAACTAAAGCTAAATTAACCAAAACACAAGATTCTTAAAATACTTAAGTATAGTAAGTAGAGTGTAAAACATAATATAAAGGGGCTATAGCCCTATTATCATATCAAAGATGTTTTTTTAAAATAATATGTTAAGCGCTTGACATATAAACTGAATAGTCTTATAATAAAATTACAAGTTAAAGGTTTACAGAGCGATTCGCATAAAAATTTGCAAGAAAAATTAATAAAAGTTGCATAAGAATTTACATTAAGATTTTAATCGTTAGAAAGTTAATTAAAAAAGGGGGAAAAAAAATGAAAAAATCAAAATTATTATCGTTAATGCTATCTGTGGTATTAGTAGCAACTGTATTTGTGGGTTGTGGTAAAAAGGCTGTTGAGACTACGGCAACGGATAAAGGGACGGTAGCAGCAAAGGAAGTTAAAATTAGTTTTTTAAATTCAAAAGGTGAAATTCAACTTCAATTAGAGGAAGCTGCCAAAGTATTTACACAAGATAATCCTACTATTAAAGTTGAGGTTATAGCAGCTGCTGCTGGACAATCACCCTTTGAAAAGGTATCGGCAATGTATGCTTCAGGTAATGCACCATCACTTTCAATGCTAGACCCTGGTGATATACCTAAATTTAGTGACAAATTTGCAGACCTAACAAATGAAAAATGGGTTAAAGATGCCTCAGATAAAAGTCTTGATTCAGTTAAAACAAGCGATGGTAAGGTTATGGCTTTTCCACTTACTGTAGAAGGCACCGGAATAATATATAATAAAAACGTTTTAGATAAAGCTGGAGTTGATCCAAAAGTTATTAAGACAACTAAGGATTTAGAAGAAGCATTTAAAAAGGTGAAAACTAGTGGAGTTGATGCATTAGCAATATCTCCAATGGACTGGTCTCTAGCTGGACATATTCTACCAATTGCTTACTCAACTCAATCAAAGGACTCAAAAGAAGTTACTAAATTCTTAGAGGACTTAAAGGCAGGTAAAGTAGACCTAGCTAAAAACAAACAATTTAATGGCTTGATAGACACTTTTGATATGATGAAAAAATATAACATAGATACTAAAGATCCATTAGCAGGAACTTATGAAAATGATCAACAATACATGGGAACCGACAAAGTTGGCTTCTGGTTTATGGGCAACTGGGCTTGGCCACAAATAAAAGAATTTGCAGGAGATAACGTAAACTTTGGATTTATACCAGTACCAATAAGCAATACTGCTGAAGATTACGGAAATAACGGGATACCGGTAGGAGTAACTAAATATATTGGTGTTGATAAAGAGAATAATAATGTGGATCAACAGGCGGCTGCAAAGAAATTTTTAGAGTGGCTAGTGTATAGCGATAAAGGGCAAGATTTTATTGTAAATAAAGCAAATATAATTCCAGCATTTAAAAATATTACTTTAGAACCTAAAGACCCATTAGCAAAATCAATTAAGAGCTACATGAGTAGTGGAAATGCAATACAATTTATGACAGTTATGCCTGCTGATCATTGGAAAGAAGTTGGTGCTTCAATGCAAAAATATCTAGCAGGAAAGAGCGACAAAGCTGCACTTGCTACTGAAATACAAAATTACTGGAAAAATGTTAAATAAGTAGTTAATTAATGTTAGATAGCGGATAGGCTTATGCTTTCTATCCGCTATTTTACATGAAAAAAATTATGAGGAGAGGATATTAATATGGATCAAGAAAAAGGTTTTTTAAATAAATTAAAAAATTATTTACTATTTGCAGGTCCTACTACTTTTATATTTTTTACAGTGATAGTAATGCCGTTTTTATTTGGAATTTTTCTAACTTTTACTGATTGGAATGGAATATCTTCAAATATTTCCTTTGTAGGAGCTAAAAATTATTTAGTAGTTTTTAAGGATAAGGCGTTTTGGTCCTCGTTTCAATTAACTGGATATTACGTATTTTTTACAGTGATTCTCACAAATGTAATAGCTTTTTTACTTGCATATGTATTAACTAGTGGAATTAAAGCACAAAACTTCTTCAGAAGTGGATTCTTTACTCCTAATCTTATAGGGGGAGTTTTACTAGGATATATTTGGCAGTTTTTATTTTCTAATGTATTAACTTACATAGGGAAGAATTTTGATATTTCTATTTTTTCATCTTCCTGGCTTTCAAATCCCACTAAGGCATTTTGGGCCTTAGTAATAGTAGGGGTTTGGCAGTATTCAGGATATATGATGATTATTTACATTGCTGGATTTATGAATGTTCCAAAGGATATTCTAGAAGCAGCAAGTATCGATGGTGCTAATGGATTTACAAAAATGAAAAAAATAATTCTTCCTATGATGATACCATCTTTTACAGTGTGCATTTTCTTATCTTTGCAGAGAGCATTTATGGTTTATGATGTGAACATTACACTTACTAAAGGTGGACCTTTTAAAGCTACAGAAATGATTTCTATGAGTGTATATAATAAAGCATTTTTATCACAACAATATGGTGTGGGCCAAGCAGAGGCATTTTTCCTATTTTTGATGGTAGCAGTGGTTACTTTAGTTCAAGTTTACTTTAGTAAGAAAATGGAGGTGGAAGCATAAATGAAAAAACTCAATTTCAAACTAAACATTATTAAGATTATAGGATTAACAGTAGTATTAGTTTTATATATAGTTCCATTTATGTTTGTTTTATTTAATTCGTTTAAAACTAGGAAAGACATAATTTTAAATCCATTAGCCTTACCAAAATCAATAAATTTTGATAATTATATAAGTGCATTTGATAAGATGGGCTACATGCATGCTTTTACCAATTCACTTATAGTAACTATCTTTAGTGTTTTGCTAATAATTATATTTTCATCCATGACAGCTTATTTTCTTGTAAGAAAAAGAACAAAATATACTCAAATTATGTTTTTTATATTAGTTGCATCTATGATAATACCATTTCAAGGAATTATGATACCTCTAGTAAAAATATATGGTTCTATAGGAATGTTAAACAACAAATGGGCACTGATATATATGTATATAGGATTTGGAGCAGCGCTGGCGGTGTTTATGTATCATGGGTTTATAAAGAGTATTCCAATTGAACTTGAAGAGGCCGCAATGATCGATGGCTGTACTAGATTTCAGATTTTTTGGAAAATTGTTTTCCCGCTATTAAAACCAACTACAATGACAATAGCTATATTAGATGTACTTTGGATATGGAATGACTTCTTATTACCTTCATTAGTTCTAATTAAGGCTGCTGAAAGAACTTTACCATTATCTACTTATTATTTCTATGGTACGTATACAGTGGATTATGGCCTATCTATGGCAGGGCTTATTTTAACTATCATACCAGTTATAATAGTTTATCTATTCATGCAAAAGAGTATAATCAATGGAGTTTTACAAGGATCTATAAAGTAAAGTGCAGCTTAGGAGTGAATTAAATGGTAATAAATGACTTATGTGAAAGTAATAAGTTCATCCAAACTAATAAGTTTAAAATAAATAAAGAATATAGATTAAATTATCATTTAATGGGAGAGTTTGGGTGGATAAATGACCCTAATGGATTTATTCAGTTTAATGGAAGTTATCATGTGTTTTATCAACATTATCCTTATAAAGCCATTTGGGGACCTATGCATTGGGGACATGCAGTTAGTGAAGATTTAATAAAATGGAGGCATCTTCCTATAGCATTGACACCAGACAGGGAGTTTGATAAAGATGGGTGTTTTTCTGGATCAGCCATTGAAGTAGATGGAAGACTTAAGCTCATATACACAGGGCATATTTACACTGATGGAAATAAAAACACCGGTTATAGACAAGTTCAGTGTTTAGCAAATTCAGAGGATGGCATAAACTTCTCAAAGTTTAGCTTAAATCCAATAATAGATACTGATGAAATTCCACAGGCTATAAGTAAAAGTGATTTACGTGACCCCAAGGTTTTAAAAATAAATGAGATCTATTATATGATTTTAGGTACTACTGTTGATAATAAAAAAAATGTTGATCTTTCTAAAAATGGTGCAGTAGCTATTTATAAATCATTGGATTTAATCCATTGGGATTTTATAAACGTTTTAGCTAGCAGTGATGGAAATATGGGCATTTGTTGGGAATGCCCAGACTTGTTTACATTAGGTGGTAAGGAGGTATTAATTGTTTCACCTCAATATATGAAACCTCAGGGAAATGATTATCATAATTTACATTCCACCATCTATATGATAGGTGATTTACAAATCAATGAAGGGGCATTTAAGTTTGATGAATATTATCCTATAGATTATGGATTTGATTTTTATGCACCACAAACAATTATTGATGATAAGGGAAGAAGAATACTAATAGCTTGGATGGATATGTGGGGAAGTAAAATGCCTACTCAAGATAGAGGAGATAATTGGGCTGGAGCTATGACACTACCTAGAGAAATTATATTTTATGAAGATAGATTGATTTTTAAACCAATCCAGGAAATTATAAAGTATAGAAAGAATGAATATAAAATTGAGGATGTATTGTTAATTGGTGAAAAGTTACTAGATATAACAGGAGAAAGTTATGAGATTATAGTAATTTTTGAAGCTAAAAATTTCAGTGAGTTTGGAATAAAGTTACGTGTTGGCGAAAAAGAAGAAACTGTATTATCCTATAATGCTATGAGTAAGATATTTAGTTTTAATCGTGATAAATCAGGTATTGGACCCAAGGGAATAAGAAACACGGAGTTAGTTCTTAAAGATAATGCCTTAAAACTACAAATATTTGTTGATAAGTGTTCAGTTGAGGTATTTATTAATGATGGAGAAAAGACAATGACAGCGAGAATATACCCAAGTGCCTTCTCAAATAAGATAAAAATATTTTCAAAAGGAGAATGCAACATAGTAACTTTTCATAAATGGGATATAGGATAGCATTAATCTTATAAATAAATATGGAATTAAAGCCTTATGATTTCAGGGAATATATATAAATAATCTAATAAATTAAATTGTGGAGGAGATAAATGTTTGGATTTAATGACAAAATTAATTTTCAAAATAAAAATATAGATATTCTTACCATAGGAGAACTCCTTGTAGACATGATATCAGCAGAGTATGGTGATAACTTTGAAAGTTCAACCTACAATAGATATTTTGGAGGATCACCTTCCAATATTGCTATAAATACAAAGAGACTTGGCATAAATTCATTAGTCGCATCCTGTGTAGGAAATGATGGCTTAGGAAAATTTTTAATTAATAGTCTTAAGGAAGTAGGAATTGATACCAGGTGTGTTGATATTACCGGAAATTCAACTAGTATGGTTTTAGTTACTAAAAGTAAGGCTACTCCTATTCCTATATTTTACAGGGATGCAGATTATCATTTACCCTACAGCCAAGGATTAGATACTGCACTGAAAAATTGTAAAATTATGCATTTTTCCTGCTGGCCAATATCAAAAGAGCCATCTAGAAGCACCATTGAGCAGTCTATTGAGCAGGCCAGAAATAATGGTGCACTAGTTTGCTTTGACCCTAATTATCACCCAATGTTGTGGGAGAAAAATGAAGAGGGTATAGAATATGTGAAATCAATCATAGGGAAAGTTGATATTGTAAAACCTTCAGAAGATGATGCAGAGAGAATATTTGGGAAAGATTCTAATGAAAATCAAGTTAAAAAATTCTTAAATCTTGGTGCAAAGCTTGTAATTATGACACTTGGAGCAGAAGGGGCATTAGTAACAAATGGAGTAGAAAGTATTAAAATGGATACGTTAGCAACTGGTGTGGTAGATACAACCGGAGCTGGAGATGCCTTTTGGTCAGGATTTTATACAGCTATAGTAAGAGGTTATACCTTAAAGGAGGCACTACAACTAGGATTTGCAGTAAGTGCCTATAAGCTAAAATATACAGGTGCAGTAGTTAAATTACCAAGGCTTGAGGAAATAAAAAAAAGTTATGGATTATAAAAAATATTAGCAATTTAAAAGGAGAGATTCTATATGGCAGTAAAAAATAAAGTTCAGCTTATCACTTATCCAGATTCATTAGGAGGAGATTTAAAAGAACTTAACAATGTTCTTTTAAAGCATTTTCCGAATGTGTTTGAAGGTGGAATTCATATTCTACCACCATTTCCATCATCTGGAGATAGGGGATTCGCTCCATTAACCTATTTGGAAATAGAACCTAAGTTTGGCTGCTGGGATGATATTAAGGCTATAGGACAACACTCCGATGTTCTGGTGGATTTGATGGTAAACCACATTTCTAGACAGTCTATTTATTTTCAGGACTTTCTAAGGAAAGGGAGAAAATCAGAATATGCTGATTTATTTATTACATTGGATAAAATTTGGAAAGATGGAAAACCAGTAGAGGATGATATTAAAAAAATGTTCCGTAGAAGGAGAGTGCCTTATTCAACTTTTACAATAGAAGAAACGGGTTACGTGGAGAGGGTATGGACAACCTTTGGAAAATCGGATCAATCTGAGCAGATTGATTTAGATATAAAATCAGAAAAGGTAAGGCAGCTATTAACAGACTTTTTTGTTAATTTTAGTAAAAACCAAGTTAAAATAGTAAGATTAGATGCAGTTGGATATATTATTAAAAAGCTTGGAACAAGCTCTTTTTTTGTAGAACCTGAAATATATGAATTTCTTGACTGGATTCGTGAAATGGCAAATTCTCTAAAAATTGAGCTACTCCCTGAGGTTCATGCGCATTATGCAACTCAATACAAGCTCGCGAGTAAGGGCTTTTGGATATATGATTTTATATTGCCGTATACTATTCTAGAAACACTTTTTAATAAATCCAGTGCAAAGCTTTGTTCTTACCTAAAGGTTCGTCCCAGCAAACAATTTACAATGCTTGACTGCCATGATGGCATTCCTGTAAAACCGGATATGGATGAGCTTATAGATACAAGTGAAGCTAGAAAAGTAGTGGATGTTTGTATTGAAAGAGGTGCAAATTTAAGCCTTATTTTATCAGAAGAACATAAGGCTAAAGATGGATTTGATGTTCATCAAATCAGAGGCACATACTATTCTATTCTCAATTGTGATGATGATGCCTATATGGCAGCTAGGGCTATTCAATTTTTTGCACCTGGCATACCTCAGGTATATTACGTGGGACTCCTAGCAGGCGAAAATGATATTGAAAGTGTAGAGAAGAGTGGCGAAGGACGTGAAATCAATCGTCACAACTTCAGTATATTGGAAATCGAGAAATCTCTTGAAAAAGAGGTTGTGCAGAGACTACTTAAATTGATAAGATTTAGAAATGAATATGATGCTTTTCAGGGAATATTTACGGTTTTGGATTCAGCTGATGACGAAATTCATCTTATATGGGAAAATGGAGATATGTATTGTACATTATTTATAGATCTTAAAACCAATAAATCACTAATTGATTATGTGGATGAGATTGGAAATAAAGTACAATATATAATATAAATGCTATGTTTTTTAAGCCTATGTTGAATATTTATATATTTCTATGTTATCCTAAGATATAGAAAATATCATAAATAGGTTTAAAAATTATTTTGTAGAGGGTGTTTGTATGGCAACAATAAAGGACGTAGCTAAAGTATCAGGGGTTACAGTTACTACAGTATCCAGAGTATTAAATAATAGAGGGTATATTAGTGAAATTACAAGGAAAAAGGTTTATGATGCTATGGCGAAGCTAAACTATCAGCCGAATGAACTAGCAAGATCATTATTTAGAAAAAAGTCTAATTTCATAGGACTTATTATCCCTAATGTGGCCCATCCTTTTTTTGCTGAGCTTACAAGCTTTATAGAATATTATGCTTATAAACAGGGCTATAAGATTTTGATATGTAATTCATATCAAGATTCAGTAAAAGAAAGAGAATATGTGGAAATGCTAAAGAGAAATCAAGTGGATGGAATAATTATGGGAAGTCATACCTTAGAAACTTCAGATTATCTAGTTCCCACACTGCCAATAGTAGCTATAGACAGAAATCTGTCTCATGACATACCTTATGTTACATCAGATAACTATAATGGTGGAGTACTTGCTACTAATCTATTAATAGATAAGGGGTGTAAAAAACTAGTTCATATTAGTGGACCTTTAGAGCTAAATACTCCAGCAAATAATCGTTATGAAGCCTTTATGGACGTAGTTAAAAACAGAGGTGTGGAGTATGTTATAATACAGGCAAAATTAGATATATTTGAAAGCTATGAAAAGTTAGCCTATAAGTTGTTTAAGGAACAACCAGACATAGATGGAGTTTTTGCAAGTAGTGATATGATTGCAGCTTCCATCATTCATGTAGCAAATGAAATTGGAAGAGAAATTCCAAGGGACTTAAAAGTAATAGGCTATGATGATATAAGTATTGCCCATATGATTGTCCCACCACTAACCACAATAAAACAACCAATTGAACAAATGGCAGAACTAACAGTGAAAATATTAATAGATCAAATAGAACATGTAGAAGTAAAGTTAGAAAATATTTTGCCTATAAGTCTCGTAGAAAGAAAGTCTGTATAAATTATTTTAATAAAAATAAAAAGGATAGCCCCAAAATATATTAATATATTTTGGGGCTATTAAAATGCAGTGATAACATCACTTATTTTCATAATATTTACAATGAATTATTAGTTAACATAAATTTATGGAAGATACCATATGATTTAAAGATGGTGTAATTATGGGACTATCAAGGAGAAAAAGTATGAGAAAAATTATTGGTAACACTGAATCTAAGTTTAAACGAGTTAATAATAATTTAATTGCAAAAACGAAAGTATTAACCTACTCCATATTTACACTTATATTTATTGCCACTTCCTATTTATCAGTATTATATATAGGAAAACACTTTAGTTCTAAATCATCATTTTTCACCTTTGAATCCTTGTCACCCATTATATTAATATCACTAGGAGTTCTACTAGTTTTTTATTTTCTTTTAGATGCACTAAGATTTTTATATGTTATGAAAACAATTCAAATTGAGGTATCTCTTGGATATCTTCTTAAACTGGCATTTATTAATATGTTTTTATCAAATATAACACCCTTCGCTACTGGAGGGGCCTTTGCTCAAATATACTTTTTGAATAAAAAACAGATTTCCATTGGTGATGCTACTGCAGCAACTACTATAAAAACTGTACTTCCTATTATATTTTTCTTTATTACAACACCAATGATTTTAATAGCAGATAAAAGTCTTTTTAAAATTATTCGGAGTGATAATAATTTGATTTATATTTTATCGTTAGTTGCAATGTATATTTTAGCTTGTTATGGATTTTATAAAGTACTAAAAAATACAAGTATAATCAAAAAAAAATTATTTAATATATTAGTTTTATTAGAAAATAAAAAAATAATTCCAAAAAATAAGGTTGAAAGATTTAGAAATAGTAGCTTTTTAGAAATTGATATATTTGCTATAAATATTAAGAGATTTTTAAAAGGTAAAAGACAATATATATTGTTATCAATAATTTTTATGATATTATATCTTTTTGCACTATTCAGTTTTCCAGTCATTCTCATTAGAGGATATAACTCGAATATTTCTACAAGTCAAATTATTTCATTGCAAATATTATTGACCTTCATAACATATTTTGCGCCAACTCCTGGAGCTACAGGGGTTGCTGAGGGCGGATTTACGTTAATGTTTTCTAATTTCGTTGATAAAAGTGATATAGTATCATTAACATTCTCATGGCGGTTTTTTACCATGTATTTAGGGATTTTAATAGGTCTAATTATTTTTTATGGGGAAATAGTTAAAAATAAATTCTCAGCAAAAGTGATTTAACCACATTTAAACCCTAGGTGATGAGTTAATATTCAGGAGGTTAGAGTTAAGCTTTATGAGGAGGAAAAAAAGTTTAAAAATTCTATTGTTTATAGATATAGCATTATTAGTAATCTTTATTTCTTATAAGAGTTATTTATTTGTATTTGAAGCTGATTTTGCATCAACTAATATTAAAAACATACAAAGGCTTAAATATATAAAAGCAGATCAGGGTATTTCTTTTGCTGTACTTGGGAATATAAAGAGTTCTTTAGATATATTCGATAAAAAAATAGTTAAAAAAATAAATAATGATAATAATCTTAATTTTGTTATTTCTACAGGAAATGCAGTAATAGCAGGAGATGAGGATAAATATAGAATACTAAACAAAAGCCTTAATAAAATAAAAATTCCCACTATTATTGGAATAGGTGAAAAAGAAAATTCAAATGGTGGTGCTACAAAATTTTATGATCATTATGGGCCTTATTATTTTTCTTATAGTGTAAATAATGCATATTTTATTTTTTTAGATACTACAGGAATAACCTCGCAGGAGTGGCAAAAGGCATGGCTTATAGCTGAATTAAGTGCTAGTGATAAATATAAGTACAAGTTTGTAATTATGAATAAATCTCCATTTGATGTGGGAAAAACAGAATTAATTAATAAACCATATAGTGATTTTTTAAGGAATACTTTTTCAGAATATAAAGTAAATGCTGTATTCACTTCTGGTTATGAGATTTTTGATAGGAGAGAAATTAAAGGTGTTCAATACTTTATAAGTGGTGGTGCTGGTGGAGCCTTACTTCTTAATAATGAAAATAGTTTTTATCACTATATTAAGGTGAACATAAGAAATGACGAAGTAGCTTACAGTGTTATAAATGATGATATGTCATCTAGTAAAATTATTTATCGAGTCTTAGAAAATATTTGGTACTATATTCATGCAATTTTTTACTCCAACTTTTTTAATTTCATATTAATGCTTTGTATATTGATATTTTTGGGGTTAGTTATTAACTATAAAGTTACTAAAAGTGTAAATTATTATAATGAGTTTGAGGAAGCATCGGAAAGTATTGAAAATAGTGGAAAATTAAATATTGCCATGTTCACCAATAATTATTTCCCTTTTATTGGTGGTGTACCTATATCTATTGATCGGCTTGCAAAGGGTCTTCGGAGGCAGGGACATAAGGTGGTAATATTTGCTCCAAAGTATCCACTTAAAACCATTGAAGATGTTAATGTAATTAGATGCAATTTATTAATTTATTATAAAAGCAAGGCCTTTGATTTTGCTATAGTCAATATTTTTTCCTCACAAATAGAAAAAGTGTTCTCAACCCAAAATTTTGATGTTATTCATGTACATCACCCATTTTGGATGGGTACAAAAGGACTCGAACTTGGAAAGAAATATGGACTACCTGTTATCTTAACTTATCACACTAGACTTGAAAAATATGCTCATAATTTGCCAGTTTTCAAACTAACCTTTGAAAATATAGCTTCTCATAAATTAATTAAAATATTTTCGCAGAAATGTGATGCTATATTTGCACCAACTAATTCTGCAAGTGAATACCTAGCAAACATTGGAGTAAGCAGAGATAAAGCTGTTCTACCTACAGGAGTAGATTTTGATTTTTATAATAATGTAGATGTTAATGAAGTAAATCTCATTACTAAAAAATATAAACTGCAAAATGAAGTGATTTTATGCTCCGTTTCCCGTTTAACAGTGGAAAAAAATATTTATTTTCTATTAGAGGGAATTAAACGTATAAAAGATAATTCTAAAGTACCCTTTAAATGTATTATCATAGGAGATGGACCTGAAAAACAAAACATATTAAAAACTATAGAAAATAGGGGATTAAAAAATATAGTAATACTTGCGGGAGCATTGTGTCCCAAGGAAGTTTGCAAGTACTATATGGCTTCAAATATTTTTGTCTTTAGTTCAGAGTCGGAAACACAAGGCATGGTAATTTTAGAGGCAATGGCTGGGAAATGTGCTGTTGTAGCTATTCGTTCTAGTGGAATAGATGACATAATTCATAACGAATATAATGGGTTTAAGACTAAAGCTGATTTAGATTTGTGGTCAGAAAAAGTTATTTATCTAATAGAGCACCCTGAAATACTAGAGTGTATGTGCCAAAATGCCTATGATTTTTCTAAAAAGTTTTCCTTAGACGCAATGGCAACAACCACAGTAGATTTATACAAGAAAGCTATAATTCATAAAAGAGGGGTGACTTTTCATGAGTAAAATATCCTATTTTTTTGGAAAACTCACTACACTTATTTCTATTTACTATATTAAATTTGTGTATAAAACTAGTAAAATAGTATCCACCGGACAATATAAATTATTAAAAGCTGATAACGATGAAAAATTTATTGTTGTATTTTGGCATGGTGATAGTTACTCATTATACCCTTATCTTAGTGGACAAGGACTCTATGTAATTACTACAAATAATGGACGCGGGGATTATATTAATTTAATATGCAATCATTTTGGATACAAAACAATTCGTGTACCTGATGAAAGTGAAGGCGGAAACTTTTTGTTTAAAATTCGACGTCAAATAAATGGACCTAGTTGCGCTAATTTAACAATTACTCTTGATGGTCCATTAGGCCCTTATCACCAGCCAAAGCGCTTTCCATTTATCACAGCAGTCCTCACAAAACGTAAGGTTCTACCTCTTACAATTAAATGTAAAAGAAAAATACAACTAAGTGGCAGATGGGATAAATTTGTTATTCCCCTACCTTTTAATAAAATTGAATTACATGTTTATGATCCTCTAAAGATAACAAAGAAAGATTTAGAGAATGAAGCTATATATATAAGAGAGCAAGTATTAAAAATAATGGAATAGGTGCCACTTAAAATAGAAAATTCCAATATTGATATTATATAAAATTTATGGTAATATTAAATTAATTAAGTTTTGAACTTTGGAGGTGAAAATGATGGCTAAGTTCTTTTTAGAAAATACAACTTTAGATAGATTACCGATGGCATTATCTGGAATTACGCATAATGATTTTCATTTTACGGGAGAAGTCTGTCCAAAATTGAATAGAATACTAAAAAGAAGTGAGTTATCTTTACCTTAAATACATTATAATTATGTTATTTTAAAGCCTAGGTGAGGACTTTCTTGCCTGGGCTTTTTTTACTTCGATTATATGATGAATTAGTTTAACTGGTTTAGCTTAAAATCAAAATATAGGAACTCCAGCAAGTCTCACTGCTGGGGCTTTATTATTTTAAGGAAATATAGATTACAAAAATATAGGAGGAATTAAATATGATAGAACTTGCATTAAAAGAAATAGAAAAATACTTTGGAGGTAATAGGATTTTTAACGATATTACTTTTGAAGTTCAAAATAATGAAAGAGTTGGGCTAATAGGAAAAAATGGTTGTGGTAAAACTACAGTTTTTAAAATTATAGCTGGTATAGAAAATCAAGATAAAGGTAGTATTTCCATAAGAAAAAATGCTACTGTAGGATACTTACATCAGATACCGGATTATCCGGAGTCTTTTAAAGTGATAGATGTTTTAAAAACTGCCTTTAAACAGCAATATCAAATAAATAGAGAACTTAAAATAATAGAAGAGAAAATGGCTAATTTAAACGGAAGTGAATTAGAATATACATTAAGAAAATATGGTGAAGTTAATGATCGTTATGAAGCAAAAGGCGGTTATGAAATAGAAGAAAAAATGAGTAAGGTTTGCACCGGACTAAAGTTTAATGAAGAATTCACAAACAGAGATTTTATAAGTCTAAGTGGTGGTGAAAAAACCATTGTTATATTAGGTAAAATTCTACTTGAGAATCCAGATATACTTCTCCTTGACGAGCCTTCAAATCATTTAGATGTAGTGTCAATAGAGTGGCTTGAAACTTATCTTAAAGGTTACAAGGGTACGGTAATAGTTATTTCACATGATAGATATTTTTTAGATCGAGTTGTAACTAAAATAGTGGAAATTGAGGATGGGGAAACCTCACTTTATGATGGTAATTATTCTTATTATGTAAAAGAAAAGCAAAGAAGAGTTTTTGAACAATTTGAAGCATTTAAAGACCAACAAAAGAAAATAAAGGCTATGGAAAAAGCAATAAAACAACTAAGGATATGGGCTATTCAAGCTGACAATGAAAAATTCTTTAAAAGAGCTGCAAGTATGCAAAAAAGATTAGATAAAGTAGAAAGAGTTGATAAGCCGCTTATAAATCAACCCAAAATTCAGTTGGATTTTGTGGATACTGATAGGTCAGGCAAGGATGTAATAAGTATTAAAGGCTTAAGTAAAAGCTTTGATCAAAAGGAAATATTAGAGGATTTATATTTAGACATTAGATATGGTGAGTGCACAGCTTTAATTGGTGATAATGGAAGTGGTAAATCAACTATTATAAAAACACTTTTAGGTGAGGTAGAGGCGGATTATGGGGAAGTTAAGCTCGGATCTAACACCAAAATAGGATATCTTCCCCAAAATATAACCTTTAACAATGAAGAGTTAACAGTACTTGAAGCTTTTAGAGAGGATATGTTTATTTTAGAAGGCCCAGCTAGAGGGATACTGGCTAAATTCTTATTTTATGGCGAGCAGGTTTTTAAGAAGGTTAAAAATCTTTCAGGTGGAGAAAAAAGTAGACTTAAGCTTTGTATGCTAATTCAAAATGATATAAATCTATTGATACTTGATGAGCCCACAAATCATTTGGATATAGATTCAAGAGAAAATCTTGAAGAAGCACTACTTGAGTTTAGTGGGACTATATTATTTATATCACATGATAGATTTTTCATAAATAAGTTGGCAGAGAGAATATGCGAAATAGAAGATAAAAAGATAATAGATTACCCGGGGAATTATGAATATTACAAGGAAAAGAAAAATGAATTTAAGAAAAATAAAATTGAAACTCCCAATATTGAAAAAGAAAAGAGACCAAGAAATAAAGAAAACATTCAAAAACAAACAAGTAATAACAAACTAAGAGAGGAAAAATCCTTAGAAATCTCAATACAAGAGCTTGAAACAAAACTTAAAGATATAGATATTGAAATGAATAACAATGGTAGCGAATATGAAAAATTATTAGAGCTAACAAAAGAAAAACAAAAAATTCAAGATGAATTAGACTCAATTATTGAAAAATGGATGGATATAGAAAATTCTTAATAATGAATAATTGGGGGAAAATATAATGGGGTATAAAAATGAACTGAGAAAAAATATTTCTAAAAATTATCTATTCACATTTTTAAAGGATTTTGATCTTACTCATGGGATTTGGATGATATATTTAGCATCCAAAGGATTATCCTTAACGGAGCTTGGGCTAGTGGAAGCTATCTTCCATATAACTTCATTTTTAATGGAAATACCTACTGGGGCAGTGGCGGATATTTGGGGGAGAAAAGCTAGTAGAATATGTGGAAGAATAGCTCAACTAATATCTGCATTTATATTAATATATTCAAATAGCTTTATTGGATTTGCAATAGGATTTGTAGTCACCGCGTTGTCCTATAATTTAGAATCGGGAGCAGGTGAAGCATTATTATATGATTCTTTAAAAGAAACAGGTGAAGAGAAAAAATATATGAAGGTATCTGGTGTTAACGAAATGATAATGCAAGGGGCTCAGACCTGTGGGCTATTACTTGGTGGTTTTTTGTCGAATTATAGTTATACCTATGCCTACGTAGTAACTATAGCAGTTACTACCTTGTCTATAATTCAAGCGCTGTCTTTTAAGGAACCAAATATTAAAATGGAAGTTGAAGAAAAAGGATTTAGAACTTTCAAAAATCAAGTAGCTGAAAGTTTTAAGATTATAGCTAGTAATAAAAAACTAGGATTTTTAATTGTGTTCTCACAGGCAATTTTTATGTTTAATACAAGTATATTCTTTTATTTTCAGAACTATTTACTTTCTAAGGGCATTTCAAAAGGAAATATAGGTATAATATTAGCAATAGCAGCTTTGGTGGCAGCTATAACAGCATCTAAGGCATATAAAATTGAGAGAAAAGTAGGAGAACGTGTAATAATATTATTACTTCCTTTAGTAATTTCTATATGTATATGGGGAGTGGCTTTAAGTAAATATTATTATGTATTTTTTATATTAATAAACAGTATTGAGTCTATTATTTTTATAGCAGTTAGTGATTACACGAATAAATTAATACCCTCCAATAAGAGAGCCACAATACTTTCCATGGGTAGCATGATATTTAGTTTATACATGATGATAATATTCCCTCTTATAGGAAAACTAGGAGATAAATATTCGTTGCAGTTTTCATTTGAGGTTTTGGCATCAATAGCAACTATTTTGGCTGTTATAAATATTATTGTTCTTGGAAGGAATAGAAAAGTAAAGCAAAAATAATTGAGTCAAAAAACTACCGAATATTAAATATTTCGGTAGTTTTCTAATTAATTCGTTATTTAACCACATAGTGGACTTTATTTATCAAGTGGATTGCATTTTATAATCCAAACCATACTTTGATAGTCTCCAAATAAATTTGGAATATCTATTCCAGAATACATCAAATCATCTCCACCAAATATATTTTTTTTATCTGTTATGGAGTAGTCCATATTTGAATCTAATCCTTTTAACTTTAGCTTTCTTATGGGTGCATTAGGCACAGCCAGCACCCTAAAATAGGTAACTAAAGCCTCGGTTTTATCTTCTGAAATATACATCCATGAACTTTCATTCCCTTCAAAAGGGCTTAAGAGCCTATACATGTTTCCAAACTGGATCAATTTCCTTAAATCTTTGTATTTTAATATCTGTGATTTTACTTCTTCTTTTTCATCATCAGAAAATTTTGTGAGATCTAGTTCATAACCAAAGTTTCCACACATCGCTACATCCCCTCTCATCTTAAGTGAGGTATTTCGATTTAGTTGATGGTTAGGAACTGCTGAAACATGGGCACCCATTGTACTTGCTGGATAGACTATACTTGTTCCATATTGAATTTTTAGTCTTTCTACCGCATCAGTATTATCACTAGTCCAGACTTGTGGCATATAAAACAATAAACCTGGATCAAAGCGACCTCCCCCACCGGAACAACTTTCAAATAGAATTTTAGGAAAAGATTTTGTGATAGAATTCATAACTTTATAAAGTCCTAGCATATATCTATGTGCTGTTTCTCTTTGCCTTTTTGCTGGGAGAGATGGTGAGCCTATCTCTGTGATGTTTCTATTCATATCCCATTTAACATAGCTTATATTCGCACTACTTAAGATGCTACCTACTGCATTAATAATATAATTACAAACATCTTCTCTTGATAAATCAAGAACTAATTGATTTCTTGCCTGTGAACGTGTTCTATTAGGTACATGAATACACCAATCAGGATTGGCTTTATATAAATCACTATCTGGTGATATCATTTCAGGTTCGAACCATAAACCAAATTCTAATCCAATAGTATTAATACTATTTGCCAAATTATTTATTCCCTTAGGTAATTTTTTCAAATCAACAGTCCAATCACCTAAAGAACTTTTATCATTATCCCTTTTACCAAACCAACCATCATCCAGTACAAAAAGTTCAATACCAAGGTCTTTTCCTACTTTTGCAATAGCTTCTATTTTTTCAGCATTAAAATTAAAATATGTAGCTTCCCAGTTATTAACTAAGATAGGTCGTACACTATCTCTAAATTCGCCTCGACATAGCCTTGTTCTATAGAGTTTATGATATGTTCTGGACATTTCACCTATACCTTCACTAGAATAAACCATAACCACTTCAGGTGTCTGGAACTCTTCATTTGGCTTTAATAGCCATGAAAAATCAAAAGGGTTTATACCCATTGATACTCTTGTAGTTTGATATTGATCTATCTCTGCTTGAGCTAAAAAGTTACCACTATAGACCAAACTAAAACCATAAACATCACCATGATCTTCATTAGCATCACCGCTAAGTAATGCAATAAACGGATTGTGTTGATGGCTACTTGCACCTCTTCTACTTTCTATAGATTTATTACCAGAACTTAGAGCATTCCTTTCAATATGACGCTCTCTTGCCCATGCTCCAGAAAGATTCATAAAGTCATAATTACTTTTATTGAAATCTAGACTCATGCTGAGCGCTCGAAGAAGTTTTAAATTTGTGGAACCTTCATTTACTAAGCGGACACTTCTTGTAATAACATCGAGATTTTCAAATGCGGTGTAAGATAAAATAACTTTAAGTCCAATTAGTGAATCTCTCATTACTATTTCTAGAGTTTGGGCTTCATCATGGCTTTCCACATAAGTAGCGGGTAGACCTAAAAGTGTAGGTTTTCCATCTGAGATTGTATGAGATTCATATCTAAGGTCCGTTATAGTTGACCCATTTTCAAGTTGTATTGAATAGGCTGGAGTACGAAAATCAGTATTTCCATAGGCAGGATATTCTTGTGGAAGAGTATCCAAAGAAAGCATTTCATCAGATGAATCTGTGTTTGCAGAAAAAGAGTCTCGTAACATTAATAGTAACATTTCGTCAATAACGGGTTTTCGTATTTTCTTTCCCCAATAAAGGTGTGCAAGATAACCTTTTTTAAATACTTGCATAATATAGCTGGTATTTCCTGCTTGCAAATGAAAAGAATCTGTAAATTTATCAAAAGTGATACTCATGGTCTATCCTCCTTTTGTAGCGGCCTTCGAAAACAACTAAAAATTATTTGAATAACTGAATAATCTCCTCAACACGTTTATCTTCATCCTTTAAACGTTCTACAATTCCGAAACCAGCTTTTAACTTTCCAACTTTGTTTTCATATTTAGTCAAGGCACTTTTAATATCGCTACCTTTACAGGTTAGGACTAGATTCACCTTATTAATTGGTACTTGTTTTAGAAACTCTCGAACAGTGGGCGCCGGTCCTCCTGCCCAAAGGGGTGACACAATAATATATTCATCTGCTCCTTTATAATCACCGTTTACTTTAATATTTACACTTTTATTTGTAGAGGCATAGTAACCACCCTTCAAATACCCGAAAATTCCATCCCAATTTTTATCATCAGTTATTTCAATAGGCTTTAAACCTAAGCCATCAGCTATTTTTGTTGCTACTCTTTTACTATTACCTGTTCTTGAAAAAAATAAAATCACTTTATTCATATTATAAACTCCTTTTTTTAACTATATCCATTAATATACTTTATATAAATAATACCCTATTAATACTCTTTCTTCAATTAAATCTTCATAATATTATGTGAATTTTTATGGTATAATTTTCTTAGGCTATATTATTTATATCCCATGATAGATTTATTATTAATAAGTTGACAGAGAGAATATGCGAAATAGAAGATAAAAAAATAATAGATTACCCGGGGAATTGTGAATATTACAAAGAAAAGAAAAACAACAAATCAAAGAAGAACTAGACCCAATCATTGAAATGTGGATGGATATAGAAAATTAAGCAACAATTATTAAGGAAAGCCTAAAATAGGCTTTCCTTAATAATATTAAATGCATAACATATTATCTGCACTATATATATTTAAGTCAAAAAATTTTCTACACTAGGATTTTATGGTATAATTTTCTTGATAGTAGTATATAAGAATTATAAACTAAATTAATGCACAAACTAATTTATATTCAAATTGTGAAGGGGAGTTTTGTTGTGAAAAATGAATTATTAAAAAAATATGCTCTTTTACTAGTGAGGACTGGAATTAATATTCAAAAGGATCAAACACTTGTTGTCAATGCACCTATAGAGTGTGCAGCTTTTGTTAGAACCCTATCTGAAATTGCTTATACTGAAGGCGCTAGAGAGGTAGTTATAAATTGGAGGGATGAATTATCTTCAAAGATTAAATTCATGCATGCTCCAGAAGAGGTTTTTGAAGAATATCCTGATTGGCAGAGAAATTTTTTCTTGTCAAATGTACGCAAGGGAGCGGCTTTCTTAAATATTTCAGCCTCTGACCCTGAACTTATGAAAGAAGTTAACCCTGAAAGAATGGCAAAATCACATAAAGCGGCTAGTATTGCTATAAAAGAGTATAGAGATAGGCTTATGAGCAATAGAAATGTTTGGTGTGTTGCTTCAATTCCAACTACAGCATGGGCAAAAAAAGTTTTTCCAGAATTATCAGAGGATGAAGCAGTTGAAAAACTTTGGAATGCTATATTTAAAACAGTAAGGGTTGATACAGAAAACCCTGTTGCTTCATGGGAAACTCACAAAAGTAATTTAAAGAAAAGTATGGATTTTTTAAACACAAATAACTTTAAGTATTTAAAATATAAAAATTCCTTGGGTACTGATCTAGTGATTGAACTTCCAGAAAATCATTTATGGCTTGGAGGCTCAGAATATACCCCTGAAGGCATAGAGTTTATAGCGAATATGCCTACTGAAGAGGTATTTACACTTCCTAAAAAAACTGGAGTTAACGGAATAGTAGTGTGCTCAAGGCCTTTGAACTATAATGGTAATTTAATTGAAAAATTCTCAATTACTTTTAAAGAGGGGAAAATTGTAGATTTTAAAGCTGAAAAGGGATACGATATTTTAAAAAGTATTATTGAAACTGATGAAGGTTCACATTATCTTGGTGAAGTAGCATTAGTGCCATATGATTCTCCAATATCAAATTCAAATGTATTATTTTACAATACACTTTTTGATGAAAATGCCTCTTGTCACTTAGCTATTGGAAAAGCATATCCAGTGAGCATAAAAAATGGTGAAAATCTAAGTGAGGAGGAACTTGCAAAATCAGGAGTTAATGACTCCACTGTACATGAGGATTTTATGGTGGGTACAGAAGATTTGCAAATAATAGGTATTACAGCGGATGGAAAAGAAATACCTATATTTAAAAATGGTAATTTTGCATAAGTCCCTTTATACAAATAGATTTGAAATTATAATATAAACAAGCAAGAATTAGATTGTAAAAATTAATAATGAAACACCCCCATTTCTTTTAATGATAGAAATTAGGGTGTTTTTATTTATAATATTTTATTTTAAAATATAAAAAGAGGAAAAGATGTATTTATGTGTAATTATATAAAGTGAATTCTTGTACTAAGAGGGGGATAAAATAGATATGAGCACTTATTTTGTTAAGAAATCTATAATTGTAATATTAATTATAATTAATATATTTTGTTTAAATGTTAAGGTGTCATTTGCTGAAGAAACTAAAAAAAACAATATACTTATTCAAAACTCACAGTATATAAAAGTTTCTAATTTGACACAATGTAGCATTATTGGAAGCAGTCCATCTTCATTTATAAAGATGTCAAAAAAATCATTATACTTGCATATTACTGTAATACTCAGTTTTCTAATACTTTCAAATTTTATTATGGTTAAAAACATTTTAAAACTTAGGTCAGCAAAGAAACAGAGTGTAAAAGAAAAGAGAATACTTCAAGCTATATTAGATTCTACTGGTGATGGAATTTTAGTTGTGGATAAAAAGGGAAGAAAGATTCATCACAATAATAAATTTCAAAATATGTGGGGGATGTCCCAAGAAATATTAGATAGAAATAATAATATAGAGATGATTGAATACGCTAAAAATCAATTGATAAATCTCGTTGAACTTGCTGAAAATATAAAAGAAAAGAGTAAACTTGTAGAAAGTAAAATAGATTTTATTAATTTTAAAGATGGAAGAGTATTTGCAGTATTAGTTCAACCACTACTAATAGAAAACAAACCAAGTGGTATGGTTTGGAACTTTAGAGATATTACCGAAAAAATACAAATAAAAAAATTGCAAGAGGAAGTTAAGATAAAAGAAACCTTATTAGAGGAAGCAAAAGAATGTGAAAATATAAAGGATCAATTTTTCAGCACTATATCACATGAATTGAAAACTCCTCTAAATATAATATTAGGTGTCGTTCAAATAATAGATAAAATTTTTTGTGAGGAAAAGTGCTGTGTTAATTATGAAAAGCTTAAAAAGTATATGAACATTTCTAAGCAAAATTGTTTTAGACTAGTAAAGTTAATTAATAATTTAATTGATATTAATAAAATTGATTCAGGATTTATGCATATGAAATTTAAAAATTATAATATCGTGAGTGTGGTAGAAAATATTACTCTTTCTATAGCCGAATACTCAGAAAGCAAGGGAATCGGACTTATATTTGATACAGAGGTAGAAGAAAAGATAGCATCCTGTGATGCAGAAAAGCTTGAAAGGGTTATGTTAAACCTACTTTCTAATGCTATAAAATTTACAGAAAGTGGGGGGAGCATAACAGTGAATATTTACGATAAAGGGGAAAGCATACTGGTTTCTGTAAAAGATACAGGTATAGGGGTACCAAGTGATATGAAGGAAAAAATATTTGATAGGTTTATGCAAGTGGATTCTACCTTAAGTAGAAGAGCAGAGGGCAGTGGAATTGGACTTTCACTTGTAAAAGCTATTATAGAACTGCACAATGGGACAATCAAGTTGGAAAGTAGGTTGGGACTTGGAAGCGAATTTATTATTGAACTGCCAACATTGTTAGGAGCTGAAGAACCTTGTGTACAAGATGAAATCGCTTCATATGCTCAGAGCAATGTAGAAAGGATAAGTATTGAGTTTTCAGATATATATTCATAAAATTATAGCATGTATTTAGAAAGCTATTTATCAATAAAATATATTAGTTTAGGACTAAAAAATTAAAAAAAATATTGTACAAACATTCATAATATGTTAAAATAAGTATATAATAGTAATGAATAATTACTATGTATAAGAATCTAATCTGATGAACAACATATCCTCTTTTCTTAGGAAATTATTGTTAATCAAATTTAGATTTTAATTTCCAAATATAAGGGGGAATTTAAAATGGCTGACAAAAACCTAATTTGTAAAGACTGTGGTAAAGAATTCGTGTTCACTGAGGGTGAACAAGCTTTCTACAAAGAAAAAGGATTCGAAAATGAACCACAAAGATGTGTTGATTGCAGAAGAGCAAGAAAACAACAAAATAACAAACCATCTTTTAAAAGATAGTTTAGATAAGTAATTTACACCCTATAAGGATTCAATCTTATAGGGCTTTTTTTATTTTCACATAATCTCACACAATACTTAGATAATTATTCGACATTCATCTATTATAATATAATTGAATGTTGAAATTATTTACAGAAGGAAAATTATGAATTACACTATTTATTTAGTTGAAGATTAGGAAAACTTAAATAGTATACTTACCTCGTATTTACAAAAGGAGGGGTGGGAGGTTACTTCATTTTTAAATGGAAAGGCTGCACAAGAGCAAATAAATAATACACCACATTTATGGATTTTAGACATTATGCTTCCAGATATAGATGGCTATCAATTAATTAAAGAAATCAAAAATAATAATGAGGAAACACCAGTTATATTTATTTCAGCCAGAGATGCAGATTTAGATAGGATTATAGGACTTGAGCTAGGAAGTGACGATTATTTATCAAAACCATTTTTGCCTAGAGAGCTTATAATAAGGACTAAAAAGCTACTAGACAGAGTTTATAAAAATATTAATACGGGGCTTAAAGAAAAGAGTATTATGCTAGGTTCTTATTTAATAAATGAGAATACTAGAGAAGTAAGTAAAGATGGAAAAGTAATAGACCTTACCTCTAAGGAATTTGATTTGCTTATTTTCTTTATGAATCAAAAGAGTCAAGCCTTCTCTAGGGAACAAATTTTAGAAAGCGTTTGGTAATGATTATTTTGGAAATGATAGGGTTGTTGATGATTTGCTTAGGAGACTACGAAAAAAGATGCCCGACCTTAAAATTGAGACATTATATGGTTGTGGTTATAGGTTAGCAAGATAATGAATATTAAAGGCGGTTTTGTGAAAAACAAATCTTTATTTTTTCAAATTGGTATTTTATTTGGAGGAATAATAATCGGATTATGTACCATACTTGCTTTATTATTCCCAATAATTCTAAGAGAATTCTTTACAAATGAGGTTTATAGTACTATTGAAAGTTCACAATATAATATTATTAATATAAGGTTATTTAAAAACTTGGAACTAGAATATGTTAATGATGAAAGTAATGATACTAAGGTTGATATACGATTTGTAACTCATATCCAAGTGCCAAAAGATGGTATTAATGAATCGTCAAATTTAAAAATAACTAAAGCCATAAATTCATCAGAGCTTAATTTGGCCTTCTTTAAACAAATAATTAAACAGGGTAAATCACAAAGTGATTTACCTAAAAGGTATGTAAAGCAATTAGGGAATAAAAAGGTTTTTTATGTGATTACTAAATATGATAATAAGAATAAATCAGGTTTTTTAATATCGTATATGTGGGATACCTATAGAAATAGCCTACTTAAAGCACTACTCCAAGAGCTAATGTAATACTAATACTGATAGTATTTATAAAAAACAATATTGAAAACAACTAAGATTTTTGAAAAAACAAATATATGATTTTCTTTAAATACAATTTGTACTACAGTTGCATTTGCACACAAAAAAAATATTATTGGTGACAGTAATAGTGTTGATTTTTTAATGGATATTTTTGTGAGGTCATTTAATATAAAAGATGCACTAAAATAGTAAATTGATATTATTCTAAAATTATTGACCATGGGATCTTCAATATATTGTTAGACTTTTCCAGTATAGATTACTGAATCTACATCATTGCCATTATTCTTGTGCGGACTTCATTTAAAACATCTTTGTCTACTATATCATCAATATATATAAGAGCTAAGTCAGTTTGAGAAGGGCTTCCAACTTTAAAATTTTCTATTGATAGATTAGGGTCTTTAATATTTCGCCTTAGCATACTAACATTAGTTTCAAGGCTTTCAATAAAACCTTCTCGTGGCCCTCTAATGGGGGATTTAATTGGAGGATCGGTTATGCTACGATAGTTTCCAGCGGTAGTATCAATTACTATAAAACTATTGATATTTTCAATTAATATTGCAGATTTACCGTCCTTTAAAGATTCAATTACATTATTAATATCAGTTTCTATTAAAGTATTACACATAACTATATACTTTTTAGATAAATAATCAGGCATATCTTCTTTAGGGACTAAAATTTCGTTAACATGGAGCATTAAAGGAGTTAATATGTCTCTAGTTATAATATCTTTATTGCTTAAGCCATTTATATAAAGTATAGCTGCATTCAATGGTTGTGTTTTTCCTAAATAAATTTTTTTAATAATTACAGGTTTTTTTTTGCCGATTTCATTAGTAATAAAATTAATTTGTTCATTTAAGCTAATATTAATCATATCGTCACCTATACATAGGGTTAGTAAAAAAAAATTATGCATTATTATATTCTGAAATTTTTTTAGACTATTTAATATTACTTCATAAAAATATTTATGTTCAAAAATTACTAAAAATATTTTAGGAGAAATAAAAGTGGATATTTTAGATGTAATTAGAGAAACTATGTAATATAAAAATAAATATGAAATAGTAATTTATAATTTAATATACTATGAATGATAAAAGGGGATGGTAATTGCAATGGAAAATGGAAATCTAAATGTAAATATAGATTTAATTAGAGAAGAGCTTGGCAAACAAAGTCCTATGGTAGTAAAACATTTTTATATTGGTATGGATGAACCGTTGGAAGCTGTTATTATCTACGTCAATGGGATTACAAACAAGGATACTATTGATAGAGATATATTAAATCCTTTGATGTTACATATAAGCGAAAATTTAAATGGAAAAGAAAAGATTGGAGAATATCTTTGTAAAAGATATATTTCTATGAGCAACACATTGGTAGAATTAGATATAAATGTAGTGGTGGATCATCTTAAAAGAGGAAAGACTGCAGTTGTAATAAATGGTGCTATAGAAGTAATAATAGCTGACACTACAGGGGGACAGCAGAGGGCTATTATGGAGCCTATGAATGAAACTGCAGCAAAAGGGCCAAGAGATGGTTTTGTAGAAAATTTAGAAGTGAATATTAGTCTTATTCGAAGAAAAGTCAAGGATAAGAACCTCACCATTGAGGTTCTTAAGGTAGGAAGAAGACTTCAGAGTGACGTGGCAATGGTTTATATAGACGATATAGTAGATAAACAGGTATTGGGAGAATTAAAAAAGAGAATCGAAGCCATTGATGTAGATGCTGTACTTTCATCGGGAAAACTGGAGCAATTCATTGAAGATTATACTTATACGGTTTTTCCACAAGCCTGTAGTACAGAAAGGCCAGATAGAGCTATTGGAAATATGTTAGAGGGGAGAATAATTGTTCTTGTAGAGGGAACACCTATGGTGCTTTTATATCCAGCAACATTTATGCAATTTTTTCAAGCCACGGAGGATTATACTGAAAGAACTGTGATAGCATCTTTTGCAAGAATTCTTAGAATTTTGGCAGCAATTATTGTTGTTACCCTACCATCTATTTATTTAACACTAATAAAGTTTAATGTAGAGCTTATACCCATAAAATTTGTAACACCCATTGTTCAATCAAGAGTTGGAATTGCATTAACTCCATTTTTAGAGATTATGGCTATGGAAATAGTTGTGGAGTTTTTAAGAGAGGGTGGGTTAAGACTTCCTACTAAAATAGCTCAAACATTAAGTTTAGTGGGCGGTATTATTATAGGTGATACGGCAATAAGATCTAAAATGGTGAGTCCTACTACCTTGCTTATAGTAGGAATTACAGTAATAACAACCTTTCTAATTCCTAATTATGATATGTCTCTTTCTATTAGAATGTTAAGGTTTCCTATGCTGATATTAGCAAATGTTATGGGAATATTTGGGATAGCAGTAGGATGGTTTTTAATTTTAGTTCATCTTTCCTCTTTAGATAGTTTAGGGGTACCATACTTCGAGTTTAATAAGAGCGATTTAAAGGATACTTTTATTAGAGCACCTTTGTGGAAGATGAACAAGCGGCCAGAGGGAATTCCACAGGGAGACCCAATAAGGCAGACGGATTTCAGAAATAAGTTTAAGAAAAAAAGGTAGTGAATAAAATGCAAGGAAGCGCGAGTAAAAAACAAACTTTCTTAACCGTAAGTCAGTTTGCTCTTATTATATTTGGAAGTATTGTTGGAGTTGGTATCTTATCACTTCCAAATGGTGTGGTAAAAGAGGCTCATCAAGATGGATGGATTTCTACTTTGATAGGAGGAATATATCCTTTGTATGTTGTAATCATTGCATCGTATATAAGTAAAAATTATCCTAATGATAGCATATTAATCCTAAGCAAAAAGTATTTTGGTAAAATTCTTGGAAGTGTATTTAATTTAATTTTTGCCACTTATTTTATTTTTATTGCATCAATGATAGCTAGTTATTATACTAACTTAATGCGAAATTACATAGTGGGATTTTTAACTCCTTTTAAGATCCTAGCTATTTTATTTATTAGTGTTATTTATACGGTATCTAGAGGTTTAAAGGTAGTAGGAAGAATTAGTGAAATCTCTTTTTATTATACAATATTTCTCATCATGACAACTATAGTAGCACTTCGAGATGCTAATATGGTAAATATTGAACCTGTATTTGGTTCTGGCATTAGTTCAATTATAAATGGAACTATAAAATCAGCTTTTAGTTATGCAGGAGCAGAAATAATTTTACTGATTTATCCTTTTCTCAAAGAGAAAAACAAGATATTGGCCTCTTCACTTATAAGTGTAGCTATAGTTATAGTTATCTATGTATGGTGTGTTTTTATAACAACTTATTATTTAGGACCGGATATTGTAGTAAAAAATTATTGGTCACTTCTATTGGTGATGGGGAGTGTGACAGTAACAGTAATAAATAATTATAAATACATTTTTATGACCTTTTGGAGTTTAATTGCATTCAAGAGTATCAGTATTAACGGGTATGCGAGTATACATATTTTGAAAGATTTTGCAGGAAAGATAGAGATGAAAAAAATTTATTTTTTAATGTATCCACTTCTTGTATATTTAGCCATAAAGTTTGGAAATGAAATAAGTAGACAAAGCATCAGTGAACATATTTTACCATACTATGTGATATATAACTTATTATATATGACGTCTATTGCACTACTTATATTTTTCAAGGGAGGAGCCAAGGCTTGAACAAGAAAAAATACTTTATAATAATCATTGGCATCATTAGTTATGTATTTATTATGCTTGGCCAGGACAAATCTCCTATTGAAGAGGTAGGAATTATTAGTGGCATTGGCTATGATATAGAGATAAAAGGCCAAAATAGTTTTGAATATACCATACCGATTAGTACAAATGTTTATAAACCAAGTGGTAGTCAAGTGAATTTGGTATTCAAAGAAAGCGGACAAAATCCAGGTGAAATAATTCAGAAAAGGCAAGAAAAGATGGATAAAAAGTTTGTCCAAGGCCATGAAAAAATAATTGTGATTAGTGAGGATTATGCAAGACATGGTTTGAAAACTTTGATAGAGGATAGATTTAGGAATCCAGAAGCAAATGACATGGCTTATATGGTTATATGTAAAGGAAAAGCAGAGGACTACTTAAAGTATAAGAAAGAGGGGTATATCAATTCTTCCGAGTATATAGGTGGGCTCGTAGAAAGTTATGGTGATTATAGTTTTTTTTCTAATAATTACAAGCTAATAGATGCATATGTGAGAATTGGAGCTGAGGGTAGAGATCTTGTGCTTCCTTATATAAATATAACAGAAGCAGGAATAGAAATAATTGGCGTGGCTATTTTTGACGAGGATAGAATGGTAGACCTTGCAGATATAAAAAATGGTAAAGTTCTTAATATGCTTAAAAATGATGAAGTAAAAGGGATAATTTCACTGCAAAAAAGTCCTAAAGAATACATCGATTTTGATTCAAAAACTGGTAAAAGAAAAGTTAAATGTTATAAGCAAGGAGATAAATACAGTTTCATTATAGAGTTATCCTTCACAGGTGTGGTTTCTAATAACGAGATGTACATGAATATGATAAAGGATATAAATATAAAAAAAGAATTTGAGAAGGATATGGCAAAAAGTATGGAAAAACAATGTAATGATTTTTTAAAAATAATGCAAAATGATTATAAGGTAGATTGTATTACACTAGGTAGAGAAGCTGCCGGTAAGTTTGGAAGGCAAAAGGGAATTGATTGGAATGAAGTGGTTTCCAATGCAGATATTAAGGTTAATGTAGTGGTTAAGGTGGAATTACAAGGTGGAGGAGATTATTAGTTATGCAGATAGAAAAGAAGAAGCTACTAACTCCAAATGAAGTTACATTTTTATTAATAGGAATTATACTTGATGTAACAGTAGCTGGATTACCTAATGATGTAGTGGAGATTGCAAAACAGGATGGGTGGATTTCTGTAATCATTGGAGCTATATATCCATTATATGTAGCCCTTTTAGCTATATATGTTAGCAGAAAATTTCCTAAGGAAAATATTTTAGTTCTCAGCAAAAAATACTTAGGTAAGACCTTTGGAACCATATTAAATTTTCTCTTTTTATTAAGCTTTTTAAGTTATTTTCCAGCATTGATCTCAACAATTGGGATAATTACAAGAACAGATGCAATTCCCGAATTAACTCCAATAAAAATTTATGTGGTTTTATTTTTTATAGGAGCATATGCGGCTAGTAAAGGAATTAAAGTGCTGGGAAGAATAGGGGTTATAACTTTTTGGATGTTGCTAGGTATTATTATACCCAGTATTGCTATTTTAAAACAAGGTAGTTATTTAAATATAAGTCCTATATTTGGAGCAGGTATAGGAAATATTTTAAAAGGAAGCTTAAATTGTGTTTATGATTATTCATTAATGGAACTTGTATTTTTAATTTATCCATTTATAAATGATAGTAGTAAGATAAAGTCGGCAACTTTAAAGGCAGTAGGAATTACCACTATTATATATACATGGGTAGCTTTTATAACCATTTATTATATGGGCAAAGATATTATCCCTAAGACAATATGGAGCTTTTTTACGGTAACTGTAGGTGTTAAAGTTGAAATACTAAATAATTTCAGATATGTTTTTGTAGCTTTTTGGCTAATTTTAGCCGTTAAATCTGTAGCTATTTTTAACTATGTGTGTGTATTTATTTTAGAGGATATAAAAAAAATAAAAAGTAAAAAAGTAATTTACATAGCTATTGCAGTTTCTGTTATTATAACTTCAATGACCTTTTATGGAGATAAGTTAGCCTTGGATGAAATTACAAAATATACATCTCCAATTAGCACTATATATAATTTAATCTATATAACTCTTATCACAATTTTAATATGGATAAAAAAAGGGGGTTGAAGCTATAAATGGAGAAAAAAAATAAAAAATATATGAATATATTATTTATTGCTTTTTTATGCAGTAATTTCTTTATTGTGTTTTTTACAGGTGGAAAAATGAATTCACTTAGTGTGGAGGATTTAGGAATTTCTGTAGGAGTGGGAATGGGGATAGATAAAGATGGTGAAGGAAATGTATTATATAGGGTTTCTACTACTGCTAATCAATATAGACAGGATGAGACTATTGAAAGTATATTAGGTACTGGAGTAGGACGTACTATTGGAGAAACAAGAGAAAATAGACAAAAAAAGATTGGAAAAAAATTTTTTCTAGGGCTTTCAAAAGTCTATATAATAGAGGAAGAATATGCTAAATATGGAATAAGAACTTTAGTAGATATTAATTTTAAAAATCCTGTGGTTAATGACAATTCATTTTTAGTGATATGTAAAGGTAGAAATGAAGAATATTTTAAATATACTGTTCAAGGCTATGATAATTCCGCAGAGTATATAAGCGACATGATTAAAAATTCAGCAGGCTATAATTTTTTTAAGGAAAATTATCTATTTAAAAATGCTATATTATCAATTGATGCTGAAGGGAAAAATGTGGTTAGTCCATATATTGAAATAATGGAAGAGGGATTTAAAATAACAGGGATGGGAGTTTTTAAAAAGGATAAGCTTGCTGCTCTTTTAAATATAAATGATACAAGAATAATGAATATGCTAAGAGAAAATAAGGTAAAGGGCATGTTAACTATACAAGATGGAACAGGAAAATATGTAAACTTCGAGGCGAAGTCGAAAAGAAAAATTACATGTACAAAAACAGGAGATAAATATACTTTTATCATTGACTTAAATTTAGAAGGAGAAATTATAAATAATGTTCTATATAAAAATATTGCTGGAGATACAGAGGTAATCAAAAGGTTTGAAGAAGACCTGTCAAAAAAAGTTAAAGATTTGTGTGGCAATTTTTTAGATAGGATGAGGAATGAATATAAAGTAGATTGCTTACAATTAGGATGGGTGGCCGTGGCTAAATATGGAAGGGACACTGGAGTAGATTGGGATGAGGTTGTTAGTGATTCAGATATTATAGTAAATGTAAAGGTTGATGTTGATAAAGTAGGAAGAGGAGAGTATTAGATATAGGATAAGTATGAAGAAATAGAAGGTGATACACTGTGAAAAAAAATATAGTGATAATTATGTTTTTATTGGTACTTATAGTTCCTATTTATGCAGAAAAATTGAATGTAGCTCCTATGGAGCAGTTAAATATAGCCTCAGGCTATGGATATGATATTGTTAAAGAGCTAAATGGTAATGTGCAGTACAGTATTCCATTTAGTATATATGATTTCGAAAAAAAGACAAATGAGGGTGCAAGGGTTATTTCTAAAGATGCAGAAATAACTGAACAAGGCAGTATTAAAATAGATGCAAAGGCAAACACTATTGGTGAAACAAGGGAAAAAAGACAATTAAGTGCTAGTAAGCCTATAATAATCGGAACTGAAAAAATAGCTATAATAAGTGAAGAAGCAGCAAGTTATGGAATTAAAGATATAGTAAATATACAATTTGCCAATGCAAAAGCAAATGATAGAGGCATTTTTTCAGTATGTAAAGGCAAGGCAGAAGATATTTTGAAGGCTAAGGTTGAGGGGTATGCTAGTTCTTCAGATTATATGGGAGGAATAATCCGAAATTCTATAGATTATAATTTTACATCTAAAAACTATACACTATTGAATATATATGTAGCATTGGCATCAGAAGGAGAAAATTTAGTACTTCCTTACCTAGAGACAAAGAATGAAAACATTAGTTTTACAGGTATGGCTATATTTAAAGGAGATAAAATGGTTTATGTGTTATCTATGGAGGAAGCAAAAATCATGAATATGCTTAGAGAAGAAAATGTAAGAGGAATATTAAGTTTGCAGGATAATCCTGATGAGTATATAAATTATGATACATTTGTTAAAAAGATAGTTAAATGTAATAAGAAAGGAGAAAAATACGAATTCAACATTAAGCTGGATTTTAAGGGAGACATCATAAATAATACACTATATAAAGATATGAAAAAAGAAAATGAAGATGAATTTATTGGCCTTATGGAGAAAAAAATACAGTCAATGTGCAATAACTTTTTAGAAAAAATGAAAAATGTTTATAAAATAGATTGTTTGAATTTAGGAATGGTTGCTGCAGCCAAATATGGGAGGGAAACTGGGGTAGATTGGAATGAAGAGGTAAGCAATGCAGATATTAAAGTAAATGTAAAGGTGAAAATTGATAAAATCGGAGTAGGACAGTACTAAATGTATATGGAGAGTAAATAATATGGATAATGTAAAAAAGAACTTGCTAGAAGAGGGCGAAGCTACAGCAATGATAGTAGGATTTATAATTGGAACAAGCATCCTAGCATTACCCAATGGAGTAGTACAGGATGCAAAGCAGGATGGGTGGATATCTGTATTAGTTGGTGGATTATATCCTTTTTATATAGCTTTGCTTGCTATATATTATGCGAAAAAACATCCTAATCAGGATATATTGGCCTTAAGTAATATATATTTAGGGAGGATACTGGGAACTATTTGTAATGTTCTCTTTATGGTTGAGTTTGGGATATTTACAGTAGCTGCAATTGTTAGTTTAAGTAATATTTTTAGAGTATATGCAACATATTTTTTAACACCAATAAAGATTTTTATTCCTACTATATTATTAGCTATCTATTTAAGTGATAAAGGGATAAAAATATTGGGAAGAATCAATAAAATTTCCTTATATACTATAATTATTTTAGCCGTGGCATTATCATCAACTGTAAAAAGTGGAAATTATTTAAACCTATTTCCTATATTCGGATCAGGAGTTAAAAATATTTTAAGTGGCAGCACTGAATCTGCCTTAGCCTATGGAGGAATGGAGGCAATATATTTAATTTATCCATATTTAAAAGATAAAAATAAAGTGAAAAAGATAAGTTTAAAGGCCTTATCTATAACTATGGCAATTTATATTTGGGTTACTTTTGTATGTATATATGTTTTAGGGTACAAGGTTACATCTATAGCCTTATGGCCAGTTTTACTAGTAACAGAAGGAGTAAATATACCAATTCTAAATAGTTTTCGGTTTTTGTACTTATTTTTATGGAGTATAGTAATGTTTAAAATCATAGCAAATGAACAATATGCATTTGTGTACATCCTCAGTGATGTATTAAAAATAAAAGATAAAAGCAAACTTTATTGGTTTATATTTCCAATTGCCCTTTATTTATGCTTGGAAATTAAAAATGAAGTGCAGAGAAGAGCTATAATCGGTTATTTAGCGCCTAAAATAGTTTTGTTTAATATTGCATACATATCTATTATTGCTATATTGATATTTTTAAAAGACAAATCCAAAAAGTAAAATAATAATTTGAAAAATTTATATTTATGAATTTTTAATAGATGTATAATACTAGTATGGAGTATTTTATATGTTTATATAATTTAAAAATAATTTATGAGGAAGTGACTTTATATGCCGTTTAATGTATACGATAGAAATAAAAAGTATTTAGGATTTATTCAATCTGCATATCCCAAATATACCAATGTATTTATGGTTGCTAGTACAGATGTTAAATTAGGGGATGAGGATTTTCATATAAATAATATAAAATCTGAATTAGCCGGGTATTTGGGGTGTAAAAGTATCCTAGGGAAAATCAATGAGCAAAGATTAAGTAAAAGCATAGATAATATTATAATTAAAGAATTTGGTAAATTTAAAGATAATACCTATGATGAATTATTGAAGTTGGTATATCTTAGAGTATTACGTTATGAGGAAAAATCTTATTTTAAAAATATTAAAAATGAACAAATAAATGCATATTTTTTGGTGGATGTTAATAATGTTGTTATTGAAAATAATTCTATTATTATAGATGAAGAGATTGATTATCTTAATACTGAAAAATTAGAAAATAATATTCCCATGATTGCAAAGATAATTGAGTATCCAAGAATACAAATTGATAGTATGTCCTCAGGTCAAGGATTACTATTAGGCGCAGACCTTGCTGATTTAGCGGGTAGAAATCATGTTCACAAGACAAAGTTAAAAATAAAATCAGGAAATTTTGCATATGAGCTTAATTTACCTGTAGAATTGTACTTAAGAAAAGGTGATACAATTCAAATTTATGTAGATAATAGAGTCATTAAAAGGGTGTTTTGTGACGGAATAATATATGATTTTTAATGATTTTGAACTTAACGCATTTTACGCAATATATTCTTTTGTTAGCATAATCCAAGAAAAAATACCTAATTTCAAAAGGAGTAGTATTGTATGTAGGTAAATATGACTTTAATTTAGTTAATAGAGTTTTCCTAATAATTATGCAGATGGGAGAAGTGGACATGTATATTAATGAAGCAAAACTAAAAGTGAGGTATGTAGAGACAGATCAAATGGGTATAGTACATCATTCAAATTACTATGCTTGGTTTGAAGTAGGAAGAGGGGAATATATAACAGAAAAAGGAATATTAAATCTGTAGTACTGTCAACATAAATATATTCCCAAAGTACTTATGCTAATACATAAGTTCACTTACAACTTATTTTTAGTTTAAACTTTGAAACTCAACTTATTATTATAAAAGAATAATTATTATTGAAATTTGATTTTTTTCTAATATTCTGCTAACAAAAGGATATATCGCGTAAAATGCATTTGAACAAGCTTTAATAAATTATAGAATTACTTAGCGATGTGAATGCATTTCTAGCGGTATATACTTTTCGTTATAGCAGAATATTATAAAAAACTCGTAAAGTGTAATAGCACATTACTTAGCAAGCTGCGTAAAATAATGCTTTGGGATAAAACCTTTCTTGATTCCTTCTGTAACTAATAAGTATGTTGCAGTAGTATCAAATCTAGCATCATGAAATTTTGCAGTATCTCCAAAATATTCATTACTCTTTAAATTTATTTCTTTTTCATTTAATTTAAGGAACGTAATAGCTTCTGATAATTTTGGATTCTTATAGCCGCCACGAGCTGAATAAAGTTTGCATACATCTTTATAATATTTCATTGTACAAAATATATGGTTAGGTGTTAGAGTATGTCCACAATTTTTAAGCTCATGAGTTAAAAATTTTATATCAAAATTAACATTGTGTCCTATAAGAATATCTGCATCCATAAAATCGTCAATGAAATCTTCGTAAGAATCTTCAAAAGTTTTGCCGTCGCTTAATGCAAAAAGTGAGTCCACACTAAAACCATGTACATCTTCAGCAGAAGGTTCTATATAATCTACCGTAAAAAATATATTCTTACCTATTGTTTTTATAGGCTTATAACTAGTATCAACAAGTATATAACTTAGCTGACATATGTTTCCTGGTCTTATACCAGTAGTTTCTGTATCAAAAAAAATCATTTTCATTAAAAACCCTCCTGCCGTTCTTTAGGGCGCATAACAATTATAAATCGTCATGCCTCCTGTCGTTCTCTGGGGCTTAAAACAATTATTAATTGTTTCACCCTTGTAGTTGTTCTTTTTCACTTTTCTTTAATCCACTATAAACAAGTTCGAAAGATAAGTCCACTAGAAACAGGATTTTATCATCAGAAATGGAACCGTCGAAAATTATGGTATTCCAATGTTTTTTATTCATATGATACCCTGGAATTATTGCATCAAAGTCTCTACGCAAATCTTGAGACATATAAGGATCGCACTTCAAGTTAACTTCCATTATAGGTTTATTAATATTTGTTAAGGCAAACATTTTAGAGCCAACCTTGAAAACTAGTGTTTCATCATCAAAGGGAAAATACGTTGTAACACCTTTTTTACTTAGGCAATAAGTTTTAAAATTTTCTAAAGATAACATAATAAATCACCCTTTATTTTTTTTTTAACTAAATATAATGTTACATTGATTATAACATATATTTTATATCTTTATATATTAGAGAATATTGTATATAATATTTATAAAACCTTCTTTAAGCGCATAGATAATATAATAAGCTAGAATGATGAGACTATACTAGCAGACTATATTGATATTTATTTGAATGTGAACTTTTAGGTGAAGTGGAGGTAAAAGTATGATTGAGCTTTTAAGAAGTCTTACTAATAATTTAGGTTATGTGATTCTTATCGCTTTTTTCGTTTCTAGGATAGGAAGCTTTAAGGTTATTGTGCAAAAGGAAAAATTTAAAAGAAGAGATTTAATTATGCTTTCAATAATTTTTGGTTCATTTGGAATTTTGGGAACTTATACAGGAACATCGGTTAATGGAGCTATTGCCAATACTAGAATTATTGGAGTAATGGCAGGTGGAATACTTTGCGGACCTTTTGTAGGGATAATGGCAGGTGTAATAGCAGGAATGCATAGGTTACTAGTAGACATAGGTGGAATTACATCAATACCATGTACAATAACAACTATAATCTCAGGAATAGCTGCAGGAGTAGTATTTAAGATATCAACTGAAAATAATAAGTGGTTGTATGGATTAGTTAGTGGTCTTCTAATGGAAATTTTGGAAATGATTTTAATACTTATAATGGCACATCCTTTTAATAGTGCCTTAAGCATTGTTAAAAGTATATATTTCCCTATGAGTTTTACTAATGCCATAGGAATTGCAATCCTAATATTAATAATTCAAAAAATGCATGATGAAAAGGAAGAGATTGCAGCAAAGCAAGCAAAAATAGCACTAGAAATAGCTAATAAAACCTTGCCATATTTTAGAGAAATGGATGAAAATTCACTAGAAGAGATATGCGGTATAATAAGGGAGTCAATTGGTGCAGATGCAGTAGCCATAACAAATACAGAGTATATTTTAGCTCACGTAGGTGTAGGGTCTGATCATCATATAAAAGGGCATAAAATTATAACAGAAGCTACAAAAAAAGTTATTAAAGATGGAAGCTTACTTTCTTTAAGTAATGCTAATCAGATAGATTGCCCTAATTTCAATTGTGATTTAAAATCAGCAATTATTGCTCCTTTAAAGGAAGGAAACAAAATGATAGGCACCTTAAAAATATATTATTGCAAAGAGGATGAAATCTCTTTTAGAAATATAAATTTAGCCGTAGGATTATCTCAAATTATTTCTACTCAACTAGAGATAAGCAAACTTGGAGAGCTTAAGGATATGGCAAATAAGGCGGAAATAAAGGCATTACAAGCTCAGATAAATCCTCATTTTTTATTTAATGCGCTAAACACTATAATTTCTTTTATCAGAATTAATCCTAGTAGTGCAAGGGAGTTAATTATAAATTTATCCACTTATTTAAGGTATAATTTAGAAGCAGGAGAAAAACCTGTAGATATATATAGAGAACTAGAGCAGGTTATAGCTTATATAGAGATAGAAAAAGCAAGATTCGGGGAGAAACTTCATATAATTTACAATATTGAGGATAATCTAGATGTTAAAATTCCAAGTCTAATAATTCAACCAATAGTTGAGAATTCTATAAAACACGGTATTTTAGAAGGCAAAGGATATGGAACAGTGACAATTGAAATAAAAAAAGTTGATAAAGACAACATTATAATAATAATTGAAGATGATGGAGTTGGAATTTCAGAAAAAACTATAGAAAAGGTATACGAAGGAGAAATGGAAGAAAACAGGATAGGCATGTCTAATGTTCATAAAAGGTTAAAATATATTTATGGTGAAGGATTAAATATAGAAAGACTTAATAATGGTACTAGAATCAATTTCAATATAAGGAAAATAGGGGAGTGATGATGTGAACTGTATTATTGTTGATGATGAGTTTCCTTCAAGAGAGGAACTTAAATATTTTATAAGTAATTTTAGTAATATTAAAATATTGGAAGAATTTGATGATTCTATTAAGGCATTAGAGTATATTGAAGTAAATAAACCAGACATTATTTTTCTGGATATTAATATGCCTAAGTTAGATGGGATGGCCTTAGGGAAAATTATTAGTCATTTTCCTAAGCAATCTCTCATCATCTTTATTACTGCGCATAAAGATTTTGCTGTAGATGCTTTTGAAATTCAAGCTTATGATTATATATTAAAGCCCTATTCAGAGGAACGTATAGTTAGTACATTAAAAAATATTGAAAAATGTTCAGATAAAAAATCTACTAATAATAAAATAACACTTTGGAAAGATAATAAGATGATGGTAAAGAGTATAATTGATATTTCTTACTGTGAGGCAAGTGAACGAGAAACATTAATTTTTATTAAAGGAGTACAATACAATGTAAATTGTAGCATTTCAGAATTTTATAATAGGCTTCCAAAGGAATTATTTTTTAGAAGTCATAGATCATATATTATAAATATAGATAAAATAACAGAAATAGTTCCTTGGTTTAACAATACATATGTACTAAAGATACAAGGAGAGAAGATAGATATTCCTGTAAGTAGAAATAATATAATTGAATTCAAACAGATAATGGGCATATAAGAGCACTTCGTGTGTTATTTCTGTCATTTCATGTATGAAACCGTATTCAAACTTAAAGGAATATATTACAATTTTGTTAATAAATAATTTGGGAGGGGTTAAAATGGTATCTTTTATTTTAGCAATTATTGCTCTTATTGTAGGTTATTTTATTTATGGCACAATTGTAGAAAAAACTTTTGGGGCTGATGAAAAAATTCAAACTCCAGCTATAAGGCTGGAAGATGGTGTGGATTTTGTTCAGATGCCCGCCTGGAAAATTTTCTTAATTCAATTTCTTAACATTGCGGGTCTAGGTCCTATATTTGGAGCAATTGCAGGCGCTATGTGGGGGCCAGCAGCATTTTTATGGATTGTCCTTGGATGCATATTTGCAGGAGGAGTTCATGATTATTTTTCAGGCATGTTGTCAGTAAGACATGATGGTGCAAGTATACCTGAAGTTGTAGGAAAATACATGGGTAATGGGTTTAAAAACTTTATGAGAGTGTTTTCAGTAATACTTTTAATATTAGTAGGGGTGGTTTTCGTAAGTGGACCAGCGAGCATATTAAAAGGGTTAACAGGAATGAATCTTCAAGTACTAATATACATTATATTTGCATATTATTTGTTAGCAACAATGGTCCCAATAGATAAACTTATAGGAAAGATATATCCTATTTTTGGAGCATGCTTGTTTATTATGGCATTTGGAGTAGGTGGAGCTTTAATTTTAGGGGGATATCATATTCCAGAAGTAATACCTTCTAATTTGATAAATATGCATTCAAACTCAGGTTCAAATCCAATATTCCCTATGTTATTCATAACAATTGCTTGTGGAGCTATTTCAGGCTTCCATGCAACTCAATCACCATTAATGGCAAGATGTATAAGTAGTGAAAAACAAGGTAAAAAAATATTTTATGGTGCAATGATAGCAGAGGGTGTAATTGCATTAATTTGGGCAGCAGCAGCAATGAGCTTTTTTGGAGGGGTAAATGAGTTAAATGCTACTATGGCTATAAAAGGTCATACAGCAGCCTGGGTAGTAAATGAAGTTTCAATTAGTTTACTTGGAAAAGTTGGTGGAGTCTTGGCTATACTTGGAGTTGTAGCATGTCCTATAACTTCTGGAGATACTGCATTTAGAAGTGCAAGGCTTACGATAGCTGATACATTTAATTTTAAACAAGGGCCTCTCAAAAATAGATTTTTAATCAGTATTCCACTATTTGTAGTAGGATTCATGTTAACTAAAATAGATTTTGCTATAATATGGAGATACTTTGGATGGTCTAACCAAACTTTAGCTACTATAGTATTATGGACAGCAGGAATGTACTTGGTTACTATAGGCAAAAGGCATTGGATTGCAACGGTGCCAGCTACATTTATGACAGCGGTATGTACTTCCTACATTTTAATAGCACCAGAGGGATTTAAGCTATCTCAGAGTATTTCCTACCCAGTAGGAATTATAGGGGCAATTGCAGCTATGGTAATTTTCTTAATTGCAGCAAAAAAGGTAGTAGTTAAAAAAGCAGGAGAAAAGAAAACAGTAAATATGTAGAAATCAAATAATACAAATAAAAAAGCTTGTCGCCATTATATTATGGTGGCAGGCTTTTTTATAGAACATAGACTATATATTACAAATTTTGATAAAATAATCGATGTAAAGGCATTCTATGTGCAGTTATTGTTTTTTCATGTATGAAATCGTCTTCAAATCATAATAACATACTATAATTTAGTTATTAAACAATTAGGAGGAGTTCATATGGTATCGTTTATTTTAGCAATTATTGCACTTATAGTAGGTTATTTTATTTATGGCACAATTGTGGAAAAAGCATTTGGGGCAGATGAGAAAAAACAGACTCCAGCTATTAGATTAGCGGATGGTGTAGATTTTGTTGTACTACCTGAATGGAAGATTTTTTTAATTCAATTTCTTAATATTGCAGGGCTAGGGCCTATATTTGGAGCAATTGCAGGAGCAATGTGGGGTCCAGTAGCATTTTTGTGGATTGTCTTTGGATGTATCTTTGCAGGAGGAGTTCACGATTATTTTTCAGGTATGTTATCAGTAAGGCACGATGGTGCAAGTATACCAGAAGTTGTAGGTAAATATCTTGGTAAAGGTTTTAAAAACTTTATGAGAGTATTTTCAGTTATAGTTTTAATACTAGTAGGTGTAGTTTTCGTGACCGGACCAGCAGGTATTCTGAAAGATTTAACAGGAATGAATTTACAAATATTAATTTATATAATATTTGCATATTATATAATGGCAACAATGATTCCAATAGATAAGCTTATTGGAAAAATATATCCTGTTTTTGGTATTTGTTTATTAATTATGGCAGTTGGTATTGCTGGTGCATTGATTATTGGAGGATACCATATTCCAGAGGTAACAATGTCTAATTTAGTTAATATGCATTCAGCACCAGGCAAAAACCCGGTATTTCCTATGTTATTTATAACCATTGCTTGTGGAGCTATTTCAGGTTTTCATGCAACACAATCGCCACTAATGGCAAGATGTATATCTAGTGAAAAGCAAGGTAAAAAAATATTTTATGGTTCAATGATAGTGGAAGGAATAGTTGCATTAATTTGGGCAGCAGCAGCAATGAGCTTCTTCGGAGGTGTGCATCAGTTAAATGCTACTATGGCAATTCCAGGTCATACAGCGGCATGGGTAGTAAATCAATCTTCAATTAGTTTACTTGGAAAAGTTGGTGGAATATTGGCTATACTTGGAGTTGTAGCTTGTCCTATTACTTCTGGTGATACAGCTTTTAGAAGTGCAAGATTAACTATAGCTGATGCACTTAAATTTAACCAAGGTCCTATAAAAAATAGATTCATAATTAGTATTCCATTATTTATAATAGGTTTCATTTTAACAAAGATGGATTTTGCAATAATATGGAGATACTTTGGATGGTCTAACCAAACACTAGCTACTATAGTATTATGGACAGCAGGTATGTATATGGTTAGTATAGGTAAGAAACATTGGATGGCAACTTTGCCAGCTACATTTATGACAGCGGTATGCACTTCATACATTTTAATTGCACCAGAGGGCTTTAAGCTTTCTCAAGCAATTGCATACCCAGTAGGAATTATAGCAGCAATTGCAGCAATGGTAATTTTCTTAGTTGCAGCAAAAAAGTTAGAAGCAAAAAAGGTAGATGAAAAAAAAGTCGTTAATATGTAAAATTCATTTCAAGTCACTGAAAAATAAAAAGGCTGTTAACATAAATATTATGTTAACAGCCTTTACTTATTTATTCTTTACTATTTTACCATTTACCATTACAAATTCTACTTTACTTCTTAAATCAAAGGGATGTCCACTATATATAACAATATCAGCATCCTTTCCAATTTCTAAACTTCCAACCCTACCTGCTATATCAAGTATTTCTGCAGCATTTATAGTTATTGCTTTAAGAGCTTCTTCTTCATCCATGCCTTCACGTGCAGCAATACCTGCACATACTGGAAGATATTGAAGTGGAATCACTGGATGATCTGTCATTATAGCTACCTTTAGGCCCGCCTTCGAAAGAATTCCAGGTGTTTCAAAAGTTAAATTTTGAAGTTCTACTTTTGATCTATTGGATAATGCTGGACCTAGAATTATTCCCTTTTGAATGCCTTCTTTTAAATAATCTATAATTAAGTGCCCCTCGGTGCAATGGTCAAGGGTTATATCTATGTCAAATTCCTTTGCAATTCGAAGTGCAGTAAGAATATCATCGGCTCTATGAGCATGGGCTTTCAAAGGTATTTCTTTCCTTATGACCTTTGCTAGAGCTTCCATTTTTATATCGAAATCAGGTATTTTATCGGGATTTTCTTTGGATTTAATCTGTTTTTCTATATACATCTTCGCTTTAAAAAGATTTTCTCGAAGGATTGCAGCAGTGCCCATTCTTGTGCTTGGAGATTTTTTTTGAGCATGATATACTCTTTTGGGATTTTCACCAAAGGCTACCTTCATAGCGACACAATCATTTACAATCATATCGTCAATCCTATCTCCATAGGTTTTAATAACCGCAAAGATGCCCCCAATTACATTAGCACTTCCTGGACCGGTTGCAACAGTTGTTATTCCAGCTTGCACAGCATCATTAAAACAGATATCTCTAGGGTTAATGGCATCTATTGCTCTTAAATGAGGAGTAACGGGGTCAACAGCCTCATTACCATCAGCACCTTCAAAGCCCATTCCGTCTTCCCACATTCCTAGATGACAGTGGGCATCAATCATTCCTGGCATAACAAATTTACCTTTAGCATCAATAATTTCTGCATTACCTGGTGGTTTTACGTCATCTCCAATAGCTATAATTTTACCTTGATGAACTAAAATCATTCCATTTTCAAAATTTTCTTTAGCCATTGTATGTATATTGGCATTCTTAATTAAAATCATATAAAAAACCTCCTTAATTTTCAGCGATTTTAAGCAAAATAAAATGAAAATATATATTTTACCATAATAATACTAACAATATTATAACATATTTTGCTAATTACTATTAAACGCAAATACGCCAGAAATAAGCATTATTTTCAATGAAGATAATAACTGATTTGTAAAATAATAAACACTGTTGCAATTTAATGTAAAATGAAATATAATTATGTTAGAAATTTTTTAGAAAATTCTATAACTTCAGAAAAAAGAATTGAGGGGGGCACAAAAATGTCAAAAAAAATTGGTCTTTTACCAAAGTTGATTTTAGGTATTATTTTAGGTATTATTATAGGATTAGTATCTAGAGCATTAGACTTTTATGTTATTGTTAGGCTTTTAAGTACTTTTTCATCTATTTTCGGAAACTTTTTAAGTTTTGTTATTCCATTAATTATTATAGCTTTCGTAGCACCAGGTATAGCTGATTTAGGCAAGGGAGCAGGTAAATTGCTAGCTATAACAACAGGAATTGCATATGTTTCTACAATTATAGCTGGAGGTGTAGCATATGTAGTTGGCATAACTATTCTTCCTAAATTCATAAAACTAGGACAAGTTGCTAAAAAGACAACCATAGATGTTACACCTTATTTTAATATAGAAATGCCTGCTGTTATGGGGGTTATGACAGCCTTAGTACTAGCATTTATATTAGGACTTGGAATGGCTCATATTAAAGGTAAAACACTACTAGGAGCTGCGCAGGATTTCCAAGATGTAATAAAAGGTGTAGTGAGAACGGCTTTAATTCCATTTATTCCACTTCATATAGCTGGTTTATTTTCTAAATTAACAGCTACTGGGGAAATGTTTAAAACTATGAAGGCTTTTTCCATAGTTTTTGTTCTTCTTATTTTACTTCAAATCATCTACATTTTGTTCCAATATACAATTGCTTGGATTATGACTGGCAAGAATCCCGGTAAAGCTATTAAAACTATGCTACCAGCATATCTTACAGCACTTGGGACTCAATCTTCTGCAGCCACTATACCCGTAACTTTGGAGTGTGCTAAAAAAAATGGTGTTTCTGAAGATATTGCAGATTTTGTAATACCATTATGTGCAACTATACATTTAGCTGGTGATACAATAACCTTAGTACTAGCTTCTATGGGAGTAATGATTTTATCAGGTAAAATGCCAACTGTTACGATGATGGTACCATTTATATTAATGTTAGGTATAACTATGGTGGCTGCTCCAGGAATACCAGGTGGTGGTGTAATGGCAGCCCTTGGATTATTACAAAAAATGTTAATGTTTACACCAGCTCAACAAGGGCTAATGATTGCCATTCACTTTGCTCAAGACAGCTTTGGAACAGCAACAAATATCACAGGTGATTGTGCTATTGCAATAGTAGTAGATAAAATTGCAAAAGATAAATAATAACACTATAAAAAGCTGATTAGAAAATGAAATTTCTAATCAGCTTTTTTCATTTCAGATTGTTATGATTGAAAGTTAGAAGGAACCTTAATTATTTAAGCAAAATATATTAAAACAAAATCGAAATAAAATTATCTTCTATGCTCCACAAGATCAATGGCGCCTAGCACAATGTGTGCTAGTCCAAATCCAATAACACCTGCTTCAATCATAGGAAGCACATTTTTCTTTTTCATATTATTTCTTGAGAGTGTAGCACCAGTAGCAGTAACAACTGAACCTAATATAGTTGGGATTAATCCTTCACGCATATTAATAACCTCCTTTTTAATCTTATGTTATTATCCTTTACAAATGAGAGATTTTTAATACTGCAAAATATATAGAATATATGCTTTATATTTCTAGTGGATTAATTGTTAAAATTTTTAAAATATTTATTCATTGAATTATCTGTTGTTTTTACACTTTTATAGTTAGAAGAATGATTTTTTGAGCCGTTTCTTTTGTGTGTTTCATAAGATTGTTTTTTAAAATTGGTATCATCATTGTGCATTTGTATATTTTTATCTTTATGCGGTTGTAATTTATTATAAATTTTACTTGAATTATCAGATTTTTTAGTGCTCTGAGAAGTATTATTCTTATCTAAGTTTTTCTTATCTGTTTTAATATCTTTATTTATATTATTTTCTTTGTTGATGATATTATCCTTATTAATATTGTCCTTATTTTCACCTTTAATGATAGATGACTTATCATCTATAATGTTAGTATCAATATCTACAGATGGTTTTTTAATTGCATTATTGACAATATCCCATGCCTTATTATTAACTGTAATATCTATTTTTTTATTATTGTTTGAGTAAGCATCAATCTTAATGTTTAATTTATTACTATCTATAAAATTTTTGAAATTTGAAACATCTATAGAAACATTTTTATTACTATTAATATGGACACTTATGATTTTATTGTCATTTACATACTTATCATTTATAAAGTTTTCAGCTTTGGCTTCTTTAATTAAAAGCTGAAGACCATCATCTATAGATTTATTGTTTAACACAATATTACTAAGAATTAGGGAACCATCGGAATCTAGTGCGTTAGAGCTAATAATTTTATTCCATCTGTTTGCTTTAATGGAAATAGATGGATTTATTTTAAGGATTAGGGTTGTAACTGGAGTGTAGTAGGCATGTCCCACAACACTACAAATACATATAAACATTAAGGAGGCTGCAGTTACCATATATTTGTAAATAAATGCAGTTTTCCTCCATAATTCTCCTGTGTAAATTTCACCTACTTTAGGCAATGCTTTTCGGAATTTTATATATACAAACTCACCATGGTCAGTCATAATACCGGCTTTTTTATTTAAAACATATATAACAATACCTGTTTTATTCATTGGGTTCACCCTCTTTTATATTTAAATAGGATTTTAGATATATATATTCTGGATTTATTATTATCAATATCAAGGGTATTATATATATCCGCCATTTTTCAATTAATTTTCTATTCGATGAAGTTAATATTATTATTGTCAAAGATTAGATTAGGACAATTCTTATTTTTTCTAAAAAAGTCTATCAGTGCGTTTTTAATAATAATTTTACTGAAACCATAAAAATTTCATTTTGTTTTATCATATTTGTCGCAGGATATGTTAAAAGCCATAAGAGAGATACTTAGCTCTTCATCATTTTCCCAAATCAAATGTCTTTTGCATATTTTGCTTGTAGTTGTATAAATAAAACCTTTGCTATCTTCTATAAAATTGCTACGATTTTCGGAAGCTAAAGCATCTATATTAAAACTTTGTTCTTCATTTAAACCGAAGATTGTTTTTTCTTTTTTATGAAAAAGAAGTTTCAAGTTCATTTGTGCACCCCTTATATTCTGTATACGTAAATACTACCAACTTTAAGAGGGAAAAGAAACATAAATTTAGAATAAAAGTTTTCTTACAGGTTAAAATAAGGTATTGTAATATAGCGTTACAATACCTTATTTTAATTTAAAGGAGGGGAATAATAAACTAAGTTATCAAATAAATTTAAGGAGAGAATATTATGCCAAAAAAAGGAATGAGTAGATCACAAGTTCAACCTAAAGGTGATAATAATAAGAAAATGAAGAATAAAGATGCAAAAGAAGTTCCAGAAGTAGGAAAGTAAAAAAAATATGATAAATATAATTATTTTACCTTTTGATTACAATTATGAGTTGTGAAACAGTAAGAAACATTGGCTTAGAGCAATTAAAAACCATGTTGAAGTATCTCAACATGGTTTTTAATTATATTGGAAAATTCAAAGCAAGTACTAAATTTAGGACTTATTCATATAACCCAAATCCAGTAATAACAAGTGTATCCCAATCAGTTTCTTCGTTTTTAACCCAATCGTATTCAATGCAAAGTTGTTTTAACCAAGCATTAAGGCCACTACTTTTTTTGCTTGCATTTGGCGCTTGTCTTCCAAAACTTTCTTTTATAGTTTCAAGTAATTCTATTTGATCGTCTTTTGCTAGTTCATTATCTAACATTTCTTCTATAACATCACAACATTCTTCATAACATTTTTTATCCTCAGCATACAATTCATCGGCTAGCAATTGCCTTTTGTTATTTAACGTATCTCGGACAACATTAATTTCTTCTAAATTTGATAAGTATTTTTTAGCTATGTTCATAGCGGCAATATCATTATCTATTCTAATTATTGCTCTTTCTAATTTTGCATTTCTCATTTTATTCTTCTCACTTTACATTTTTTATTTAGTCATTGATTTAGGCATCTTGAAAAAAACAACTAATGTGGAGGCTTGTTATTTTTTCCAAGATGCCTAATGACAATAAATCAATTATATCATAAATTCACTATGATATAAAACACTGTTTTTTTCTTTTAGATTAAACTAATTTGGATTCCAATTTACTTAATAATTCAACATATTTATCTTGAAGGCCTTTCTTTATAGCCTCAGCTTCAACGTCAAAGCATTGAGCATCTATTTCGGCTAACTGCTCCACACTTAATCTTTTTTGAGCAAAAGTATAAATAGCGGTGTCTTCTTTATCAATATGTCTATTAAGTAAGTCAGTGTAGGCTATAGCATTGGCAATTATATCTACTCTTGAGTCACTATCTCCAGCTTGAAATTTTCTTAAGGCAAGTTCTAGATTCCCCATAAAAAGTCTACCTAAATCATGCTCAACTAACATCCCCATAATAGGACCATTAGCTATTCTCTCACCTAAAACTTCACTCATCTTTTTAAAGAGAATAACCTCTTCTTTATTATGGTGGTGTTTATCTGCATAATTTCTTACAAAGTCAATAACACTATAAAAGTCATTATAATCAATTTCTTCATTGTTAAGTACTTTAATAGAAAATTTTCTAACTACAATTAACATTCTTTTTATAAGTTTATGTTCTTCCTTCATTAGCTCTATAGCATTCATAATATATCCTCCTAAAAATTATTTGTAATATTGATAATTATTATCAATTATTAATTATCAATATATCATATAAATATATCAAAGTAAATGCTCTATGTTACGGAATATTAAAAAGGAAACTAGTAGGACAAATCCTAATGCGAAAACTATTTATAATGTAAAAAAAATAACATATGAAATTAAGCGATCAGCAAAGGGTGCAGGGTCAAAACTTGGAACTGGGGGTATGGCAACTAAGATTAAGGTGGCAGAAATTGTAGTATCTGCAAATGCCTCTATGATTGTAGGGGAAATTATCAAGTTAGAAAATAGGAAATTACTAAAAGTATAATTACATTAGGAAATCATGGTTATCATAAGTACTATTACGAAAACGTTTTTGGAAAAATATAATATTGCGATAAATAGAGAATACAAGAGCATTAGTAAGAAAGAACAAGACAATATCCACTGCAAAGGGTTTCAAGATGTTTGAAAATGTTTTCACGAAAAAGTATAATAAAATTACAAAAACGTTTTCGAAATAATACCGAAAGAGTATGGAGGGTTTAAATATGGACTTATGGAAAATTTCATTAAATGAATATAATAATTATGATAATAAAAAATATGAAACACTTTTTACATTAGCAAATGGATACAGGGGAATCAGAGGTGCTCTAGAATTTTCTTCAAAAGGTAACAGAGGGAACTATATAGCAGGAATATTTGATAAATCTCAAAGCCAAGTGACGGAAATAGTAAACCTTCAAGATCCACTGGGCTTCAACATTTACATTGAAGATGAAAAAGTTGATATGGATGAATGTGTTTTAGATAACTTTAATAGAGAATTAGATATGCAAAGTGGAGTTCTAAATACAAGGTTTATTGCAACTACTAAAAAGGGTAAAAGTATAGATATTAGATGTGAAAGATTTGTAAGTAGAAATAAAATTAATAGATGGGCTTCAAAATATGAATTAACACCACTTAATTTTAATGGAAAAGTATTTATAGAAAATTATATAGATGGATCGGTGACCAATGGAGCTTGGGACGTAATGAATAAAAACAAGCATTTTAAGGTGAAAAGCATCTTTGATAGTAACCCAGGTATAGCATTAACTATTGAGACAAATGATAATAATATGAAATCTTTAGAATTAACAACACTAATGGGTGAAAATGAAAGAGGGAATATATTTAAAACAAGAAGATATAGTGAATTTGGTGAAACGGTTAGTGAAGTCTACGAAACATATATGACAGAAGGTAAAACGGCTACTATATTTAAATATGGGATAAGCCTTAGTGATAAAGATATGAAATGTGACCTATTTACAGCTGGTACTAGTGAATTAAAGGATTTTATAAAAGATGGGTACGGAGCTGAACTTGAAGAACATAAGAAAATTTGGAGAAAGATATGGGATGAAATAGATATAAAAATTAGTGGAGATGAAAAAGCTCAATTAGGTATAAGATTTAATTTATTCCAATTAGCAGCTTCTGCTTATGATGGTGACACTAAAGTAAGTATAGCTGCAAAAGCGCTTCATGGGGAAGGATATAAAGGTCATATTTTCTGGGATACTGAAGTGTTCATGCTACCTTTCTTTATATATACAAGACCAAAGGTTGCAAAGGCTCTGCTAATGTATAGATATAATACACTAAAGGGAGCAAGAGAAAATGCTGCTATAACAGGATATAAAGGAGCAAGATTTGCATGGGAGGCTGCTGATGAAGGCCTAGAGGTTACCCCTAAATGGGGATTTGACTATGATGGTAATGCAGTTAGAATTTGGACTGGAGATGAGGAATACCACATAAACTCGGATATTGCTTTTGGAATAGTTGAATACTATAGAGCAACTAACGATAAGGAATTCCTCGTAAATTATGGTATTGAAATACTTCTTGATACAGCTAAATTTTGGCAAAGTAGAGTGGAATATAGTAAAGCCGAAGATAGATATGAAATAAGTTCAGTAATAGGACCTGATGAATTCCATGAGCATGTTGATAATAATGTATTTACAAATTATTTAGCTAAATGGAATATAGAAAAAGCATTATTTTTTAAAGATTGGTTAAAGACTGAAGACAATGTTGTGTACAAGGTACTTTGTTCTAAGCTAGGCCTTAATGATGAAGATTTCAAGCTTTGGGATATAATGGCTGAAAAAATGTATATTCCTAAAAGTGAGGACGGAATGATTATTGAACAGTTCCAAGGATATTTTGACTTAGCAGATATAAAAATTACGCAGTATGATGAAAACGAAATGCCTGTATGGCCTGATTTTGAAGGTAATAAGTTAGGCGAAACACAGCTTATAAAACAAGCTGATGTTGCACAACTCATGATTATGCTTCCTGAAGAATTTACTGACGAGGTTAAGAAATCAAACTATGAATATTATGAGAAAAGAACAATGCACAAGTCTTCGCTAAGCCCTTCTATGTATTCAATACTTGGACTTGCAGTTGGAGATAGGCAAAATGCTTATAAATACTTTATGAAGGCTATATTTACAGATTTAGAAGATAATCAAGGAAATACAGATTTTGGTCTGCATGCAGCAGCATCAGGAGGCTCATGGCAAAGTGCTATTTTTGGATTTGTAGGCCTAAGAGTTAATAAAGAAGGCATATTAAATATAAATCCGTGGCTACCAGAGCAATGGGAAGACTTATCCTTTAATATTAATTGGAAAGGTTCAAGAGTATCCATTTCAATATTGAAAGATAAAATAAAAGTTGATTCAACAGGGAAAATAACATTAAATATATACGATAAAAAATATTTGATTGATAAGGAAAAACAATTAGTAATTGCAAGATAAAAGAAAAGGTGGAGAATAGTACTTATAGATTAAATTCGTTATATGAAAGGAAATCAAAATGGAGAAAAAAATTATTACTATAAAAGATGTTGCAAAACAAGCAGGAGTATCTATAAGTACAGTATCCAGAGCCTTTAATAATTATGCAGACATAAGCGAAGCCACTAGAAAAAATATTTTAGAAATTGCAGATAAATTAGAATATAGACCTAATATAATTGCTAAAAGTTTAAGTGGAACAAAAAATTACAGGTTAGCGCTTTTGGTGGAAGATTACAATGAAAGCGATTATATAGTATATGAAATGTTTATGGCCTTTAAGTCAGTGGTTTCAAAGCATGGATATGAAACAGTAATACTTTCTACAACCTCTGATATGCAAAAGGGCCAAAAGCTTGAAAAACTATTTAAAGAAAAACAGTTAGATGGTGCGTTAATACTCGGACTTAAAATGACAGATGATTATTTCAGGCAACTAGAAAGTATATCTTATCCTTGTGTACTGCACGACGTATTCATAAAAAATCCTAAAGTAGGGTGCGTTGGTGTTGATAATATAAAAGGTTCAAGCCTTGCTGTAGAGCATCTTTTGGAAAGAGGTCACACAAAAATTGGTTTTATAAATGGACATAAAGAGGCACTAGTTAGTTATGAAAGATTAGACGGATATTATTTGGCATTAAGTAGAAGAGGTATCAAAATTGAAGATGACTTTATAGTTAACGGTGGGTTCTCCTATGAAGGAGGAAAAACTGCTGTGATGGAGCTTATTAAAAATCATAAAGACATAACCGCCATATATTGTGCTAGTGATTTAATGGCCCTTGGAGCAATAGAGGGGTTAAAGAATATGGGCTATGATATACCGAAAGATATATCCATAGTAGGCTTCGATGATATTAATTTATGCAACTTTGTCACACCCAAACTTACGACCATTAGGCAAGACAGAGAAAAAATAGGTAAAGCTGCAGCTAATTTAATTTTAAGTATAATATCAGAACAGTATTTAGGCAGGGTTATAATAGAGCCTGAGTTAATTGAAAGAGAATCATCAATACAAATATAGATCAAATAACAAATAATAAGGGGGAAATTTTTTATGAAAAGGAATAGAATAATTGCATTAATATGTTCAGTAGCATTAACAGCTACAATATTTGTAGGTTGTGGTAATAAGGCTAAGGTGGATGATAAAGCAAAATCTACAGCTCCTGCTGGACCAGTTACTTTAAAAGTTCAAGTATGGGGTTCATCACCCACAGAAACTAAGCTTATTGATGAACAAATAGCTGCATTTAATGTAGCAAATAAGAGTAAAAAAATTACACTTAAAAAAGAAGTTGCTGTAGGAGATTATAATCAAGTTATGCAGACTAAAATAGCAGCGAAGACTGAAGCCGACTTATTCTATTTAGATGTATCATTGGCACCATCTTTTATTGATAAAGGAGTAGTTGCACCACTAGATGAGTACTTAGATAAAGAAGATTTAAAAGATTTTTACCCTAACCTACTAGAAGGATTTCAAAAAGATGGTAAAACCTATGGTCTGCCAAAAGATTTTAATTCATTAGGACTTTTCTATAATAAGAAAATGTTTGCTGATGCTGGAATTACTACACCACCAAAAACTTGGGCAGAGTTTGAAGAGGTTTCTAAAAAATTATCAAAGGGAAAGGTAAAAGCTCTATCATTACCTGATGACTCAGCAAGATTTGCTCCTTTCATATTCCAAGCAGGCGGCAATATTGTTGATGGAGATAAGATGGCATTTAATACACCAGAAGCTGCAAAGGGACTTGAATTTTACTATTCAATGATCAAAAAAGGATATGCAGCAACACCAAAGGATTTAGGAGATGGATGGCCTGGTGATTCACTTGCTAAGGGCAATGCAGCTATGGTAGTAGAAGGCGGATGGATGATTCCCTTTATGAAAGAAACCGCGCCAAAAGTTGAATACGGAATTGCAGAGCTTCCAAAAGGACAAAAACAAGGTAATATGTTATTTACGGTTTCATACTCTATGAGCACAAATACAAAACATCCTAAAGAAGCAGCAGAGGCTATTAAATTCTTAACAGGTAAAACATCACAAGAAATGGTAGCAAATTCGGGTCTTGCAATACCAACAAGAACTTCAATGGGATCTGTTTATACAGATAAATTCCCAGAAAGAAAAGCATTAGTAGATGGTACTAAATATGCAACCCCATATTCTTATGGTTTGAAATTTGCTAAGATTAATCTTGAACTTGGAAAAGCAGGAGAAAGATTACGTCTTGGAAAAAACCCAGATGCTAAAACTGCATTAGATGAAGCATTCAAAGCAGTACAATAATACTAGGATAGGAGGCATGATTTCATGCTTCCTATTTTAAAAGGAGGGATATTATGTTCTCAGCAAAAACACCTACCGAAAATGAGTCCATAAGACTAAAGAAAGCTCCAAAGAAATTTATAACCAATAGGACAAGAGAAAAATTAGATGGGTGGTTATTCATAGCTCCTTTTGTAATTTCTGCCCTAGTATTTTTAATAGGGCCGTTAATTGTGGCATTTATATTAAGTTTTAAGGAGTATGCATTATTAGACAGAACATCATTTTTAAGTGCCAAAAATGTTGGCTTTGATAATTATTTAAGAGTATTTAAAGACCCAATATTTTTAAAATCTCTGAAAAATACTTTTATATATTCATTATGTGCCGTACCACTACAGTTAGTTATAGCATTATTACTTGCAATGGTAGTGGATTCTAAGATTAAGGCAAAAACTTTTTTTAGAGTAGCTTATTATATACCAACACTAACATCTGCTGTTGCGGTGTCACTTATATTTCTGTTTTTATTCAAGGTTGATGGGCTTTTTAATAAGTTTATCTCAATATTCGGGATAGTCCCTAAAAATTGGTTTACAGAACCTAAATTTGCATTGGGAGCTATAGTACTAATGGCTGTATGGTCTTCAGTTGGAGTATATATGATAATATTTTTATCAGGACTTCAAGAGATTCCACAAACATTATATGAAGCTGCAGAAATAGATGGAGCCAATAAGCTTCAAAGGTTCTTTAAAATAACATTACCACTAATTAAACCAACGTTTTTCTTTAATTTAGTAGTATCAGTTATAGGAACACTTCAAATGTTTGACCAATCATATATAATCTCTGGTGGTAATGGAGGCCCCTTAGACAGTACTATGACTATGGTTTTATACTTGTATAATAAAGCATTTAAAGAATCTGAAATGGGTTATGCTTCAGCCATAGCATTTGTTATTTTCGCAATACTATTCACACTGACAATAATAGAAAAGAAGATATTCAAAGAGGAAGAAGCAAATTAGGGAGGTAGAGCTATGAAAAAGTCAAAAAAAATATCACCACTTAGAATATTGTTTTATATAATACTGATATCATATGCTGTAATAACTCTTGGGCCATTCCTATGGAGTTTTATTATTTCACTTAAGCCATCTTCAGAGGTTAATAAATTTACAGTTGATTTTAGTACATTATCCTTTAAAAACTATAAATTTATATTTGCAAACTTTCCTTTTTCCAGATGGATGCTCAATAGTATTATAGTTGCATTGGTGTGTACCCTTGGAAACTTATTATTTAATTCAATGGCTGGATATGCTCTAGCAAGAATTAATTTCCCAGGAAAGAAGTCTATATTTTTAGCCATGCTTGGAATGATGATGATTCCTGGGCAGGTAGTTATGGTGCCTACATATATGTTACTAAGTAAGCTTGGGTGGATTAATACTTACAAAGGACTTACCATACCATTTTTAACTAGTATGTTTGGAATATTTTTAATGAGGCAATTTTTCCTTAGTATACCTAAGTCACTAGAAGAAGCAGCAGCTATAGATGGATTAGGTAGATTTGGAACCTTTTTTAGAATAATAATGCCTACGGCAACAGCAGCCTTAACCACACAATTTATATTGATGTTTACAGGTAACTGGAATAGTTTCTTGTGGCCAAGTTTACTTGCAGCGTCAGAGGATATGTACACATTACCAGTTGGGTTAAACTCTTTTTATGGACAATATTTTCAATTATGGGACCAGGTTTTAGCTGGAGCAATGTTATTATCATTACCTATGATACTAGTATTTTTAATATTTCAAAAGAATTTTATTAAAGGTATTGCTAGCACAGGTAGTAAAGAATAAAAAATTACAAATACAATATTTGACGGAGGAATTTCTATGAACAAAATAAAAGCATGTTTATTCGATTTAGATGGAGTAGTAGTGGATACAGCAAAATATCATTATTTAGCATGGAAGAGACTTGCTAGCAGCTTAGGGTTTGATTTTACTAAAGAAGATAATGAGAGGCTGAAGGGCGTTAGCAGAATGAGGTCTTTAGAAATATTATTATCAATAGGGAAGGTTAATCCTAGTGAGGGAAAAAAAATAATGATGGCCCAGGAGAAGAATAGTTGGTATGTGGAGTACATATCTAAACTAGATGAATCAGAAATATTGCCTGGGGTTAAAGATTTCTTAATAGAATTAAGAAGAAATGGCATAAAAATTGCATTAGGGTCAGCTTCAAAGAACTCAATGATGATACTAAATAATCTGAATTTAACTTCATATTTTGATGCTATAGTAGATGGTAATAAGGTATCAAAAGCAAAGCCTGATCCAGAGGTGTTTTTGCTAGGAGCAAGTGAACTTAAGGTTCAGCCCTCAGAATGTGTTGTATTCGAGGATGCGCAGGCTGGAATAGATGCAGCAAAAGCTGCAAATATGAAGGTGATTGGAATAGGACAAAAGGGTGTACTATTAAATGCCGACAAAATCTTTGAGGGTCTAAGTGATGCTCATATTGATATAATTGAATTTTAATTTACTGTGGAAAATGGAGTATGTTAAAAAATAAAGGGATTGCATATTCATATGATTAAAAACTATATGAATATGCAATCTCTTTATCAATTTTTTTAATTTATAGAGAATTCTAATATGTGTTAAAATAAAGATAAAGATATCTTTATTTTTTTATTTTTATACTATATTATGATAATATTAAGGTTTAATCATAAAAATAGGTGACTATAATAGGTGACTATAAATGGAGGCTTAGAATTTTGATACACAATGGTTTTAATATAATACAAAGAAATCTACATTCACAACATAAGATCCATGAATCTTTCCGATTTGGAATACTCCTTGCAATTGTGGGTGGATTTTTGGATTCTTATACATACATAGGAAGGGGTGGTGTTTTTGCTAATGCCCAAACTGGAAATATTGTGCTCGTAGCTATATATGCTTCGAAAGGAGAATTGATGCATGCATTGGCTCATATTCCACCTATATTTGCTTTTATAATTGGAATAATTACCACCCAATCAATACAAGATAATTCATCATGCTTATTTATATTAAGTTGGCAACGGGCAGTTTTAATTTTTGAAATTATAGTCTTTTTTATCATAGGATTTATACCTAATACTATTCCAAATATCATTGTGACTGTTACAGTTTCGTTTATGGCTTCGGTTCAAGTAGCTTCATTTCCTAAACTAGTTGATTCTGCATATAGTTCAACTATGTCCACAGGAAATTTACGATCAGCTTCGAAGGCGGCATATATTGCTTTTGTCAAGAAAGATCGTGTATCAGCTATTCGTAGTATTCGTCTTTTTACTATAGTTATTTCATTTTTATTTGGGGCATTTTTAGGTGGACTCTTAACATTAAATTTTGGGGTTAAAGCAATATGGGGTGCTGTAATTGTGTTAGTCTTTGCTCTTATATTATTTAGTATTTACGAACGAGAATAAAACAATTTATTTCGAGTGCCGAAGAAATATAGTGAGTTTTAAAATAAAATATGATATTCTTAGAATAGAAATAAAGGGTTAGGGGGATATATATGTTTGATATTAATATAGGACAAGCAGCAGCATTTGTTACAGCTATTTGTTGGACAATAACTCCTATTGCTTTTGAAGCAGCTGGAAAAAGAGTAGGTTCACTTTCTGTGAATTTTATAAGACTTATTATAGCATTTTTGTTAATAGGTATATTTACCTTCTTTACTAGAGGGATGTTTTTGCCACTTGATGCATCGGTGACTGCATGGCTTTGGCTAAGTATTTCTGGAGTTATTGGATTTGTTTTAGGAGACTTATTTTTATTTGAAGCGTTTGTGCTTATAGGTGCACGCATATCCTTATTAATTATGGCGGTAGTGCCACCAATAACAGCATTGATCGGATTTTTTATTTTAGGTGAGAGACTTACCGTTTTAGATCTTATAGGAATGTTTATAACTATGGGTGGTATCTTTCTTGTTATATTAGTTAAGGGCACTAAGGGTAAAAAAGTAAAATTATCTCATCCTATTAAAGGCATTTCCTTTGCATTCGTTGGCGCTGTAGGGCAAGCTGCAGGTATGGTGTTCAGCAAACTAGGAATGGGTAGTTATGATGCGTTTGCTGCCACTCAAATTCGAATTATTGCTGCTACAGTTGCTTTTGCAATAATAATCACCTTGAGAAAGAATTGGAGTAACCTAGCACTAGCATTAAAAGATTTTAAAGCTATAAAATATATTACAATAGGGTCATTCTTTGGTCCTTTTATAGGGGTATCTTTATCCTTATTGGCGGTTCAATATATATCCACTGGTGTAGCATCCACAATTGCTTCGACTTCACGTATATTAATTATACCAATTGCTGTGATTGTATTTAAAGAAAAGGTATCAGCAAAAGAGGTATTAGGAGCAGCTATAACAATTGGGGGAGTTGCATTATTGTTTATTTAAAAATAATTTTAATGTTTTAACAATGAATAACATAAAATAAGGAATAATGATGCTATAATTTAATTATACTTTATAAATAATACAATACTACTTTAACTAAAGAATGAACAACTCTTAAGTAGATTTACATAAAAAGTTCAGAACGTTTTGAGAAGGGGGCTGGTATTATGACAATTAATTTTGCACACAGAGGGGCAAGTGCATATTACCCAGAAAATACAATGCTTTCATTTGAAAAGGCTTTAGAGATGGGAGCTACGGGCATTGAAACAGATGTACAGTTAACTAAGGATGGTGTATTAGTACTTATTCATGACGAGATGGTTAATAGGACAACTGATGGAGTGGGACTAGTAAAGGACTATACCTATAAGGAACTAAGTAAATTAGATGCTGGAAGCTGGATGGGGGAGGAATTTGCAGGGGCTAAAATACCTACAGTTGAGGAGCTTATTTACTTTACTTTAGATAGTGATATTATTATTAATTTTGAAATTAAAAATGGAATAGTAATGTATGAAGATATTGAGCAGAAACTAATTGATTTAATTTATAAGCATAAAATAAATCGCAGGGTTATTTTGTCTAGTTTTAATCATTACTCTATAGCTAAGTGCAATAAAATATCTAAAGGGATTAATACAGGAGTATTGTATATGGAAGGAATTTATAAGCCATATAATTATGCAAAAACTGTTGGGGCGAGGGCTATTCATCCATATGTTCTTGCTATAAATGAGGAAGTAATAAAAGAAACTAAAAAGCACAAAACTCAGATTAATGTGTTTACTGTGGATGAAGAACAGAAAATGAAATTTTTATTAGATATGAAGGTTGATGGTATTATAACTAATTGTCCTGATAAACTCCATAAAATAATGACAGATAATAATGAAGAAACTGGATTATAAGGAAGGTTTTTGATAGAAATAGGGGGAAATCATGAAAAACAGGGGTAAGGTATACATAGCATTAGGCTTATTATGTGAAGTCTATTTTATAGGAACAATAATATTTGGAGGTAGGGTAACTTTTGCAGAGTTTTATTTTGCTCTGGGTATATTATTAATAACACTTGGATTGATTAGGAGTAAAAGTAAAAAAGAATATATTTTATTAAGACTCGGCAAGACTCGAAGTGTAATAAAAATATGCTTTTTTATAGGACTAGCTTCCTTTGTAGTTATTGAAGGATTCATAATTGGATCAGCTGTATCAAAGCATAAAGAAAAAAGTGATTATTTAATGATTTTAGGTGCAGGTCTTAGAGGTGAAGTTCCTTCAACGGCACTTTATCAAAGGCTTTATGCTAGTTTAAAATATATTGAAATTAATCCTGACATTAAAATAGTAGTTTCAGGAGGCAAAGGTTCTGGTGAGAGTATTACTGAAGCAGAGGCTATGAAAAGATTTTTAGTTAACCATGGAGTAGCAGGTGCTCAGATAATAAAAGAGGAAAAATCAACGGACACTTTAGAAAATATGAAATTTACAGCAGAGGTTTTAAAAAAACTAGATAAAAGTAAAAATATAAAAATAACGATTGTAACAAATAATTTCCATGTGTTTAGAGCTAAATTTTTAGCACGAAGGCAGGGCTTAAAAGTATATGGTTATCCAGCACCACTTCACCCTATGCTTGTGCCTACTTGCTTTGTCAGGGAGTATTTAGCAGTAATAAATTCCTTCCTATTCGATAGGTAATTGTGGGTTGAAAATTTTCTTGCATTAAGCTATAACGAAAAGTATATATCACTAGGAATGCATTCATTTCGCCTAGAAATTCTAAACTTATTTTATTGAAAGATACTAAAAAGTGTAAACTCGCTAACGCTCAAACATACACTTTTCTTAACGTATCTTTCAATAAAATTAGTTGTGAATTTCTACGGCTTATTCAAATGTATTCTACGTGATATATACTTTTGTTAGCATAATATAAGAAAAAATAACCACATAATTGCTATTTCATTTATTGTATAGAACGTTATAAACTTGGTTGTCAATTGCATATGCGGTAATACTTTGAATTTTAATTGCGTTATGTATACAAATTAATGAATAATTATTCATATATAAATATTTACAGAAATATAAATATAAATGAGCTGAAGAGAATATTACGATAAATGGCTTGGATAGATGAACTGAAGTAAAAAATAATCAATATGTAAATTTTAATATTATATTACTCTATTGACTTATGTATTAAAATGCAATACAATGTATAAAAGATGCGATTTAGTTAAATAATTTAGGGGGTAATATAAATGTCAAATACACAATTATTTCAATCAAAGCAGGAGTTAGTGGGTTTTATTTCTGAATATCTCATCAAACATGATGATACTATAGCAATCATAAAAAGTGATTTAAGAAAAGATGTTATTAACTCTTTACTTATAAATGAAGATTTTAATATCTTTAAAGATCTTTCTGATGAGGAAGAAAATGTTTTGTTCCTAATTAAAACTGGGGATAAACATGGAAAGAATCTAAGCATTAAGATTTGCGATGCACATAATAGAAATACAAAAGCTTTTAAGATGGTGGATATTGATAATATACTACTTGTAGATAATTTAATTACAAGTGATGAAGCTGAAAGTATCACTTATTATAAAGAAATTACTAAAATGAGATTACAATAAATCTTGTGTAACGTACATTTTATTAATATGAAAAATCCTGCTATCGCAATGCATTCCCAATATATATCATATTTTTAGAGTAGCCATCTTATTCAGTTAATGATAAGTTGGTTATTTTTGTGCATAATAAAAACCCCAATTTACCTTGGGGTTTTCACCATTTGAAAGAGCTTTTAGAGAATATGATCTAGTATAATTGAGTGAATTGTAAAATGAAATTTATTTATTAGGAGAATAAAATAAAATTCACTTAACATCTAATAGTTTTACCATATTTTTTTTATTTAAACATGAATGCAAGATTATTATACAAAATGATGAATTAGTTTATGTTATCTATAAGAAGAATTTTATTTTTTTTGTTGCATAAGAAGTGAACTCATGGATACATCTTGTTTCTGGAGCAATTCAAGTGAGAGATTTATTATTATGTTTTGCTTGATAGTATGAAATTCCATTTCAATAGGAAAGTCTTTATTAAAAGGTGCTTTATCCAAAAGGGTATATGTTTCATGAATTTTAATTTTATTTATTTCACATTTTATGGGCGGAGTATTGCAATTAATATATTCTTCATGCTGAGTCTCTCTTTTGTTTGTATATTCATTTGAATTTTTATGGTAATCATTATGAAAATCCTGACAATTCGATAATATATATATGGGGATATAATCTTCGGTTCTAGAGAAGACTGGAGCGGATTTATACTGAATTAAAGTAGTAAATTTAAAAGGAACATAAATTATAACAGATTCAGTATCTAAATTAATTATATTATCATGTACTTCTTTTGCTATAGAAAAATCTAATTTATTTCTAATATAACCCTCTAAAAATAGTTTCCCATTTAATGCATCAGGAATACCTTGTTTTTCATATAGAGGTAATAGTGAACTATTAGTTAGATATACATCTTTTTTCATACTTTTTATATCTAATGCTGGATTTTTCAATTTAAATATGGACTCAATAGGAATATCTATATTTTTTTCTGCTATTATTATGGGAAGTGTTGCTATCCAACTTTCATTACAATTAGAAATTATTCTATCCTCTTGATCTTTTTTCGCACTAGAACTATTTAGTCCAGCAATGTTATCATGCGCAGTACTTTCAGCACAGGATAATTCTTGTAAAGTTTTCAAAATTTCAATTAGTTTTCTAGTTACTAACTTATCATAGTTATTGTATGATACCATGGAAATATGCTCCTTTATCATAGGGCTTAGGCATCGAAGTAAAATTCACTAGATAAAGTATTGATTAAGCTAGAATAGATTAATAAACTGACTAGTTATTTTTTTAGATGCCATATGTATTAAAACATTATTATATATGTAAAAAAACTAAGACCAATATAGATAATTAGACGTTCGTCTAATGAATATTATTAATTTTAGAAGAACGACTATATCTAAATGTTTATACTTATATATTTATCTGTCGCAGGAATTAAATGTATCAATACCTGGGATATTTACTTGTTGTACTTGCAATACTTTAACATTAATATATACTACCATTTTTTCAACTATTTTATTATAAAGTTGTACTTTATCATTAATAGGGTGGCAAATAGGATCTCTTATAAGCTCGTCTTCAATAATTCTTACTGCCTCTAATTCACAGAATGGGGTTTCAGCAAATGTTGTAGTATCTCCAATAGTAGTATTAACTAATGGTGTAATAACATATCTAACTTCGGTTACAGTTGTGAATGGACAATCTACTGTTGTATGAGCTATTCTACCACTTACAACTTTTTTATCTACACAATCAGCAGTAGCATATTCTATATTTTTTCTTACATATCCGCTTATAAATAATTTTCCAGTAACAGGAACACCATCTATAATTCTGCCGGATAATGGAAGCAATTTACATTGAGTTAAAAACACAGTTTTCTTTATTCTTTTAATTTCATAGAAGGGTTCTTTTAATTTAATTTCAGATTCAACATCTATTTGAATGTTCTTTTGAGCTAATACAACTGGAACTTTAACTACTAGAGGGCCATTAATACCGTTTGGTTCAATATTAAATCCATCACTTAAACACAATGTTTGCGAACTAACTTCACCACATTTATCGCAAGGGTGAACTGTTTCCTTAATTTCCAAGAGTAATTCCTCCTTTTCTGAGGCCTTATGACCTTCTACATAATATGCGGGAAATAAATAAAAGGTTACTTTGAATATGTGTATATTATAAATTCTAGACATAAAGAAAAAAGCATAGAATGGTTGAAATTATATAGGTAAATGCAGTAATATATAAACAAGTAGGATATAATAGTCTTATAGTAAGATACTAGAAATAAAATAGACTAGTTAGTATTTGAATAGGTGTCAACATAAAATTCGATTAAAACAGTGGAGTTGGTAATTATGTCGCAGCAAAGTATTTTTGATGAAAAAATCGATATTAAGGATAAAATAGAAATGGAGATTAGGGAACCCAATAAGTACAATGTAATTATTCATAATGATGATTATACAAGTATGGAGTTTGTTGTGCAGGTATTGGTGGGAGTTTTTAAAAAACAGGTTGTGCAAGCCACGAAAATTATGTTTGATGTACATAAAAAAGGTAGAGGCATTGCAGGAATATATAGCTATGACGTAGGTGTAACAAAAATCATTCAAGCTATGGAAATGTGTGAGGAAAGTGGTTTCCCATTAAAATTGACCTTAGAAGAGGAGTAATTATGCAATTAGATAATATAGTAAATGAGATTATTACGGCAGCTTATAACGAAGCTCAAATGTCCAATCATGAATATTTCACCCCAGAACATATTCTTTATGCCTCTTTATTTTTTGAAGAGGGAATTGATATAGTAGAGAATAGTGGTGGTAATGTTAAAACTCTTAAAAAACAGATAGTAAAATTTTTAAAGGAAAATATAGATGTTGTGGAAGATGCAGAGCCAATCCAAACAATTGGTATTCAAACAATTTTATCAACAGCAGAAGATCACGTTATGCTTTCGGGAAAAGAATTGGTTAGAATAGGTGATTTAATTGTAGCCATGTATGACGATGAGGAAAGTTTTGCTTCGTATTTTTTGCGTAAACAGCAAGTGAAGAGGCGGGATCTTCTTAATTATATAGCCCACGGCATATCTGTAGTAGATACTTTTGACTTTGCAGGTACAACAAACCATGAGGAAGAAGAGTCCGTTGAATTTGAAGAAAACGAAGAAGATATAGACCAAGCATTTGAAGAAGATATGAATAACCCAAAGGGGGAAGAAAACTTTCTAGGCAATTTTACTGTGGAGTTAACGCAAAAAGCTAGGAGAGGGGAAATGGATCCGCTTATTGGGAGAAAAGACATTCTGCAAAGAACACTGCAGGTATTATGCAGGAGACTTAAAAATAATCCGGTGCACGTAGGAGAACCAGGGGTAGGTAAAACTGCTATTACCGAAGGACTTGCACAACTAATTATGGATAATAAGGTACCTAAGTTATTACAAGGAAGTAAGATATTTTATTTGGATATGGGGTCTCTAATTGCAGGTACAAAGTATAGAGGCGATTTTGAAGAACGTATTAAAAGAGTATTAAGAGAAATCAGTAAAGAAGAAAAACCTATAGTCTATATTGATGAAATTCATACTATAGTTGGTGCAGGTGCAGTTTCTGGAGGTTCTATGGATGCATCAAATATTCTTAAACCTTTTCTTGCAGATGGTAAGGTAAGATTCATTGGATCAACTACTTATGATGAATATAAGAAACATTTTGAAAAAGACAGTGCACTGGCTAGAAGATTTCAAAAGATTGAAGTGCCGGAGCCTTCAACTGTTGATACTTTTGATATTCTTATGGGCTTAAAAGACAGATATGAAGATTACCATAATGTTATATATAAAGAAGAGGCTTTAAAAACAGCAGTTGAGTTGTCTAGCAAGTATATTAAGGATAGATATCTCCCAGATAAGGCTATAGATATTATGGATGAAGCAGGCGCTTATGCAAGGCTTAATGCAGAAGATAATGAAGAACCCATTGTTATTACGGTGGGCGCAGTGGAGAAAGTAGTAGCTTCAATTGCAAAAATTCCAGAGGAAAGTGTATCCAATAATGAAGTTCTTACACTAAAAAACTTGGACAACAATTTAAAAAAGCAAGTTTTTGGTCAAAGCGAGGCTATAGACACTGTGGTAAGAGCTATAAAGAGATCTAGAGCAGGGTTTAATGAAGAAGACAAGCCAATAGCATCTTTACTTTTTGTAGGACCTACAGGAGTAGGAAAAACTGAAGTAAGTAAGCAATTGTCTATTGGTTTGTCTATTCCACTTATTAGATTTGATATGAGTGAATACCAAGAGAAGCATACTGTGGCTAGACTTATTGGTTCACCACCAGGATATGTGGGGTATGAAGAAGGAGGACTATTAGTTGAGGCTATGAAAAAAAATCCTCATTGTGTGCTACTCCTAGATGAGATTGAAAAAGCACACCCTGACATACTAAATGTGTTGTTACAGGTTATGGACTATGCAACACTTACAGATAATACGGGTAAGAAAGCAGATTTCAGAAATGCTATTTTAATAATGACCTCTAACGCAGGAGCAAGGGAAGCTAGTAAAAATATAATTGGATTTGGAGAAAGAATAGGGTCAGGGGGAGCAATTACTAAAGAAGTGGAACGAGTGTTTTCTCCAGAATTCAGAAATAGATTGGATAATATAATTGTATTTAATAAAATTGACGATGCTATGGCACTTCAAATAGCTAAGAAGGCAATGAAACAATTTGAAGAAAAACTTTTAACCAAAAATATAAAATTAGTGGTTACAGAAAATCTATATGCTTGGTTAAGTAAAAAAGGTTTTTCTGAGGCTTATGGTGCAAGAGAAATCAATAGAGTAGTTCAACAGGAAATAAAGACTTATTTTGTAGATGAAGTACTGTTTGGAGAACTTTCGCAGGGTGGTAGTGCAGTAGTTGATATTGTGGATGGTAAACTTTCAATTATTAAAGGAAATTTAAAAATAATAATTTAAAAATAATAATTTAAAAAAGATGTTGCTTTAGATAGCAACATCTTTTTTATTTGATATTTTCTGTTTTTGAAAATTTACTGCTCAATATAATGATGTCTACAGTTCTATTTTTAGCTTTTCCAATTCCAGTATTATTATTTGCTACTGGTCTATTTTCTCCATAGGCAACTGCTGATATCCTTTTAGGATAAATTCCTGCTTGTGAAATAAGAAGTTCAGTAACATTAGTAGCCCTAATAGCAGAAAGTTGCCAGTTTGAGCTAAATTCGTTATTACTAATTGGAGTACTATCTGTATGGCCTTCTATTCTTACATAATTGTCAACCTTATTTAGTATTTTTCCTATACTTATTAACTTTATTATTGAGTCTGCTTTAACGTCTGCTTTACCTATATCAAAAAGAAGAGTGCTATTAAGACTTACTTGAAGGCCTCTTTCGTCAATTTTAGTAGATACGTTAGTGCTTAATCCATTTTGTTTTAAGTACTTGTCCACATTCTTTTTTATATCTTCCATTTGATTTTCTTCTGATGTTTTAGTACCTGCTGATGTTTCTTCAACTATTTTAGTACTCGATTCTGATATACTTATAGCTGAATCATCTCCAATAATACTTTTTCCACTACCACCAGTGAAAGCTGCGTTAAGTGACTGGGATAGCTGTTTATATTTAGTAGTGTCTGCATTGCTTGATGCATACATAATAACAAAAAATATCATAAGTAAGGTTATTAGGTCTGAATAAGTTAAAAGCCATCGCTCACTATTAGGTTCCTTTTCTTCCTTCCTTTTCATTATTATGCTACCCCATTATTCATTTCATTAAATTTGTTTATTTGTTTTTTATCTAGGAATCCTTTCAGTTTTTCAGCTAAAATATTAGGATTCGCACCTTCTTGCATAAGAAGAACAGCTTCTATTACCAGTTGTTTTTCTTTCATTTCTTCATTATTTAAATCCTTTAATCTTGCGGCTAAAGGAAGAAATATTAAATTTGCAGAGCCAACCCCGTATAGCGTAGCTATAAATGCAACGGCAATTTTTTCTCCGAGTACAGCTGGGTCAGCAAGGTTACTTAAGACTTGTACCAGACCCATAACTGTACCTATAACCCCCATAGTAGGTGCAAATCCGCCAGCAGCTTCAAATATAGCAGCATTTTCTTTATGTCTATCATATGTCGACTCAAGTTCAAACTCTAAAATTGTTTTTACCATTTGAGGATCTACACCATCTACCACCAGCTGTAAACCTTTTTTAACAAAAGGGTCCAATGAACCTGTTATTTCGGCTTCAATGCTAAGTAGGCCCTCTTTTCTAGTTTTAAAGGATAAGTTTTTAAAATAGCTCACAATTTCTACTAAATCTTTTTCTTTTGCTGTAAATATAAGTTTAAGCATAGCAGGAATATTTTTTAACTTTTTAGTTGAAGATGCAAGGCCGACGGATCCAATTGTACCTCCAAAAACTATTATAGCAGCAGTGGCAGCCATAAGCATAGCAGGACTGCCACCTTCTAAAATGAAGGCCCCTATCATAGAGCCAAAACTTATTAGTATAAATATAATTGAAAAAATATTCATAATTCCCCCCTAATCTTGCAGATACATAAAACTTTATTTAATGTAACTGCATGTAAAATACTTAAATATTAACGATAAATAAAATAATATCATACAATAACCTTCGAAGGAACTTATTTTTTATTTAGACTTTGAAAAAAATATTTATTTTAATAAGACTTTGTACTAATTTATTAAGATTATTTTCTAGGAATAATCTCTGTCCAATATCCATCTGGATCCATAATAAAATATATCCCCATAGGTTTATTTTCATAGCATATACACTTCATCTCTTTATGATAGGCATAAGCTGCATCAAAATCATCTGTAACTACGGCAAGATGAAACTCGTTTTCACCTAGATTGTAGCCTTCAGTTCTACCCTTTATCCAAGTAAGCTCTAATTTATGATTAGTTGATTCATCTCCTAAAAATACAAGAGTAAAACTATCATCTGGTGCGTGAAATTGCCTGATTTCTATAAATCCTAGAGCATCTTTATAAAATTTTACACTTTTTTCTAAATCCAACACATTTATATTATTATGATCAAACGAAAACTTCATTAATATAACCACCTTTTTTAAAAAATTTGATATATATACTATATCATGATTATATGCTTTCTTGAATTTTTACATAAAGAATTATTTAAAGTAAAAAATATAACTTAGTATGAAGTTAACATGTGTCTGTGATAAAATAAGGATGATAGAATTTTATTTATTTAAAATACACAAAAAAAATATAGTTAGGAGCGATAATTTATGAGTGAAATACAAGCAAAAATATATTATATATATCATAGTGGATTTGCTATTAAGACTAAGAATCATTTCTTAATATTTGATTATTTTAAGGAACCTTTAGAAAAAGATGAAACTCATCATAAGTCAGAGTTGTTATCATCTGAAAATATTAAGAACATGAAAAACGTTTTTGTATTTGCCACGCATAGTCACGCGGATCATTTTAATTCTAGAATTTTAGAGTGGGAGAAATATAATAGAAATATAAAATATATATTTAGTGAAGACATAAAAATAAGTGTAAATAAACCTAGTTATAGCTTTATGGAGGAAGGTGAAGAAAAATCATTTGAAGGCCTTTATGTGAAAGCTTATGGTTCAACAGATATTGGTATATCTTTCTTAGTGAAAGTAGATGGGCTGACCATTTTTCATGCGGGAGATCTTAACTGGTGGCACTGGAAAGAAGATAGCGCAGAGGAACAATCTTTAGCAGAATCTTCATTTAAAGCTCACATTGAGAAGTTAAAAGAAGAAAAACCCATTGACATAGCATTTTTTCCTGTAGATTCAAGACTCCAAGAATTCTATTGTTTAGGCGGAGATTATTTCTCTCAAGAAATCAACCCTGACTTATTCATACCTATGCATTTTGGAGATGATGTGGGGGTTACTAAAAAATTTGTTGAAAAAATGAAAAAACGTAACATAAAAGCAGTTGAAATAAATTATTCTGGGCAAGAAATAATTTACTAAAAATATTTTTCAAATATTTTTTAAATATTTGAATAAATATAGTCATTTATGTTAATCCTTTAAATAACCAAATAAAAAAACACCACATGCAGTATTTTTAGTCCCCCTAAATTAATATTGCAAGTGGTGTTTTTTAAATGGAGTAAAATATGCTATAGTTAACAAAGATATTAAAAACTTCTAAATATGAGCAAGCTTTATATTTACATAATACAATAATTGTGATAACTTTATTGAGGGGAAATTAGTTTGATTAAATTTTATTGATTAAAAATGGGCTTGATTAAAAATTAGAAGGTAGGATAAAGCAAATGAGAATAGATACTAAAAATGAAAATATTTTAAATTATATTTATATTATTATTGGAAGTACAATACTTGCAGCAGGGGTAAATATGTTTTTGGCGAAAATAAGATTAGTGACAGGTGGATTATCAGGTCTTGCCATTATAATTCAATATATTACCGAAAAACACTATGGAACAGGAATACCCTTATGGCTTACTAATATTGTAGTTAATATACCATTGCTAGCTATTGCTATAAAACTTAAGGGAAGAAAATTTGTAGGCAAATCTGTGTTTGCTGCAGCCTATTTATCTTTTGCATTGTTTTATACAAGCTTTATACCAGCACCAGAGGTCGATTTTTTGTTATCAAGTATATTTGGTGGGGTGTTCGTTGGAATAGGATTAGGCTTTGTATTAAGAGCATCTGCTAGCACTGGTGGTACCGATTTAGCTGCAAATATAATAAAAGTTTATTTAAAGAATGTTCCAATAGCTAAAATTATATTAGTAATTGATTCAACTATAATAATAATAGGTGCTTTTGTATTTGGAATTGAAAAAGCTATGTATGCACTTATATCAGTATACATAGTTTCAAAAGTTATAGATAGCATACTTGAAGGAATAAATTTTTCTAAAGCGGTATTTATTATTTCAGATAATTCTAAGGAAATAGCGGAAGCATTATTGAGGGACCTAAAAAGAGGAGTTACTGGAATAAATGGTACTGGTATGTATACAAAGGGAGAAAAACAGGTGCTATTTGTAGTAGTTGGTAAAAATCAATTGGTGCCTCTGCAAAAAATGGTTAAAGATATAGATACTAAAGCATTTATCACTATTGCAGATGTTAGAGAGGTATTAGGAGAAGGATTTACAGAATAAAATGGTTAAGGTATAATCAATTATAAATTTTTTGAGCTTTTTTAACTTTAGAAAAATGTAAATTAGGCAACATTTTCAAAGTATATTTGGATGACTTCCTGCACAAAATAGATTTAGAAAGGAAGTGAGTATACAATGAGTGATAGATTAGATAATAAGCCTATTACATTTGATCATCCAGAAAAACTTACACAGGGAGTAGCTTTAGAAAAGGGTGATATTACAGCAAGAACTTTTATAAGTGAAGAAGATGGATGTGTAAAATCTAACATTATTGTTGAAAATAAGGTTACTGGAGAAATTGCTAAGAGAGATTCAGTTATTGGTGAAATAGTTGAAGACGAATATGAAGAAGAAGATGAATACGAAGATTTTGATTAATGGTCCATCAAAGGTTAGATAATCAAGATAGGATATGGAAGCTTAAGATAGGAAATGAAAGAACAACTATTAAATTACTAATAGTTGTTCTTTCATTTTAAATATAATATGATATCATGGTTACGAAATATTTATTCTTTAAAGTTAATGAATAGAAAAATAATTTGAGGATTTCAGCTTAAATGTATTATAATTAAAGATATAGTTAAAATACATATAATATAAGGAGATAAAAATATGTTTTACATAGGAATAGACATTGGTTCGACAGCAGCTAAAGTAGCAGTATTTAAGGGCGATAAGTTAGAAAAGTACTTTGTAATGCCTACAGGATGGAGCAGTGTTGAAACTGCTAATACTATCAAAGATAAATTGAATTTATTAGGAATAAATAATGAAAATTCAAAGGTTGTAGCAACAGGGCATGGAAGAGTATCTGTGCCTTATGCAGATAAAACTATAACAGAAATAACTTGTCATGGTAAGGGTGCCAACTATTTATTGTGCTCTGACTGTACTGTGATTGATATAGGTGGACAAGATACAAAAGTTATTGTGTAGAAAATGGTATGATAACGGATTTTATTATGAATGATAAATGCTCTGCAGGCACTGGCAGGTTTCTAGAAATTATGTCTAATGCGCTAGGCATGGATATAGATTCACTTTGTAATTTAGCAGCTAAGGGCAGTGGAATTACAATAAGCTCAAGGTGTACTGTGTTTGCTGAATCTGAAGTTATTAGTCTTATAGGCAGGGGAGAGAAAAAAGAAGATATAGCGTTTGCTATTGTTGATTCAATAGTCAGTAAAGTTAGCTCCTTATGTGGAAAACACTCTGTAGGGTTTAATTATTTTCTTTACAGGGGGCTTATCGGGGAATGATTATATTTTAAGCAGTCTATCAGAAAAATTAGGAAAAGAAGTTACTACAAATGCATTGGGACGATATGCAGGGTCTATAGGGGCGGCAATAATGGCGAGTAAGTTATAAAAAAATTTGACAATTATTATTATAAATATTATAATCTAAATTAGAATATAAAAATTAATTAGTGCAAATACTAATTATTATAATTTTCACATATAAATACTGTGAAGAGAAGAGTAAATATAAAAGGTAGTCATAGCGAGTTGGTGGTGGTGAAAGACCAATACGAGGTTTATATTGAAGAACATCTCAGAGTTTCTAACCGAAATCTACAAGAGAGTAGGCTTAGACGGGTCCAATCCGTTAATTGTTGGTCATTATCGAATTATAATTCACATCATGGATTTTATAATTCTGTATTGAATAGAGTGGTCATATTTTATGACAAATTGGGTGGTATCGCGAAATTATAGCCTTTCGTCCCTTTATTTATTAAGGGAGGAAGGGCTTTTTTTATTATCTAAAAAAGTATAAAAATATAAGGAGGGCAATTTTATGGAAAAATTGTTAGTAAAACAAATTTACAGAGAAAAAGAAAAGTATCAAGACTGCGACATATCTATTTCAGGATGGATAAGAACTTTAAGAGCATCTAAAGCATTTGGATTTATAGAAGTTAATGATGGAAGTTTCTTTAAAAATATTCAAGTAGTTTTTGAGGAAGGGTTAGAGAATTTTTCAGAAATATCTAAGCTACCTATAAGCTCTTCTTTGACTATAGAAGGCACACTAGTTGTAACACCAGGAGCTAAGCAACCATTTGAGCTTAAAGCTACTAAAATAGTTTTAGAAGGAATGTCAGACACTGACTATCCATTGCAAAAGAAAAGGCACTCTTTTGAGTATTTAAGAACTATTGCACATCTTAGACCAAGAAGTAATGCTTTTTCAGCAGTATTTAGAGTAAGGTCACTAACTGCTTTTGCTATACATGAATTTTTTCAAAAGAGAAACTTTGTATATACTCATACTCCAATAATTACTGGTAGTGATTGTGAAGGTGCAGGTGAAATGTTTAGAATATCTACCCTTGATGTAAATGACATGCCTATGGATAAAGACAAAAAAGTTGATTTTACGCAAGACTTTTTTGGTAAAGAAACTAGCTTAACTGTAAGCGGACAGCTGGCAGCAGAGGCATTTGCACTAGCATTTAGAAGTGTTTACACTTTTGGACCAACATTTAGAGCGGAAAATTCTAATACCGCAAGACATGCAGCTGAATTTTGGATGATAGAGCCTGAAATAGCTTTTGCAGATCTAAAAGATGATATGCAACTAGCAGAAGATATGATGAAATATATTATTAAATATGTTATGGAAAATGCTCCAGAAGAAATGGAGTTTTTCAACAGTTTTGTAGACAAGGGCTTAATTGAAAGATTAAATAATGTTGTAAATGCAGATTTTGGCAGGGTAACATACACTGAAGCTGTAGATATTTTACAAAAATCAGGCAAGGAATTTCAGTATCCAGTAACATGGGGCTGCGACCTTCAAACTGAGCATGAAAGATACTTAACAGAAGAAGTTTATAATAAACCATTATTTGTAACTGACTATCCAAAAGAGATAAAATCTTTCTATATGAGAATAAATGAGGACAATAAAACAGTTGCTGCCATGGACTTACTTGTACCAGGAATAGGAGAAATTATTGGTGGAAGTCAAAGAGAAGAAAGACAAGACATCTTAGAATCTAGGATGGAAGAATGTGGTCTTGACAAAGAAGATTACTGGTGGTATTTAGAGCTAAGAAAATACGGCGGAACTAAACATGCTGGATTTGGATTAGGATTTGAAAGGGCTATTATGTATATTACAGGAATGAGCAACATCAGAGACGTTATTCCATTTCCAAGAACAACTGGCAGTGCTGAGTTTTAATAAAGCTACTATTTTAAGTATTCAATGAAGGTACAATATGTAGGATGCTAAACAATTAATAATTGTTTAGTGCCTGTAAGGAATGCAGAAGGGTTGATAGTAGAGCATTCGTTAATAGGCTCTAAGTTTATTCCATGAAAAATCACCTACCGCACTTATTGGGCATCCTGTCTCAGAAGTGCTAGCAGCCCTTCCTTGGCTCCTTACTGTGATTTTTCACTACATAAACTAAGAGCCTATAAAACTCAATATATACTATTTGCCACATTCTTACATACTTGAATCTTCATGTTTATAAATTAATATTAAAATTGTTATAGTAATGAATAGTTAAAATAATGGAGGAGAGTAGCATGAGTAAAGTTATTAAAGAATATGTCTTAATAACTATTGGGTTAGCACTAGTAGCTGCTGGAGTTTATTTCTTTTTAGTGCCCAATAATTTAGCCGTAGGTGGAGTTAGTGGCCTTGCAATGATTATAAATTTGTATGTGCCAAGTCTTTCTATTGGAGCTATAATGTTAATATTAAATGTAATTCTATTTGTTATAGGCTTTATATTTATAGGATCTAGCTTTGGAGTTAAGACAATTTATTCTAGTTTGGGATTATCTGGTATGATATGGGGATTAGAGAAAATTTACCCAATGAGCGGTAGTATTACAAACGATTTATTTCTGGAACTAATCTTTGGAATATTAATTGGAGCAGTAGGCATGGGCATGGTGTTTAACCAGAATGCATCCACAGGAGGGACTGATATCATAGCCAAAATACTTTATAAGTATTTTCACTTAGATATAGGCAAAGCTTTACTTTTAGCTGATTTTTTTGTAACTATTTTCGCGGGTATTGCCTTTGGACCTAAAATTGGAATGTATGCATTGCTTGGAGTTATTATCAATGGATTTACTATAGATGCAGTTATTGCAGGAATGAATATTTGCAAAAAAATTGAAGTTGTTAGCACAAGAGGCGAAGATATAAAAAAGTATATTATTGAAGAGCTAAGTAGGGGAGCCACTTTATATACTGCTAAAGGAGCATATACTAATGAGGAAAAAGAAATTATAACTACCGTCTTAGATAAAAAAGAATTTATAAAATTAAAGATTTTTATAAAAGAAATTGATAAAAAAGCATTTATAATCTCATATAACGTACATGAAATTTTAGGAGAGGGATTTAAAGATATAAATGATTAGAAAAATATAAGCTACTGACAAAGTCAGTAGCTTATATTTTAATTATGTGAAATATGTTCTTAATTAAGCTTCAACTGGAGCGCCTACAGGACAAACACCAGCGCAAGCTCCACAATCGATACAAGTATCAGCATCTATAACAAATATAGAATCTCCTTGGCTTATAGCGTTAACTGGACATTCTGGCTCACAAGCTCCACAACTTACACATGCATCAGTAATTTTATATGACATAATAATCAACCTCCTTTTTTAATAATCCACATACATAATACCATAATTGGCCTAATAAATAAAGTGTTAAGAGTAATTATTTTTGAATTAGTAATTAGGATTAATTATTAATTATTAATTATAAAGCAAAAACCATAGAATTTAATCTATGGAAAATTAGAGGTGTCTAATTTGTGAATATCAAAAAATGGTGTATTAAGTGAACTGAATTAAATATAGTTACAGCTAAAAACTAGATTTAAAACAGTTGACTTAATACATTGGTAGTTAGTAACTTTAGCTGTATATATATTAAAGATGAGCTCATCCATTTAGCCGTGAGTTAGTAACCCATAAGAATCGATGCTGGTGGAAAAGGAATTAATGTATCAAAAGTAATAAAAAATTTGGGTTCTGAAAGTAAAGCAATGGGGATTGTTTCTGGTAAACCGGGTCAGTTCATAAAAGAATATTTGGATGATATAAAGATTCTAAATGACTTTATTTTTACAAAGGGAGAAACAAGAACAAATATAAAGGTTGTAGACATGCACAATCACACTAATACAGATATTAATGAAGCTGGTCCACAAGCAAGTTTAAAAGACTTAAATGAATTAAGTGATAAAATTTTTAACAATATAAACAGTGAAGATATACTAATTATGTCAGGAAGCGTGCCTAGCAACGTGGATAAGAAGATCTATGGTAATTGGATTACTAAAGCAAAAGGTTTGCTGGAATATGGCATCATTATTTTAGCGGTATCTTTAGGAGGCCAGTGAGCAATTTTTATAACTAAGGAAAATACCATATATGCACATGGACTTAAAGTAGATGTGAAAAGTACAGTAGGAGCAGGTGACTCAATGGTTGCTGCCCTTGCATATTCCATTGAGAAGGGTCTTTGGTGTGAAGAGGCAGAAAACTACTTATTAGAAAATTGGAAAATGGAGTAAAAATAATAAAAAACTCATGTAGAAAATAAATAAAGATGACCTATTCAGCATACTGAATAGGTCATCTTATTTAAAAAATTATTCATGAAGATGCCACTTGCACTTGGGGGGCACCGTTCTCTTACTTGTTCAGAAGTTTAAGTGCTTTATCAACAACATTTTCTGTTGTAAATCCAAACTCTTTGAATAGTGTATCTGCTGGAGCAGAAGCTCCAAATCTATCTATAGAAATTATATCACCGTCTAGACCAACATATTTATGCCAACCTAAGGAAGAAGCTGCTTCTACTGCCAATCTAACTCTTAGATCTTTTGGTAATATAGATTCCTTATATTCATCTGATTGTGCTTCAAATAAATCTAAACAAGGCATGCTTACTACTCTAGCCTTTATACCTTTTTCATTTAATACTTTAGCGCCTTCATAAATGTATTCTACTTCAGAACCAGAAGCCATTAAAATAATATCAGGGTTTTTACCTGCATCTTCATAGGTTTTTAATACATAGGCACCCTTTAAGGCTTCTGTTGAGGTCTCTTCATATAAAGGAAGATTTTGCCTTGTAAGTATTAATGCCGTAGGTGTTGTCTTTGAAGTCATTGCAGCATACCATCCAACTGCTGTTTCTTTAGAATCAGCTGGTCTAAATACATTAAAGTTTGGTAGAGCCCTAAGTGCTGCAAGATGTTCAATTGGTTCATGAGTCGGCCCATCTTCACCAACTGCGATACTATCGTGAGTTAAAACATAAGTTACGGGAAGACCCATAAGAGCAGATAATCTCATAGCGCCCTTCATATAATCACTAAATACAAAGAAAGTTGAAACAAAAGGTTTAAGACCACCATGTACATAGATGCCATTTGCAATAGCTGCCATTGCATGTTCTCTTACACCAAAATGAAGATTAGATCCGTTTCTATCTTCCCTTGAAAAATCACCCATGCCTTTCATATATGTTTTGTTAGATGGAGCAAGATCTGCTGATCCACCTATAAGGTTTGGTACATATTTTGCTAATATATTTATTATAGCTCCAGATGAGTTTCTTGTTGCGGCTTTACCTTCAAACTTCCACATTTCTTCTACCTTAAGTAAATCTGTAGAAAGTTCTCCGTTTTGCCATGCGTCGTATTCACTAGCAAGCTCAGGATTCTTTTCTTTATATTGAGTGTAAAGTGTGTTCCAAGCATCTTCTTGTTTTGCAAGGTCTGATTTTACATTTTCCATATGATTAATTACTTCAGTTGGAACAGTAAAAGGTTCTTCACTACAGCCTAAGCATTTTTTCATATCTAATATATTATCTTCTCCAAGAGGTTCACCATGTGCTGATGCAGTACCTTGTTTTTTAGCACAACCAAATCCTATAATAGTTTTTACCACAATAAAGGAAGGTTTATTAAGTTCAAGTTTTGCAGTTTCAAGGGCATTACTTATCGCTTCCATATCATTGCCATCTTCTACATATAAAACCTGCCATCCATAGGCAGTAAATCGCATGCCTACGTCTTCTGTAAATGCAATATCTGTACTTCCTTCTATAGATATTGCATTTGAATCATACATTACAATAAGCTTAGAAAGTCCTAAAGTACCTGCTAGGGATGCTGCTTCTCCAGAAATACCTTCCATATTATCTCCATCACCACATATAGCATATGTATAATGATTTACAATAGCATGTTCACTTGTATTGAATTTTGCGGCAAGATGACTTTCAGCTATTGCCATACCTACTGCATTAGCAATCCCCTGACCTAGAGGCCCTGTAGTAACTTCAACACCTCTTGTATGACCATACTCAGGATGACCAGGTGTTAAGCTTCCAAATTGTCTGAAATTTTTTATATCTTCAATAGTTAAACCATATCCAAAAAGATGGAGAAGTGAATATTCAAGCATTGATCCATGTCCTGCGGATAGTACAAATCTGTCTCTATCCTGCCATTTTGAATTTTTAGGGTTATGTTTCATATGCTTTGACCATAAGGTGTAAGCCATAGGTGCAACTCCAAGGGGAAGCCCTGGGTGTCCTGAATTTGATTTTTGTATTGCCTCGGCGGATAGAACTCTTATAGTATCTACGGTTAGTTGTTCAATTTTACTCAATTTAAATTCCTCCTTATTTATATATGTTATATTTAACATTTTAAAAGTTATTTATAATAAACATATGTATGTCTTATAATAAATATAAAAGATAATCGTATACATTGCAAGAACTTATAATTTCCATTAAAATATATTGTCCATAATTTAATGGAATTTATAGGTTATTGTTATTATATTATAATAGATTTATAATAATTAATCCTTATATTTATCACCAAACAATTTTTTCTGAAAACCATATTTTAAGACAACATCCTTACTTCTAGAATTACTAATTTCTTTGTTCACATCATATTTAATTGATGGAGTCTTACTTGTTACAAGAATTTGTGTTGGATAAATACTCGTATGTCCCATAATCAAATATGCAACTACGCAGGCTATAGATGTATATATACCTGTAGAGTGCCCAAATAGTTCTAAGGCTATTATAATTGCTGCAATAGGTGTATTAGAACAACAACCGAAAAATGCTGCCATACCTATTGCAGAAAAAAAAGCTATGTTCTGGTTGAAAATAACAGCCCAAGTATTTCCAAGTGAACTACCTATGTAAAGCATAGGTGTTAAAATTCCACCACTTCCTCCACTTGATAGTGTTACAGCTGTGGTAAACATCTTAAATAGTGATGAAAAACCATTTAGTTTTTCACCTGCCATAGCCCTATGTAAAACTTCTTCTCCGATGCCAATGTAGTCATTAGAACCCACAAGAAGTACAAATACAACAATAATTAATCCCCCTACAATGCCCTTAAGGGGATTGTAAAATCTTATTTTTTCAAATAGCTTTTCTACAAAATTAATAAAGGCAATAAAAAATCTTGCAGCAATTCCGATGAATATGCCAAATGCAACTATCTTTAAAAACATTGTTATACGATATTTAGGTACAAATGCTATTGAAAAATTTAAAGCACTAGTCCCTATGTAAAGTCCTGTAAAATAGCTGGTATAAGATGCTATAACTGCTGGTAGAAGGGATACATATGAAATTTTGCCAATATATAAAACTTCAGCTGCAAATACTGCCGCACCAATGGGAGCACCAAAAACTGCAACAAAACCTGCGCTTATTCCACAGACTACAAGTCGTTTTGTGTCTATGTCATCCATTTTAAAAAGTTTACCTACAAGGGATGCAATTCCACTTCCTATCTGAGTTCCTGGACCTTCCATTCCAACTGAACCACCAAAAATTATAGTGATTAGTGTGGAAACAAGCTTAACCGGAACAACTTTAAAGTCGCTTCTTCCTGAATTCTTATGAACTGCTTCAATTGCTTTCTCTGTTCCGTGCCCTTTTGCAGCAGGGGCAAGTTTTATTATTATAAAAGAACTTAAAAATAAGGCGATAGGAAGGAGTAGATAATAATAATTTATATTAGATACATAGCTAACTCCAAAGAAAACCAGCTTAATAAATAGTGTAACTACAATTCCTACTATAATGCCAATGAAAGTTGAAATACATATCCATTTTATTGCACTTATAAAGAAAATAGATTGCTCCTTAAAATAACTTTTGATTTTTTTATCCATTTCAGCCTTCTTTCTTTTTAAATTAATAGAGCTTGATTTTAAAGTATATTATTTAATTGCCATATAATATATATTTTAGCACACATAGAGGAAAATATGAGAAAAAAATTTAAAGGAATGGGTAGGTACTATTTTAATTTCGTTAAATAGTACCTACCCATTCCCAGATTTTATGTTTGAAATACTTTATTCTTGAACATTCTCGGTATTTTTTTTAAGCTTGTCTTCAATTTCCAATAGTATTTTTTGTTGGTAAAACATTAGCAAATAACAGATGATACTTGATGCAAATACTAATATAAAGGAAGACACTTTTAAAAGTACAAAGCCTACAACTATAAAGCTAGCAAGGTTCAATAATGTAATATGGATTTTCTTGATGGAGTAGTAAGCGGCAGTTTTAAGGGTATCCTTCCAGGACAAATAAAATCTTGATATTATTGGGTATACATATAGGCTCATTAAAAAAATAAGTGCAATAATTATAAAAATAAACGAAGTTAGAATTTGTGGGTAACCCTTCGAAATAAAAAATCTAGTATCAATAAAAAGTATACCTATCAAAATTATTTCTAAAGTCCAAAATAATAATGATTGAAAAAAATTAGCTTTATAAGCTTTAAAAAAATCTCTCGTAATACTTATGTCTTTTTCTCTGATGAGTTTTCCCATTACACTAAGTAGCGCGGTGGCAGCAGGTCCTATTGGAATACTACATAAAATAATAACAGAAACAAACCAGGGTGGCATTTGTTGCCCACCGTTAGATAGGATCACAAGCAATATGAAAAGTAGTGGAATATTTAGAACGCAAAAATATAAATTACCCAAGAAAAACCAAAATATGTAGTTAGTTATTGTGTGAATAGGTCCTTCACCAAATTCTCTGTTAGTTTTAGCCATATTATCCTCCAATTGCATTTATCAAATGCTACTATACAAATAAGATTTAATTATACATATAAATAAATAAATCTAAATAAATATACATAATAGTAAATTTTTTTCAACTACTTAAAATGTATCATAAATTGTGTGAAATGCAAATAGGTAGAAGATATAAAAAACCTAATAGTACTTGTTTTAGCCATAGCTTTTAAAGCTAAAATACCCATACCTTTTGATTTTGCTATTTCAAGTACTTTGGGGGCGAAGTTTGCATTAAATATATTTACCCAGTTTATAGGGAGTAATATTGACTCAAAATCATATCTTTCCATTAATGCCAGGGCAGCCTCTTCTGTTTTCTGTCTTGCATGCTAAGAAAATACCATTTCTCTTCCCTAAGAGTGCTGGACCTAAGTGGTCCTCAGCATCAAAATAGGTGGGTGCAACATCAAAGTAATTTACTCCAGCATCAATGGCTTCTGCTATATAATTATTTGCATCACGTTGGTCAACCTCTGCTACTATTATTCCACCAAAGCCTACTAGGGATAGTGATTCACCTGTTTGTCCTAAAATACGTTTTTCCATTAAATTAACTCCCTTCATTATAGTTTATATCCGTTGTTTCTATATAAAAAGTAGTAGTATCTTGTTATTTCATAATTCACATATTATTGTAACAAAAACCATATGTTACTAAATGAATAATAATTCAATTTATCATATTATTAATATTTTTAAATTATATATTAATAAAATTACTATCTAATAAAATCATAAATTTCTATAAATATGAATTTCTTAATTAATTGTTGCAAAATACATTTAATAGAATGATAATAATATTGAGGTGAACTATTATTATGAAATCACTATACAAAGTATGGAAAGACAAAAAAGAAGCCCATGAAATTAAAGAAACTTATATTAGAAAATTTAATGAAGGTGGTAAATCTTTTGCTAATATTGAATGTGCTTTTAATGCCAATATATTAATAAATAATTCTGGAGTTCTATACAACACCGCAATAACCTCGGAATATTTTTTTATACCTATTGAAAACATAAAAAAGGTTTAGGTGAAAACTGATGAAGAACTTTCTAAGCATGTTATCGATAATAAAGTACCTTTAATTGGGGATTTGAATTTTCCGCGAAAAGTTCATTTTTTTTTAGTAATAGACTATACAGAGAACGATATAGAATTAGAGAAGACTATAGAATCTAAAATGGCAGTTTTGGGCATTGATTCAATTTTAAAAGCAAGACAACGGTATAATATGAGTTTAATCAAAAGAAAAAAGAACTTTTATTAAAAATGTAAAAAACGTTAGGAGCGGTATTTATGAATTTAAAAGGTAAAGTAGCTATAGTTACAGGCGGGTCTAGGGGAATTGGAAGAGGCATTGCTATAGAACTAGCGAAAGCTGGGGCTTGCGTAGTTATAAATTATAAAAGTAATGATGAAGCAGCTGAAAAAACTCTTCAAGAAATTAGAGAATTAGGGGCTTATGCTGTAAAAATCAAGGGGGATGTAAGTGATTATGAATTTTCAAAACAGCTGATAAAAACTACTGTTGAAGAATTAGGTAAAATAGATATATTGGTAAATAATGCAGGAATCTCAAAGATAGGTTTATTTATGGATGCGTCGCCAGTTGAATGGGATAGTATTTTAAATGTAAATCTTAAGGGTACGATTAATTGTTCTCATAGTGTAGTGAAAGAAATGATAAAGCAAAAGAGTGGAATAATAATAAATATATCTTCAATGTGGGGGAGTGTAGGTGCTTCCTGTGAAGTGATTTACTCAGCCTCTAAAGGGGCGATTAATTCTTTTACAAAGGCACTAGCTAAGGAACTTGCACCTTCAAATATTAGGGTTAATGCAATAGCACCAGGGGTTATAGATACAGAAATGAATGCTTGGCTCAGCGCGGAAGAGCGTAAATCTTTAACCGCTGAAATACCTATGATGAAGTTTGGAGAAGTTTGTGATGTTGGTATGCTTGTAACTTTTTTAGCTAGTGAAAAATCCAAATATATTACCGGACAAGTTATAAATATCGATGGTGGAATGCAATAGTTAGTTGCCCGTCGTGAATTGAAAATTGAATTGAAAATTTTAAAAAATATAGTATAATTTGCGCATTTATAGTATAATTTGGATATATATTATGTGTATAATTATTTTATGAGGGGGATAAAATTATGCAGTATGGAAAGGAAATTACTAAAAGAAATAAAAAGACTTTAAACTTTAATCTTGTAGCTATATGGATATCTACTATTGTATTATCATTGCAAACTACAGTGGTACAAGGTATAAATGCAGGCATTGAAGTTTTGATGATAACTGGAATATCGTCAATAATTGCAAGCATTTTTTATATTTCAAAGATTAATTTCAGAATTAAGGGATTACTATTAAACATATCAATACTTTTTGGAAGTTTATACTTGGCTCATTTACAAGGGGGATTGGAATCTGGATTTTTATTATATATTACATGCCTATTATTGGTAGCATTATATAGTGATATTATTTTGTTGTGTATTTATGGATTTATTTTAAATTTTTCTTTGATTTTAATGTACTTTATTTCACCAACATCGATGCTGGGAGCTAATATTAAAATTAGCGCCTTTGTAAGTAGCATAGCTATAATAAATATCAGCATACTTTTATTATGTCTACTTTCAAAATGGAGTTCAGAGTTAATTCGCGAAAGTATTGAAAAAGAGACAAAAACTTCGAAGTTGTTAGACAAATTAGAAAATACAATGAGTGGTATAGATAAAAGTACCGGAGTCTTAAATAAGAGTATAGAAAAATCTAATGTAAATATAAATATGGTAATGGAAATAAGTGATGATGTAGTTTCTGCAGTTAATGAGATGACGAATGGAATATCTATGCAAGCAGATAATGTCAGAAACATAAGCCAAACCATAATGGATACTTCAAATACTGTAGAAGAGAGTAAAGAAATTTCACTGAAAATAGTAAGTGTTTCAGAAATAGTGAACAATGAAGTCACAGAAGGAGCACAGCGAATTAAAGAAATGGACAAGCAGATGGGAATAATTAAAACTGCTGTGAAATCTTCTTTAGATACAGTAATTACTCTCCGAAAACAAATGAGTGATATTGATAGATTTTTAACTGGAATAAAAAACATAGCGCAGCAGACAAATTTATTAGCTTTAAATGCTTCAATAGAAGCTTCAAGAGCGGGAGAAGCAGGAAGAGGGTTCTCAGTTGTAGCTAAGGAAGTTGCAAAACTCGCAGAGGAAAGTAATAGTACTGTTGAAAATATTTACAAGGTTATAAAAAATACAAGCACAACAACTATTGTGGCTTTAGGCGAGGCTCAAAAAGGTAATGAGGCAGTAAATATGGGGGACCAAATTTCTAAAAAACTTTACGGTACATTTGAAAGTTTAATTACTGTATTCAAAGAGTTAAATTTACACATTTCAAAGCAAAGCAAAATTATAAACGGTGTTAAAGACACATTTGCTGTAGTTGATGCTGAGGTACAAAATATTGCTGCAGTATCTGAGGAGTATGCAGCTACTACCGAAGAAATCTTATCCGTAATACATGAACAAAACAATAAAATTTCTCGAATTGCACAGGAAATCCAGGAAATTAAGCATATTAGCAATGATTTAAACAATATGATAAAATAAGTTAATTAATAAATTATTAATACATTCTTAAGGTCTAGTTAATATTTGACTCTATTTATATGATATAATTAAGTCATTACTTAGAAAATAAATACTGAAAATGAAAGAAGGAAAATATTATCATGGAATATACGAAGGGCAAAAACATAATTTCAAAGTTAATGAAATCAGCAATATCTATTGGTATTTTTATCGTTTTAGTAATCACAATACCTTATATAGCTATCTTTGTTATTAGAGCCTTATTTTTTATTGCTGTTTTCGGAGTTTTAGCATGGTATGGGTTTAAACTAGTAAAAACAATTAAAAATTGTATATATAAAATAAGGACAAAGAACGATGCTACTATAAAAGCTGATATATCCAGCAATGACACATTTACAGCAGATTCCATTGATATTAATTATGAAGATAATACTATTATTGATGTGGATTATGAAAAAGTAGATTAAGATATATTCTATTAAAGTTATAGTATGTTTATAAAGGACAGTTTAGAGACCAGTCTGTATCTTAGATTGGTTTTTTGTTTGTTTACTTTTATAAGCACTTTATTTTAAGTTATAAATCTCTTATAAATTATAGCAATATTTGATATAATTTTAGTAATAGCTTGATAGGGGGCGACCAATGAGTAGAATATTAATAGTAGAAGACGAAGAGTCTATTAGGAAGTTTATTAAAATTAGTTTGAAGAGAGAAAAATTTGAAGTTTTTGAGGCTGGATCAGCGGAAGAAGGTTTGCAAAAAATACTTCAGGAGAATCCAGATCTGATTATATTAGACATTATGCTGCCGGGTATGAATGGCTTTGAACTTTGTGAAAAATTAAAAAAGCAAAATGAAAACATTGGAATAATCATTTTAACAGCTAGAGGACAAGATATGGATAAGATAATGGGACTAGAATTTGGTGCAGATGACTATATGGTTAAACCATTTAACCCATTGGAGCTTATTGCAAGAATTAATTCGCTTTTAAGGCGAATGAAACATAAAAATAAAGAACAATCAAATTTTATTAATTCTAGAGAATTTAGAATTGATTTATATTCAAAGAAAATATTCAAAAATGATATAGAATTAGACTTAACTCCAAAAGAATTTTTACTTATGAAAATGTTTATACAAAATCCTAGTAAAGCATTGAGCAGAGATGAACTTTTAAATGTAATTTGGGGATATGAGTATATAGGAGATACTAAAATAGTTGATGTGAATATTAGAAGACTTAGAAGTAAAGTTGAAAAAGACCCATCACAGCCTCAGTATATTGAAACAGTTTGGGGTACCGGGTATAGATGGGGGGAATCTTAAGTGAACTCCCTAAGAACAAAGCTTGCTGGGAGCTATTTATTAGTAATATTGATTACTGTCATAATTGTAGAGGGATTTTTAATAGCAGGGACTAAAAAATACTATTATAAAAATGTAGAATCAAATTTATCCAATCAGTTAATGTTATCTACGAGCTTTTATAATACATATTTAGCATCAGCAAATGTGAAGGAAAACGTAGCTAATAATGTAGATGTATTTTATGAAAAGATCAATGCGGAAGTTCAAATTATAGATTTAGATGGATTTGTGATTATGGATTCCTTAGGAGTAATGCCAGAAAAAAAATTGGAGAGTAATGATTTTATAGAAGCATCAGCTGGGAAAGTTGGTAGCATAATTGATAGACAAAAGTATGAAAATGAGGGGGTTATGACAGTAGCATATCCACTAATTTATAATGGAAAAATAAATGGGGTATTGAGATTTATAACTTCACTTAAGAAAATTGATGATGATATTTATCAGTTATCTAGATTTTTCTTAATTACTGGTGGGATGGTTATTATAATTTCGGGAATAGTAAGTATTTTTATTTCTAGTATTATTACTAGCCCTATAAAAAAAATAATGAGTGGTGCAGAAAAAATGGCCAGCGGCAATTTCATTGAGAAAATCAAAGTAAATTCAGATGATGAATTAGGACAACTAGCAAAAACCTTAAATTATATGACAGAGGAAATATTGAAGAGTGAAAGAATGAAGGATGAATTTATTGCTTCTGTTTCACATGAACTGCGAACTCCATTAACATCTATAAAAGGATGGTCTATTGTTTTAAATTCTAGTGAACTTGAGGATGTAGAAGAACTTAAAGAAGGGCTTGAAATTATAGAACAAGAATCCGATAGATTAACTTTTTTAGTTGAGGACTTGCTGGATTTCTCTAAATTATCATCAGGAAAAGTATCTATAAAAAAAGATTTTGTTGATTTAAAGGACATTTTAAATAATATTAAAACGCAGACCTTACCTAGAGCTTTAAAGGAAAATATCCATCTTAACTTAGTTATAGATGAAAATTTACCTAAAATATTTGCAGATAGAAATAGGTTAAAACAAGTGTTTATAAATGTTTTGGATAATTCATTTAAATTTACACCTGATGGAGGAAATGTAAGTATACGAGTTAATTTAGAGGGTGAAAATATTGTTATTCAAATAATTGATACAGGATGTGGCATACCAAAAGATGAATTACCAAGAGTAAAAGAAAAGTTTTTCAAAGGTAAGAATGCAAATTCTAAAAATGGAATAGGACTTTCTATATGCGATGAAATTATAAAGCTTCACGAAGGTGAACTTCAAATTAATAGTGTGCTTGGCAAGGGAACGGAAGTATGTATAATTATTCCAGTATAAGATGAAAGCATTTATGCTATGTAAGGGAGAAAAGTTATGAAAAAAATATTATCACTATTTATTTTAGTAATAGTACTTATAAATTTAACAGCCTGTAATAATGTTGATTTATCATCGACAAGCAGAGTAATCCCACCTAAAGTGCCGCTTCCAATAGTTGGTGTTTGGAAGGTTGAGAGCTATGCTTATTCAACTGTGTCTAAGATGCTTGAAGAGGAAGCCAAGGAGTGGATTGGAAAAAAAGCTTGGTTTGAAGAACAAAAAATTGTTTTACCAGATGATAAGTGTGAGAAACCTGAATTTAAGATTAAAAGTGTTGATACAAAGACATATTTATATAACAATTACAAATCTTATATGGAAAATCTTCATATAAATCAAAATGAAATTAAGATTATTACTATTACCTCTAATCAAAATTATTTTAGAGACATTATAAAAATTGATGATGGTAAGATCATTTTAATAAAGGATGGTGTATTTTTCTTTCTGTCAAAACAAGCGAATGGAAACAAAACAAGCATGGATGATATTGAAAATGAAAATCAATTACCCTATAGTAAATTAGAATCATATATAAAGAAACATCAATCTGGTCTTTTATTGGGGCTAAAATATTATAAAACTGTTGATTATAAATTGCCTTATGATAATAAAAATAGACCAATATTGGAACCTATATATAGAACATTATGGATTAGTAATGACGGGTCAATTCAGCCAATATTAGAACTGCCCTTTTTATTTGTTCCAAGGAGAACTGGGTTTTGGAAACTCCAGGTTAAGAGAGAAATTACTAATAATTATGGTCGGGATTTTTTAATAGCAGCTCCCATAGAAAAGGAAATTAAAAGTGAAATCATAAAAGTTCAGAATGAATATTATTATGATTTTAAAAGCATTAATTTTGTTGGAAATGATTATGTGTGTTATGAAAGAGACATTGCAGGTACTACAAATAGTGATAAGCAAACAACAGAGTCGCATTCATTGGAAGTGGTTCCACTTGACACTATATATACTGGGTCGGAAGTCCCAATTTCTGCATCAAAGGTATTAGGAGAAAGGGGAATAGAAGGCCTAAATTCTGGTGCAAAATCATATTTAAAAACTATATCTGGAAGAGATAAAAATTTATTAAAAGATACTCCATCACCAACAAATTTTGGACTTTTTAGAGAAAATGGGAAATGGTTATTACGTGGAAGATTAGACTATTTAAGCCCATCTGTAAAAAATGAGTATGTTGACTTTAATCTTCCTAACAAACCCCCCGATAACTTGGTAAACTATGATTCAATATTTCCATCATGGGAGGTTATAAAACAAAAGGTACCCAATGCAGTAGATGGATATACCTCCCCAAATAAGGATATTGTAGTTGTACTAACAAAATCAAAATTATTGGTTTATGCTATAAAAAATAATGCTTTAGGGAAATCACCACTAAAAGAGCTTCAACTTAAAAATTCAGAGATATCTGTTATGGCACAATGGGCCACAGATGATTATGTTAAAATTTGGTCTGATGAAGTAAAGAAAATAAAAGGAAAATAGTATATTCATAATTTTTATATAAAAAGTATTTAAAATTACAATTAATGTAAATTTAAAAGTTAACTTTTTTATATAAAATTACCAAGGAATATAAAGGAGTTTATTATACTATTGAAGAATACCATATAATATAAAAGCTTTACACAGTAGATGGGAGGACATACAAAATGCAAATAGAAATCATCAAATTTATACAATCTATAACATCACCATTTTTGGATGTATTCTTTCAATTAGTTACAATGACAGGAGAAGAGTATTTTTACATTATTGCGGCAGCTATAATATTTTGGTGTGTAAATAAAAAGTTTGGTTATAAATTAGGCTTTGCATTATTGACAGGCACAATTGTAAATACTGTGTTAAAGGATTTAGTAAATGCATCAAGGCCTATAGGAATTTCTGGAATAAGATCACTAAGAGTTCAAACTGCTACAGGACAATCTTTTCCAAGTGGACATACTCAAGGAGCATCTACCTTTTGGGTTTCCTGGATGGTTCGTTTGAAAAGAAAGTGGATTTATATAGTTGGAATTAGTGCAATCATTTTAGTTGCATTCTCTAGAATGTATCTTGGAGTGCATTACCCCATAGATGTAATTGGTGGAGTTGCGGTTGGAACTATATGGGTCTTTATTTCTAATTATATTTTTGAATATGCAGAATCAACAAAAAAAGCTTGGATATTAATGATAATTGTTGTACCCATGCTTATTGGAATGATTTTTTTAAAGGAAAAAACTTATTATACAATATCAGGAACAGTGTTTGGATTTTTTATTGGATATGTACTAGAGTCAAAGTATGTGCAGTATGATGTTAGAAATACTAAGATAAAACAACTAATTAAATTATTGTTTGGATTAACTGTTCTCATAACTTTAAAATTTATATTAAAGAAAATTTTACCCATTAACATTTTTGCTGATTTTTTTAGATATTTTGTTGTTGGATTGTGGATTACCATAGGAGCCCCTTGCATATTTAAAAGATTTCTTGGAAACACTGAATTTTAAATTAAAAAATTCAAAAGAATAAAATTTTAGAAATAGAAGAACCTATAGATATGAATATAGATAAGGGAGATGCTTTTATGCCTAAAGATAGCCAACCGGATAATAAATTTTCGAGATTAGTTAAAAGTAACTATGATACTCCAATAACTAGAGAAACTGGAAAAAATCAAAATGCTACAACTAAAAAACAGTCCGCCGATAGAAAATAAGAAAAACAGGAGTAAATAAACTTTATTTACTCCTGTTTTTTATGCAGGTTTGTAAATTAAAGATAGTCTAACAAGTTAATTGTTAGGCATAAATCATATAATTACTTAAGAAATAAAAAAAAGTTGTTATAATTTATTGCATTATCACAATATTATGTTAGAATTTATATATGTTATTTATTTGTGAAGAAAGTAATAAATTATTAGTTTGTGATAGTTATTCCCAGGTAAAAGTCTGTGGTTGTTTATACTTTGAAGCTGCAGTATGCCTGTGGCTTTTTATATTTTTAAATGCAATGGTTTAACTATTAGTGTAAGTTTCTACAAAGTAGTGGGTGCTATTATACTATTTAAAAAGGAGTGAATATATTGAGTTTTTATGTTTATAATACTTTGACTAGAAATAAAGATGAATTTATACCTTATAAAGAAGGTAAAGTGGGTATGTATACTTGTGGACCTACAGTTTACAACTACGCACATATAGGTAATTTAAGGACATATATATTTGAAGATGTGCTTAAAAAATCCTTAGAGTATGTTAATTATAAGGTTAAGCATGTAATGAATGTAACTGACGTAGGTCACCTTCAATCTGATGGAGATGAGGGTGAAGATAAGATGGCCCTGGGCGCAAGCCGTGAGCATAAAACTGTATGGGAAATCGCTAAGTTTTATGAAGACTCTTTTTTTGAAGATTGCACCAAACTTAATATAAAAAGACCGACAATTGTGTGTAGAGCTACAGAGCATATACCGGATATGATAAATCTTATAAAGATACTTGAAGAAAAAGGCTACACTTATGTTTCTAATGGAAATGTATATTTCGAAATTGATAAGTTTCCAAATTACACTAAGCTTGCAAATATTAGTATAGATGAGCTTAAAGCAGGAAGCAGAGTAGAAATAGACCCTAATAAGAAAAATCCACTGGATTTTGTGTTATGGTTTACAAACTCTAAGTTTTCTAATCAAATTATGCAGTGGGAGTCACCCTGGGGCAGAGGATTTCCAGGCTGGCATTTAGAATGCTCGGCAATGTCTATTAAATATATTGGTGAATATTTAGATATTCATTGTGGAGGAATAGATCATATTGCTATACATCATACTAATGAAGTAGCTCAATCTGAAGGGGCACTAGGGCATAAATGGGTTAAGTACTGGATGCATGCGGAGTTTCTAGTAGTAGATAATGGTAAGATGTCAAAATCTACTGGTGGATTTTTAACTGTAGCAAAACTTGAAGAAGAAGGATATAGTCCGCTTGATTATAGATATTTCTGTCTTTTATCTAAATATAGAAAGCAGTTAGTGTTTAGTTTTGATAGTTTATCTGAAGCTAAAAAGGGACTTAAAAAACTAAAAGATAGAATAGCCACTGTTTTAATTGCTGTGGATGAAAATGATTTAGTAAGTGATGAGAAAATTGAAAGGTACAAAGAAAGATTCGCATCTTATATCAGCGATGATTTAAATATAGCAAATGCTTTCACTGTACTCTTTGATGTTTTAAAAGATGAAGAACTGAGTAATAAGGAAAAATCTATACTTGTAGAAGATTTCGATAAGGTATTGTCCTTAGACCTTATGACAATGGAGAATGGAGATTCAAAGGTAGATGAGAAACTTATAAATAAGCTTATAATTGAGAGGGCTGACGCAAGAGCTAGTAAGAATTGGGCGAGAGCGGATGAGATAAGAAATGAATTTATAGCTATGAATATTGAACTTCTGGACACTAAGGAAGGAACAACTTGGAAGACTAAATAGATACATTTAAATAAGCTAGCATGCTAGCTTATTTAAATGTGACTCGGTAGTAATTAATAAAGTAGCTATGAGCAAAATCATAGCTGCTTTATTTTAGCCCGAATTTTAATTAATATATTTTTAAACTTTAATATAGAAAATTAAGAGAAATATGTAAAAGAGATTGAATAAAATTCATTTACATTTTATAATTTATATTAGATGATATTAATAAGTAGAATTTAAATAATAAAGGAGAGGATATAATGACAAGATTTATATTGTTAGTGTCAGCGGTATGTATTGCAGTAATTGGTATAACTTATTTAATCCATAGGTTAGTTGGTAGAAAAAAATATGCTAAATATATTCCAGCAGTTATTTTTCTTCTTATGGGAATATATAATGTGTACATGATTAGGAATAATCCAGGTGAAGGGTTTGGAGATTTAATAAAAGCCTTGTATTTATTTGTATGTGCTACTTGCGTTATAAGCGGAGTGTGCACAGGGGTGTTTATTGACTTTATTTTACCCAAGCTATATTCAAAAAAATAGAAGCATGGTGACAGATAGACTTTAAACTTTAATGAGAAATAAGGTGCATGTATTAGGAAATGGAGGTAGAATTGTGCAAACAAATTTACCTCCGTTTTTTTGTATATACAATAATACATTATGAGTCAACAACATTTCACAAGGTAATAATTTAAGGTGCAATTCTATCTCTATCCCTTGGGAACAGAGTAACTTCCCGTACATTTCTAAGACCTAAAAGTTGAGCATTTGCTTATAAAATTGAGGGCTTTGTGCTAGATATGCTTTTTTTCAAAGTATTTAAGCTCAAATAAACCAGTCCCACCTTCAGTCCCTTCTGCCACTATTTTTGGACTATATACCTGTGTAATGTCCATGTTCTTTAAAAGTTTAGCAAAACCTTGTGCTAAGGCAGCTTGTATTTTAAAGATAGCATTGGTCTTTAAGTGTCTTAAGGTTAAAAATCTATTGTTTAAAAGAGTATCTATATTTACGTCTAAATCTTCTTTATTAATTTCTACAGGTAAGTCCTCTGTAACTCCGGATATAATATTTAATGTTCTGACTAATACTTCAATTTCTTTAGTTTCAGCATTTCTTTCTTTAACCTCTCAAATTACTTCAACTACAGATTCAAGTTTTAAACCTTTAATATCTATAGCTTTATACGTCAAAAAACTCTCACTCCATATAGGAGTGAGAGTATAAATCCCACGGTACCATCCTAGTTAATCATAAATAATTGATTCACTTTATTCCTTTTAACGGGGGAACCCGATGCATTCTAATGACTCAGCAAAGAGATTTCAAATGTACAACTCCGAGATGTCTTTCGGTATAATGATTCTTATTAGGCTTACACTATTCCTAACTCGCTTAGAAGAATTCATTAACTTACTGTTCTCATCATAAATTTTAAATAAGTATAACATTACTACTTATTGTTGTTAAGGCGAATTTATTGATAATATTGTTTGTTTTTGGTCCGCAATTAGTAATATCTTCAAGATATAGAACCGGAAAATGGAAATGCATAAAATTATGATAAATTAGTCAGTTAGGTTAAGAAGTTATTAAAAAAACTGTTTAACCCTATTGCAGTTTACTTTTTCTAGTGCACTATAAGATAAATTAGTTTATAATATTATGTATGGCTTGGGAAAAAGTAAATATTGCTAAATGAAATAATTTAGATTTGAGGTGATGAATATGGATAGAGTATCTTTAAAAGCTTCAATAGTAATTGGAATTATTGGTATAATTTTAATATCACTTATATATTTTAGACCGGTGAGTATTGAAAGAAACTATAGTGCATTTATGTATGCTGACAATAGTGAATTTCAAAAGGTAACTGAAATTAAACTTGTTGGAAAATTAAAAAAGAAATTATCTTTAAATCATGTATTTACTGGAAGTGTAGAAGTAGATGGAATTAAAGAACAAGTTATTTTGAAGAGGATATGGGCTAAAAACAATATTTTTAAAACTATGGGATATAACACCTTTATAGAAACTAAAAACATTAAAAAAGGTGAATATGAAGTAACGGGAACGCTTGATGCATCAAAGGATTTTAATAAAATACTTATAAGACTTGGTAAAGTAGACAGTAAATATAATGAAAACATTAATATTTGTGGGCCAAGTAGTACTAGAGAAGAGGCAATAGCTATTGTAAAGGATATGGAGTAAAATAATTAAAAATTATTGGAGGAATCGTAATGTCTAAAGAATTAATTTTGAAATTAAAACCATACATAAGTGAAAAAATATGGGGATGGGAAAAATGGGTACTTTCATGCCATGAAGATGGGAAATCTACAATAGAAGAAGGTATTTATGAAGGTCAAGAGTTATCTCAGGTTTTAGGATGTGGTAGTAATTTCCCTATACTAAGTAAAATTATAAAAGCAGAAGATAATTTATCTGTCCAAGTACATCCAAATGATGAATATGCTAGAAGGGTAGAGCATTCTAATGGGAAAACAGAGTGTTGGTACATATTACAAGCAAAAGAGGGTGCAACTTTAATATCAGGAATAAAGAAGGGCTTAAACAAAGATAAGTTAAGTCAAATTATAAAAGAAGATAAATTAGAAGATTATTTAGAGCGGACTAATATAAAAAGAGGAGATTTTATCTATATACCAGCTGGAACAGTACATGCAATAGAAGCTGGAGTAAAGCTTATTGAGGTACAGCAAAATAGTAATATTACATATAGGCTTCATGACTGGGGACGTGGTAGGGAAGTACATATAGAAAAATCCTTAGACGTTATAGATTATAAAGGTGAAAATAATGGTGGTAAAATTGATAATTTCTCTAAATTAGAGACACCATATTTTAAAGTAGAAAAAGTAATTGTTCATAACAATTATGTAGACAGGGTTGTTGAAAGTTTTCATAGCTATATCGTAATAAGTGGTGAGGGTATAATAAAAGCTAATAATATGCAAATGAAATTAAAAGAAGAAGAAACAATTTATATATCAAAAGGAGTAGAGTATATACTTGAGGGGAATATGGAATTAATTAAAGCTAGTGTATAAAAGTAACCCAAAGTAGTATTTTACTTAATTTTTAATAATAAACAAAAGGGAGCGATTATAAGATGAAGAGAATTAAGAGTCGAAAGAAAGTAATGGCACTATTTGTAGTATTTTTTGTAATGTTTGCAGTAGGATGTTCTAATAAGGACCAAAATAAAGTTGAGAGTACCACTAAAGTAGCGGAAAAGGTAGAAACTTCTAAAGAGATTAAAACAGAAAAAACAGCAAATGACAAAAATCCAATAGTTACTATAGAGATGGAAGATAGTTCAATTATAAAGGTAGAATTATATCCAGAGATTGCACCTAATACTGTTAGAAATTTTGTTTCACTAGTACAGAACGGTTTTTATAATGGATTAATTTTTCATAGAGTAATGCCAGGTTTTATGATACAAGGTGGTGACCCAGAGGGAACTGGAAGTGGTGGGCCAGGGTACTCAATAGCTGGAGAGTTTAGCAATAATAAGTTTGCTAATACACTAAAGCATGAAAGAGGAGTAATTTCTATGGGTAGAGTAAATGGTCAGCCAAACTCAGCTGGATCACAATTTTTCATAATGGTTCATGATTATAGTTCTTTAGATGGCGATTATGCTTCTTTTGGTAAGGTTATAAAGGGGATGGAAATAGCAGATAAAATAGTTGCTGTAAAGACTGAAGGTACTAAACCTATAAAAGATCAAAAGATGAAAAAGGTTACTGTAGACACCTTTGGAGTAAAATATGGTGAAGTAGAAAAGGTGAAATAAAATGAAAACTCTTATGTTTATAGCATAAGAGTTTTTGTTTATTGAAATTAAAGTTATATGTTTTTGAGATTTCATTTTGAAATTAATGTAAAAACTTTGATTAGATTTAACTTTATGGAATACATTTTACAGGCTGAGGATCAAAAGCTCTCACAAATTTGATGGAATATATATCACACATTAACATATCATTTGTACCAGCTTCTTGAATAACAATAAAACTAATTCCAACTTCTTTTAAAATGCCTTCTCTATCTATTAGCATACTAGTGCCAATTAAAAATTCTATCTTTATATATTTACCTATTTGCGTTGTCAACCAACCTTGATTATAAAGTGGATTATTTACTATGGGGGAGCCGGGGGCAATATCAAAGTCTTGGTTATTAGTAGAGGTCTCAAACATAGGTTTTTGTCTTGTATCATCAAGATTGTCAAAATCTTGAATTGGCATCATTGGAGGTTCAAACATAGGGTAAGCATTCCACATTGGAGTTCCATTAAAATTATTAGGTGGTACTATAAACATAAAATATCCTCCTTAAAAATATAATTAATCATTATTTAAAGGTATTATTAGCAATGATTTTTAATTAAGTTGTAAAATATTTGGCTGTGGGATTATAAAAGCAATGTTGAGCTACGCTAGCTTGGTAGGTGCCACTACCATTAAAAGGAAATAGATATGGACAACCTGGTGCAAAGGGATTAAAATACCACAAGGAAGAACCTGTTGTATATAACCTATGACCAGATAGTGCCCAATCGGCAATATCATAATGGATTTGTTCTGGTGGACTTGACCAAATGGTTTGTGGGTTATTCATGCCATTAAGTACAGAAGTTGCACAATCAAATTGCCCTGGTTGGAATATAATATTTCTTAGATCGCCTTGACCTAGTGTAAAATATTCACCATCGACTACATTTACTCTGTTCATAACTACAGAGGCCACACCTTTCATTCCATTTTCGCCTTCTCCCCCGGCTTCACATTTTATTATTCTAGCCAATAACTCTCGAGCACTGTAAGCCATCAATAGTCATCTCCTCAATTTACTTTACAGTATTATTATATTCATGATGTTAAAAATGGTACATAAAAACTAAAAGAAATTACATCTAGTAGTGCTGTCCATCCAACAAGTGGATTAGAGGTCTTTACGTACAGAATGTTGTAAATCTATTGAAAGTTTGATATAATTAATTAGCATTTGTAGTCTCATTTTATGAGATATTATTATTACTTGCGGTAAAAAATAATAGCAAATGTATTTTTTATTTGTAAAGATTTTATATATGAAAATATGTTATTAGTATATATTATATATATATACTAATATGAGGTAAGATATGACTATAAGCAGCCACCCCTTAAAATTGGGTAACTATACGTATATTATAAATAGACAAGCTATGAAACATTATACAAGAGGTGAATTATGCTAAATAGTGGAGATATATTAGACAAAAAATATGAGGTAATTAAAATTTTAGGAAAAGGTGGTATGGGTACCGTTTATTTATGTAAAAACACTCGGTATGGAAACCTTTGGGCTATAAAAGAAGTAATAAAGGATATAAAAAATACAGGTATATTAACAGAAGCTAATATTTTAAAAGACTTAAGCCACGTAGGTATTCGCCGAATTGTCGATATATTTTATGAGAAAAATTATCTTTATATGGTTCAAGACTATGTGGAGGGGCAAACACTAAAAGAATATGTGAAAGTAAATGGTAAAATGCAAATGGAAAAGATTTGCCGGATTACATCGGATCTATGTGATATTGTAGGTTATTTGCACAATCAAAATCCAGCCATTATATATAGAGACATAAAACCATCAAATATAATGATAACTCCCATTGAAAAAGTTGTCTTAATTGATTTTGGTATTTCAAAAGTTTATAAGGGTGACATAGACCAAGATACAAGGAGTGCGGGTTCTAATGGATATGCAGCTCCGGAACAATATGGTTTAGGAAAATGTTGCAAGCAAACAGATATATATGGCATAGGAATGTTAATATATTTTATGGTTAAAGGAAAGGCGCCTATCACAGGGGTGGAGCCTCTTATTAATGAAAATTATGAGGAGGATATTGATATAAATTTAAAAGCAATAATACAAAAGTGTGTTAAAATCGATATCCTTGATAGATATAGTTCAGTTGAAGACTTAAAAAAAGAAATTTTGGAAGCATTAAAAGTAAATATATATGAAAAAACAGTGAAATTGAACGAGTATAATACTAGAACAAATAGGTGTACTAAAAGACTCCAAGAAAAGATATACAAAGAAGTAAAATTAAGAAAAAACATTGTGGGATTATTATATTTTATAGTTGCAATTTTAGCAATAATTTATATTTTATATTGATATTTTTCCAAGGATAGTTACAGTGCTAAGGTAGAATGAGAATCCCTATTTATTCATTTATGGTATATTTTATGACATTGTGTAAAATTTTTGTCAATAGGGTACACTTTTTTTATTAACTTCATATTATAGTAGTATGAATAAAATATGGAGGAAAATTTTATGACTAAGGCAGCAACTTTGATAAATTTTGTGCGGAAATCTTTGCCAATCGGTGCGGCGCTTGTGAATGCACAAAATCCTTATGAAGAAATGCCTGTTAAGATGGTAGATATAGATGGGGACGGTATACCAGAGATAATAGCAGCCTATATGTGGCAAGGAAATCCATTTGTTTTAGTTTTAAAAAATCATAATAATCTTTGGTACAAAATGGCTGATATTGAGGGCATAGGATATAATATAAGTTATCTGAATTTTGCAGATGTAACAGGTAGTGGAATTAAAGATTTATTAATTGGATGGCAGGTTGGAGCAATTTGGTCTGAGCTTAACATTTTTCAGGTTCGCAATGCCCAGCTTAATAGAATTATTAGTGATGTAATGTACAGTAGGATTGAAGTAGAGAATATTCCAAGTCAAAAGGATATAGATGGTAAAGTGAGAATAGCACTATGGAACCATGATACAGGAGAGGCATATAAGGTTGACTTACTTAGATGGGAGGACTCAAAATTAGTACCTGCAAAGGAGTCATACCCATATTATTTCAAGAAGGTAGTTGAGTATTATAAGGAAAAGGTAGAACAGATGCCTAAAGCGGCTTTCTATTGGTATTATCTAGGTGATGCTCAGATAAAAGCAGAAATGCAAAAAGAGGCGGAAAAGTCTATTGAAATAGGCTTGAAAATTAACCAAGATTATCCCTCTAAAGAAGCATTTCAGGAACTTATAAAAAATAATAAGGTTAATTTAAGGATAAATAGTATTGAGAGGCTACTTGCTTCCATTAGTACAATCCATGGATTTAGATGGGGGTATATAGATAGGGGAGGGGAATTTGTTATAAAGCCTCTTTATAATTGGGCTAGGCAATTTCAGGACAATGGTCTGGCTGTGATTACTATAAAAGATCTCTCGGGAATCATTGATAAAAGGGGTAAATACATTGTAAAACCAAAGTACCAGAGTATTCAAGAATTTTCTGAAGGTCTTGCAGTGGTAGTCTCTAAAAGTGGTTTTATGGTTATAGACGAGAAGGGTATTGAAGTTACAGGTGAAGTTTATAATTATATAGGAAGCTTTAGAGAAGGAAGAGCAGTATTTTCTATTATAAGCACGGATGGAACATGGTTGTATGGATATATTAATCGTAAGGGGAATATATCCATACCCCCTAAATATGAAATAGCTGGAGATTTTAAAAACGGAAAAGCAGTTGTAAAGCTTCAGCGAGGGAATTATGCTATTATAGAGGCTAATGGTGTGATTTTAAAGGAGTTCAAATATGCTTTTGTTTCTGATATAGGGGAGGGCCTTTTATCATTTAAAGAAAATGATAAAGATGGGTATGGATATATAGATGAAGCTGGAAATGTTGTAATAGCAGCGCAATTTGCTTCAGCTGAAACCTTTAAAAGTGAAAGGGCTGTAGTTAATACTTCTGCTAACTATTTAAATAAATATGGACTAATAGATAAAAAAGGTAATTTTATTGTAAGTCCTAAGTATAATAACATAGAATTATTAGGGGAGGGGCGTGCGTCTGTTGGAATAGCTATTAGTAAAAAGAGGCCTTATATAGGTTCTAAATATGCAATTGTAGATATTGATGGTAAATTTCTTACGGATTTTATTTATTATGGAGTATCAAATTATAAAAACAAATTAGCATCTGCTTATGATAATTCTAAGACGTTTTTTATTAATGAAGCCGGAAAGAAAATATCAAAATTACCAATTATACAGGGAAATGGAATTCTATCTTTTATAGGAGATATAATTGTGGTTCAGGTAGATAATAGAATAGCCTATTTATATAAAGCGGGGGATATTATATGGAGTCAGAATGGTAGTATAAAATTGAATGAGCAGTATACAATTAAAGAAAAGAAGTATAAACCTAGTAGAAATTTCTTAGTATATTATCCTCAAATTAATGGGATGGACAATAACAAAATAGAAGGCACAGTTAATAAAAAATTGAAAGAAAAATCACAGGTTAGGCATATTGATAGTAGTGAAGAAATTGACTATAATTATTATGGACAATTTGTTGTAGAGTTTTTTCAAAAGGAATTGCTAGTTTTACAACTTTCAGGATATAACTATCCCTTTGGGGCAGCACATGGCATGCCAACAGAAATTTATCCCCATGTGGATTTGAGTAGTGGAAGATTTTATGAACTAGAGGATTTATTTAAGCAAAACAGCAATTTCGCCTTAGTCCTAAGTGATATTATAAGAAAACAGATAGAGGATATGGGACCAGATTCAGGAATATGGATTGACCAGTATAAGGGGATAAAGAATGATCAGCTTTTTTATGTATCAGAGGAAGTACTAAATATTTATTTTACTCCATATGAAATTGCACCTTATGCTTACGGATTTCCTACATTTAAAATACCATATGAGGAAATAATGAATATAATTGATACTGAAGGGGTGTTTTGGAATTCTTTCAAATAAAAAAAAAATTTAAATTAACATCCAATTAAAGAAAGTATATATTATGCAAAGTGAATTTGCGTAATATATACTTTTTTATCCAATATAAAAGTCCGTAGTTTCTATGATTATTACTGGAAATCCATTTAGGTTACAAGGAAAATTTTTTTCGACTTCACTAGTTTTGTGGGTTACAAAAACAAGGATACAGTCATTTTCATTTGTAATGCTGGAAGCAATATCAATTACACCAGGAATATGTAGCCATTCCTTGCTAATCTGGCATATTAGTTTATCAATGGCTTTAGTCATTGGTGTGTTAGCAGCTTTGACTCTATATTTATTTTCATGTGCCTTACTCCCTAAATTAAATTATTAATACAATATATGCGATTTTTATGAATTCAATGCAAGTCATAAATTATAATTAATTATCCATTTATCTTATTTATTCCCTTGGGTTTGTCCCCATATCGTGCTATAATATTTTTATGACTAAAAAAACAAATATTTATAAAAAATTAACAACATTCGATGTGGGGGAATAATAATGAGAAAAAGAGTATTATCTTTACTCATAGCTACTGGACTAGCTATGTCAGCAAGTATGCCAATCGTAGCAGCACCACTAAGTGAGCAATTAAATAATCAAAAGAAACAGCTTCAAGTGCAACAAGATTCATATACTGAGCTGCAGAAGAATTTTGAGAAATTAGAGATATCTATTGAGAAGCTAGATTTTGATATTGAAAGTATATACTCAGGAATAGATAAAGCAAAACAGCAGATAAATGATACTGAAAATAAAATAGAGCAAAATACTAAGAATATAGCAATTGCGCAGGAAAATATAAAGGGCGAAGAAGATTTATTTAATGAAAGAATGAGAGTCATGTTTATGAATGGAGCAGATACATATTTAGAAATTTTGCTTGATTCTGAAGGGCTAGAGGACTTTATTTCAAGAGTAGAAAATGTAAAAAAGATTGTAGAATATGATAACCAAATTATTAGCGAATTAAATGTTAAAAAACAAGATATTGAGGATAAAAAAGAAGCACTTAATGATAGTAAGACAAAAATATTAGCATTACAAGCTGAGAATGAAAACAAATTGGACAAGCTTAGTATAAAGAAAAAAGAACAAAGCAAATTAATAGTAGAAGCAAAAACTCAGCAAGAATTACACAAGAATGAAATAACAGAAACTCAGGCATTACTCGGTAGTACTATGAGCGAAATAAAAAATGCGTCAAATCAAACACCTAAATATGAGGTAGCAGTAGCTACTCAAAATACTAGAGAAATTACTCCATCAAGAGGTTCAGTAAGCAATATAGTAAATAATGAAACAAGAGAAGAGCCCGTAAAAGAAGAACCCGCAAAAGAAGAACCAAGTCGACCTCAAAACTCATCATCAGTTAGCTCAAATGGAGTAATAGATTATGCTGAAAGTTTCCTCGGAACTCCATATGAGTGGGCAGCCACAGGTCCAAATACTTTTGATTGTTCAGGCTTTGTTCAATATGTATATGCACATTTTGGAGTTAGTACAGGTAGATCTACTTATGATCAGATAACACATGGAACATATGTGTCTAGAAAAAATCTACAGGCAGGAGATTTAGTGTTCTTTGGATCAGGAAGTCCACATCATGTTGGTATTTATGTGGGAAATAATTCATACATACATGCCCCAAGCACAGGGGATGTAGTTAAAATATCGCAATTAACCAGAAGTGATTATATGTCCGCAAGAAGAGTTAGATAATTAAATATAAATATGCTTAAATTGATGATTCTTTAAATACCCTATTTATAATGAAATAGGGTATTTAAAGAATTATTTTTTTCTGTATTCAGCAAGAAGTAAATCCACCATTGCACCATAGCTTTTTGTTCCAGATTCTTGATTTTGAGCCTTAAGATAAGTATCATTAATTTTATCACCCAATAATTCTATAGGACCAGAGTAACCTTTCCAAAAACGTTGATTGTAATTCAAGTCATTTAACACACTAGTACTACAGGTTGAAATCAATTCTTTGAATTTTTGAGAATCGTTTTTCCGTAAGGCATTGAATGAATAAGATAAAGCTGAAAGTGTTCCAGAGTATTTAAAATTCACATCAGGATGGTTTATACAGGCTATATATGCTATAAAGTTTGCCTCATCTTCCTTGGCAAATCCTCTTTGATGGGCCATTTCATGAGCAGTTGTAAAGGGAAGAAATGAATCAGGTTCTGCCATATTAATATTAGCTTCATTGGTAAAAGGAAAATAAAAGCCAGTAATTCCTGTATAACACATTGGAATTGAGAGTAATATACCCTTAGGTGTTCCGTAGTTACCTTTTAATTTACTATATTTTAGTGAGGCGCTATCATATCCTAAGTGAGCAGTTTCTAACATGTATTTTTTATTATAGGGAAGTTCCATTATGCCATACTGATTTTCTTTTAATTTTACTCTTAGAGTATTTGCATTATTTATAAGTATTTTACAAAGGCCTGCAACTTCAGCTGATGAAGAATTACGTATATTTAATTGAAATATTTTATCTAGGGTTAGCCTTTGATAATTTAATCCCCATAAAAGCTGAAATGAAAAGAATATTACTCCTGATATAGTCAGTATATTTAAAACAAAGTTTTTCAGTGTTTCTAATCTTCTATCTTTGTATTTATACAAGTGCAAAATTGCTCTTGAAATATAAAATAATACGAATGTTGAAAAAGATACAATTATAAGTTCTGCAAGAGAAAATGGTAAAAATCCTGTGAGTGCACTTAAAATAGTAGCAATTATTTTAAATAAAAATGAAGAATAGAATTTTTCTATAAAATTTGGAAGTATTCTAGACAGTTGTGATAGGATAATACTTAAAGGTAAAAGAAAGATTAAAAATAATTGCTTAGTGGTTACAAATTTCTTCAATAAAAAACCTCCTCTATATAATTAAATACATGAAAACCTCCAAGGAGAATCTTTGCTTGGAGCTCTTTTACATTATTATTTTTCTTTTAGTAAGTCTCTAATTTCAGTTAACAGTATTTCTTCATTTGAGGGAAGGATGTCAATAACTTTTTCAACTTTTTTATTTTTAGCGGAGGTTATAATTTTTATAAAAATAAAAAGTGAAAATGCTATGATTAAGAAATCTATGATAGCTTGAATAAATAATCCATATTTAAGGGATACCGCTGATCCACCAGATATTATTGAAGGCACATCGTATTTTAAACTATTAAAATTAACTCCACCCATTAATATACCAAGCATAGGTGTTATAAGATCATTAACTAAAGAGGTAACTATTTTAGAAAATGCACCGCCAATAACAACAGCTATAGCTAAATCTAAAACATTTCCTTTAAGAGCAAATTGTTTGAATTCTTTAAACATATACAAAACACTTCCTTTCAAATTCTATTTTACCAATTTACAGATGAATTATCAAAGATATTTTCTGTGAACAATTAATATCTAAAAAATATATTTTGCAATTTTTAGATTGTTATATTGCATTTATTTAATATTAATGATATTATATACCTATGGGGGGTATAAAACAATAATAGAAACTTAAAAATAATAAAAAAAAATAAGAAAAACATATATAGAACAAAACCATATTAAAATATAAAATTAAAAGGAGAAAAATATGAATAATTTATTTACCATAGTAGCTATTCTTTTATTAGCATACATGCTCTATCCTAAAATAATACTTAAGTTCAATAAAAATGTTAAAAATATTTCTGGGTCAGAGGCAAATTCCTTCATCAAAGACAATAAAGATCTTGTTATTCTAGATGTCAGAACTAAAGGTGAGTATCAATCAGGGCATATAAACGGATCTAAACTAATGCCTGTTAGTGAAATTGCTTCAAGGATTACTGAACTTGAGAAATTTCGTGGGAAACCAATGTTAGTTCATTGTGCATCAGGTGGTAGAAGCCCTAAAGCGGTTAATGTATTATTAAGAAATAATTTTGGACCAATATATCATATGAATCATGGGTTATCAGGTTTTAGTGGGAATTTAAAAAAGTAGCTTATAGATTTAATTATAGAGATAAAAAAATAAAGGAGCACATTGTGCTCCTTTATTTTTATTGGTGGTGATGTTCACCATGATGGTTGCAAGTTACATCTTTATCTTCTAAGGTTCCATTAATATATTCCTCAATGACTTTTTTATATTCACCGGATGCTCCTTTTATTACTTTAAGGCCATTCTGCTGTAAGCCAGTGATGGCTCCACCGCCAATACCTCCAGTAATAACCACAGTTGCTCCCTTTGCTGTAAGTAAGTCCGCTAAACCTTGATGATTATGTGCCAGTTCAACTGAAGATATTTCATCAATGCTAACAATTTTTTTGTCTTCTATAGTTGCAATTACAAAACTTTCACTCATTCCAAAATGTTGATTCACCATATTGCCCTTATTAGGTAGTGCTATTTTCATACTTTTACCTCCATTTTTTTATTTTTTTATATTTTTAATAATATTACTTATAAGATTTTCAGTTATTTCTGTTAATTCAGCATTTAGCTTGTATAGACCTTTGTTAGATATATTAACAATTTCTTTACACATTGGAATTTCACCAAGTAAATCTAAATCATTTTTATTTAGAAATTCTTGAATGTTATCTGATTCAAAAATTCTTATTTTCTCACTGCATCCAGGGCAAATGATATAACTCATATTTTCTACGAGTCCTATTACATCTATATTAAGCTTACGAGCCATATTTACTGCTTTTCCAACAATCATAGATACTAAATCTTGTGGTGTTGAAACCATTACTATGCCTGTAATAGGGATTGATTGCATTACGGTTAATGCAACATCCCCAGTGCCTGGGGGCATATCTATAATTAAATAATCAAGTTCTCCCCATATAACATCAGTCCAAAACTGTTTAACAACCCCAGAAACAGCTGGTCCTCTCCAAATAACCGGATCCTCTTCATTTTCTACAAGAAAATTCATTGAAATAACATCAATACCTTCAGCTGTTCTAACTGGTATAATACCAGATTCATTCATTAGCGGTTTCACATCTTTAACACCTAATAATCTTGGTATACTTGGACCTGTAATATCTGAATCCATAAGACCCACCTTATAGCCTTTTTTATTAAGTTCATTTGCAATAAGAACAGATATAGTCGATTTACCTACTCCACCTTTACCACTCATGACACCGATAATATTTTTAACTTTATTTAATGGATTATTTTCTATGCTACAGGTGTCTTTACTATCACACTTAGCATTTGATGGACAACTTTCACAATTAGCCATAAATTATCACCTCGTATTTTATTTGTCATATGCCATCTATATTATAATACTAGTATTCATTATTGTCAAATGCCAATAAAGAAAATAAATTTAAAGCGGAAACTTATGAATCTATTTTTTATTTATTAGATGTTTTTTGCATTGCCTATGACAAAAATTGCTTATTTTATTACAAGTTACTTCCTGAGAACCACATGAGGGACAAATACTTCTGTCTTCTTCATATTTTATTTCATAGGTGTTTTCACAGGACATGCACTTAAATTGACATACATTTCTTGTATAGTTTCCACCACTTATATTTATAGCTTTTCCCTCAATTAAAGCTATAGCAATCTTTTTTCGTGCACTATCAATTATGTTTTGAAAAGTTTGTCTTGAAACTTGCATTCTTTGCGCACATTGCTCCTGGTTTAAGTCTTCAACATCCTTAAGTCTCATGGCTTCAAACTCTTCAACCTTTATGAGTATTTCTTCAATTTCACATTTTCTTCTACCTGCGGGTACAAAGTATGTATATTCCGGTAAATTTTCTACTCTTCTATTCTTCACTGGCCTTGCCATTAATATTCACCCCATTTTTCAGATAGTTTTTTAATATACAACGTTCCTTATTGGTGGCATACGCTAATAAAATATTACATCCTATTTACCATAATGTCAAATCAGAAAAAAACAGTATAGAATTTATAAAATTAAAGAGTATTACTTTTGATCAAGTGTGCTTGAATCTACTATAAGAAAAAGAAGCATGGATATAATGATCCATACTCCTAAAGGTTATTTACTTGAAATATTAAATAAATAGATTTACATTTGAGTTTTCGGCTTCACCCAAGTAATAGCCAACTCCACCGATTTTTACTCCATCAATAAGTTCTTCTTTTGTAATACCCATAACATCCATGGACATTGAGCAAGCAACAACTTCCACACCACTATCTATTGCTGATTTTATTAAGTCTTCAAGAGAACTTATATTTTTGTTTTTCATTACGGAGCGGATCATTTTAGCTCCCATTCCCATCATGTTCATTTGAGAAAGTTTAAGTTTTTTGCTTCCTCTTGGCATCATAAATCCAAACATTGAATCTACTAACCCTTTTTTTACAGATACTTTTTCAGGTTTCCTTATGATGTTAAGACCCCAGAAGGTAAATAATATGGTAACTTTACTTCCCATTGCAACCGCTCCATTTGCGATAATAAAGGCTGCAATTGCTTTATCTAAATCACCACTGAAAACTACCATGGTTTTATTGCTTTTTTCTACAGTATCTGAGGCAATAAATTTATTTATTTTGTTTGTCTTATTGTTTTTTTTAATATAAGCATAAACCATACCTTTTTCTTTTCTTAAGTCTAATAATTCATTATTTGTTTTAGTACACCAAGATTTAATGTCTTCATAAAAGCCAGGATCAGAAGCTGTGACTTTTAATATTTGACCATCATTTAATTCGTCGACACTAGCTTTAACTTGAATTAATGGACCTGGGCAACATAGTCCACAAGCATCTAGGCTTTTATCATAATTATCACTGCTCTTATCTACTCCGACCTTTATAACTTGAGTATCGGGATCTAAAATCTGCCTTTTTGATGTTTCACTTTTTTCAACACTCTTTGGATTAAAGTTTGAAATTGAAACTGATTTATACCCTCCTGTTAAGTTTTTAACTTTAAATTCCTTTTGAGCTAAAATTCTTGCGGCTACATATCCACGAAGTCCTACCTGACAATATTCAAGTATTTCTTTATTCTTATCAAGTTCATCAATTCTTTCTCTTAAGCTATCTACAGGAATATTTATTGCGCCATCAATATGTCCATTACTAAATTCCATTTCTGTACGAACATCCAGTATTGTGGTATTTTCTTTATCATAGGCCATAAACTCATCTGTGGTTAATACATCCATTCTTCCTGCTAATACATTTTCAGCTACAAATCCTGCCATATTTACTGGATCCTTAGCAGAGGAGAAAGGTGGTGCATAGGAAAGTTCTAATTCTGTTAAATCAGTAACTGTTCCTCCTAGGCGTATAACTGTAGCAAGCACATCTATTCGCTTATCCACTCCATCATAACCAACACCTTGAGCACCTAGTATTTTTCCTTCATCATTAAAAATAAGCTTTAAAGTCATAGAAAGAGCACCAGGGTAGTAAGATGCATGGCTTGCAGGATGAACAAATATAACTTTATGAGGAATATTAAGTCTAGTTAGTGTTCTTTCATTATTACCAGTACTTGCAGCTGTTAAACCAAACACCTTAATAATTGCAGTTCCTAGAGTTCCCTTATAAGTAGTTCCAAGACCTGCTATATTGTCAGCTGCAATTCTGCCTTGTTTATTTGCTGGTCCTGCTAGTGGTATTGCGGATTTCTGCTTATTCACAAAATCAACTATTTCGATAGCATCGCCTACTGCAAATACGAAAGGTGCAGCTGTTTCCATTTTATCATTTACTATTATATGGCCTTTAGGTCCAAATTCTATCCCACTGTTTTTCAGAAAACCAGTATCAGGAAGCACTCCTATTGCCAAAATAACCATATCAGCGCTTAATTTTTTACCGCTATTTAAAATTATTTCTACACTATCTTCATTATCTTTAAAGGCTTTTACACCATCATTTAAAATGATTTCTACGCCATTATCTGAAATTTCCTTTTCAACTGATAAAACAATATCTGTATCAAAAGGAGCCATTATGTGAGGGGCTGCTTCTACTATAGTAACATTAAGTCCTCTTTCTTTTAGATTTTCAGCCATTTCTACACCAACATAACCTCCACCAATAACTACAGCAGTATTGATACCCTTTTTATCTACATATGCTTTGATGTTATCGGTATCTGGTATGTTTCTTAAGGTAAATATTCTTTTACTGTTAATACCTTCTATATTAGGCTTAATTGCTTTTGCACCTGGTGATAGAACTATATAATCATAGCTTTCTTCATAAGTGCCACGAACCTTACTATTAACTGTTACAGTCTTTTTTGCAGTGTCAATTCCTACAACGTCACTGTTGTTTCTAACATCAATATTAAATCTAGCTTTCATACTTTCAGGAGTTTGTACTAAGAGTTTATCTCTATCTTTTATTACTTCACCTATATAATAAGGAAGTCCACAATTTGCAAAAGAAATATATTCATCTCTTTCAAACATAATTATTTCGGCAGTTTCATCCAGTCGCCTTAGTCTTGCTGCGGTTGAAGCTCCACCAGCTACTCCACCTACAATTAATACTTTTTTCATCACAATTATTCCCCCTTGTATTCTTTTAATCTATGTATTAACTCAATATTATAATTGAATTTATTATATGTACATGTGTAAACTTATTGTTATATTAATATATTACGATATGACAATATAATAACACATACAGAACAAAAAGCAATAGAAATATCAAAATATATTTAATATTTCTGTAGGCCATTATATGTTATAATCAATCATAATATCTTTATTGATAAAATCAGTAGTGTAGAAAGGAGTTAATATATATTGAAAAAATATAATGTAATATTTCATATAGACGAAATTGAAAAAGTAAATTTAGTACTTGGAAATATAAACAATTTAATTATAGATTTAGGTGAAGAAAATTTGCAAGTAGAACTACTGGCAAATAGTGAAGGTGTTAAATTAATGATTGAAGATTCAAATGAATTTTTAGAAAAAATAAAAAACCTAAAACTAAAAAATGTTACTTTTGCTGCTTGTGCTAATTCATTACGGCAAATGAATTTAGACGAAAAACAATTATTTGATTTTTGTAGGGTTGTTCCTTCTGGGGTAGGGGAATTGGTTATAAAACAAACTAATGGGTATGCTTATATTAAACCTTAACATCTGCAGATTTTAAGTTAAAACAGATTACAAACACAGATACTGAAAATATGCTTAATATTAACATTTAAGTTTTTCAAGGACTTCACCTAATTGAAGATTTCGCCACTAACTCGTGACTTCAGTCATGAGTTAGTGGCGTTAAGTATTATTGTATAAAATATAAGTAAATTACACATGCTAAGTGTTGATACCACTGCGTTTAAATGGTATAATTAACTTATAGAAAGAAGGTGAATTTATCTATGTTAAAAGGATTTAAATATAGAATATATCCTACTGAGCTTCAAGAAATTCAGATGGGCAAAACCTTTGGATGTTGTAGATTTGTATATAATCAAATATTATCTAAAAAAATTGATTTATATAAAACTGATAAGAAATCATTATCTAAAATGGATTGTAATAATTATTGTAACAGGGAACTCAAAAAAGAATTTTTATGGCTTAAAGATGTAGATAAATTTGCTCTGACTAATTCTATTTATAATTTAGATAATTCATATAAGAAATTCTTCAAAGAGCATACAGGATTTCCTAAATTTAAGTCAAAACATGACCATAATTATTCTTACATGACCAACTTTACTAATGACAACATTAAAGTATTATTTGAGGATAATTTAGTTCAACTACCGAAACTTGGCAAGATAAAAGCAAAGCTTCATAGAAGATTTTTTGGAAAAATAATGTTTGCTACAATATCAAAAGTACCTAGTGGTAAATATTTTGTTAGCTTCAACGTAGATTGCGAAAATATTCAGCTACCTCTAAGAAGTAATACAATAGGTTTTGACTTGGGGTTAAAAGAATTTTTAATAGATACTAATAATGTTCACGTGCAAAGACCTAGAGCTTTATATAACAACGAGAAAATTCTTACTAAACTTCAAAGACAATTATGTAAGATGACTAAACATAGTAATAATTATAAAAAACAGACTGTTAAAATAGCTATTATGCATGAGAAGATAACTA